>JAGCYQ010000034.1 GCA_017960765.1 Treponema sp.
AGCGGTATGTCATGGAATTAGTTCCGTCACCGTTCGGGATAATCTCGCCACCGTTAAAGCTGATGTCACAGCCCACCTTGTAGTCGCCAAGAGGTGTGTCGCAATACTTGAATGAAAGGAATCCGTTGCAGTCCTCGTAAACACCGTACTGTGGTCTGTGCGTGTACTAGCGCTTTGAATAGATGAAAACGTATTTACCGAACAGCTTGCGTGGAGAAGATGCCTCAAAGAATGCGTCGTTCTCATCATCCATGCCGTCGTCTGGTGACCACTGTGTGATGCTGTGCTTTATTACATTCTCGCGGAGGGTTTCCTTTTTGATTGTTGCCATGTCATCATTCAGCTCTGCACAATACTGCTTGCAGAATCCCCAGAATGCATAGACACGTCCGTCATCATCAACAAGAATTCCAGGATCAAATGCAAGCTCAGTTTTAACTGGATTTGTAAAAGGTCCTGCTGGATTTTTGCTTGTTGCCAGCATGATTCTGGAGCCCTTTGCTTCAGCCGCATACATATAGAAAGTGTCGCCCTTTTGAACTACATCCGGTGCATAAAGAATTGAACCGTCAGTTGAAGTATAGCACACACCGTGGCATGTCCAGTTTGTCAAATCATCGACCGGGGCACTCCATACAACCTGATCAGGACCGCAATACTCTGTCTTGAGCGTATCATGTGAACCGTAGAGGTAGACCCTCTTTTCCCCATTGTATTCAAAAACACGCGGCTCACCGTCCGGTACATGTTCCCAAAGAGGCATATAGGGATTTGCACCCTTGATAAATTCTTTCATATTTCCTTCCTTAAAACTGAAGATATTGTTCTTGGATTTCAATCAGTTTTCTTCTCTAAAGGATAATTGAGAATTGCAAATGATTCAAGAGGGTGGGGGAGAAAGAGCGGATAGATTTATTCAATTCAAAGGTCAAAGTGACTTTGTATCCACTTTGCAACGCCGTCGTTTTCGTTTGAAGGGCATATTTCGTCCGCTATTGATTTTACCTCGCTGATTGCATTCTCCATGGCGATACCCTTGCCGCAGATTTTAAGCATGCCGATGTCGCTGAAGTCATCCCCGAATGCCGCAATATTTTCCACGGGAAGATTCAGGTGGGCGGACAGTTTTTCGATTGCCTTTTCCTTGGTCGCATTTTTTTTGCTCATCTTGTACCAGGGTATGTCAGAGAATGGAAGGTAATCAATTTTTTCAACTCCAATGCTGGATGCGATCTTTTCCACCAGCTGCTTGTCCAGGGATTCAACACAGATCTTCATGGCCGGCTCGTCAAAGTCTGCAAAGTCCGTGTAAGTCCAATAACGGTCGCCCAGATTCTCCTTTGAGTTGCAGAAGAGACCGTTCTCGTTATCCACACTGATTATAAAATCCTTTCCGCCAAGCCTAAAGGCCGTATCAATGATTGTCCGTGCCTCTTCCTTAGTAAACTCACAGGAATAGATTTTTTGTTTCCCGCAATAAACCAGACCTCCGCCGTTTGTAATCATGACATCTGGCGTTAGTCCGTTCAAATATCGAGAGGCGTTGACTAATGCTCTGGAAGTTGAGATGCCAAAAAGGATTCCTTTTTTCTGTGCAGCCGTGATTATCTGCTTTGTGTAGTCAGAAATAGATTTGTCATCGTGAAAAAGAGTGCCGTCTAAGTCAGAAAGGATTAATGATATGTTTTCCATACTCAAGTATAATCAATCAGGAGGTTTTTGACAAGTCCACTTTTAAAACATGTTTTTTCTGTCTGTATATTTACAATTCAAATAAATACGATATAATTGATTACATGAGTTGGATAATTTTTTTAATCGCCGGGGGATTGATTGCGGCTATTATCATTAAATCTTTACTGAGCAAATATCCCAAGACAGATGAAGATCCTTATGCTGAAATGCGTGAGGAAACTGAAAATCCGGAAACTGATGTAGTGCAGGAAAATGATTCTGAGGTTAGTGAGCAGGAATTTGATAAAGAATACTTTGAGCGCTGTCAGAACGGGGAGGGATATCAGCTTTTCATGAAATTTGCATCGATAAATGACTGTGTGTTTTTGCAGGGCCTTTTATCGGCGGAACATATCCCAAGTCATGTTGAGCATCAGCACATGAACGGACTTTTTGGTGCGGGTGCGAATGTTCTTTCGGGGACTTTTGCGGCACAGCTTTGGATCCTGGTTGCAGATTATGAGAAAGCCTATGATATAGCCGTGCAATATATAGTGAAAAAAAGCGAGTCTCTGGAAGTTTCCAAGGATACAAAACTAAAGGAAGGCGTGGCAGCCGCTCTGGTTGTTCTTCTTGGAACCCCATATCCAATCACAAAAAGCCAGCAGATTCTGGGAATGACGATTTTCCCGAAACTCGGTTTAGACGACTGAGTTCACGTTATTTCGTGTGGTACGTGATGGCTCCATCCCAGTTTTCCGGTGGATTCTTGATGAACTCAATACAGCGGTCCAGCATGAGTTTTGCGGCCTTGTCCTCAGGAACAAGCGTAAGTGCTTTTTCAAAATATTCACGGGCAAGATTCCATATTCCCTGCTTGTAAAGATCAAATCCCTTGGAATATGCGTCACGGTATTCCCTGGGGAATTCATCCGGTGAAGAATCGATTGCAAAAATCGGAACAGCCTTTTCTTTTCCCTTTACCTTTACGTCATCAAGATAACGGAATTCAAAACCGCCTGTGTCACCTGTGGTTTTATAGATATCATCTCTTACGGCTTCTGTGACAAGAATCATTGTGCCGTAATTCTTTGTAAGGCCTTCCATGCGGGATGCAAGGTTTACGTTGTCACCGATTACAGAATAATCAGTTTTATCGTTGGAGCCGATTGATCCGACAATTACGTCTCCATAGTGGATGCCGATACCGATGTTGAATTTCATTCCCTCTGGCATGACAAGATCCTCAAGCTCAACAGTCTTTAAGGCTTCCCTCATCTCATAGGCAGCGGCAACAGCACGGCGGGCATTATCCTCGTAACTGACCGGGGCACCGAACAATGCCATGATGGCATCTCCAATGAACTTGTCTATCGTTCCGCCATGTTTTTTGATTACAGTACACATGACGGTGAAATATCTGTTCAGGAAGGCAACGATTGTCTCCGGTTTATTGCGCTCACTTATGCTGGTGAATGAACGGATGTCGCTGAAAAGAATCGCAACGTCACGTTTTTCTCCAACAGTAACCTTGTCTGACTGGTCTGCATTCTTAACAAGCTCGTCGATAATCTGTGATGGAACGAAACGGCTGAATGCCTTGCGGATGTTTTTCTCGAACTTGAGTTTCCTTTTAAGATACAGAGCATTCTCGACAAGAGGATTAAACAGCTCAATACAGAAATCAAGCAGGTCTGTCTGATGTGTGGTAAAGGCTCCCTCACGGACGGCATTGACTGTTCCGACTTTTTTCTGCGTGGAGTCCATAAGTACAACACTCTGGAATGCAGAAAGCGGAATTGTACTTGTGTGGTACTTGTCCAGGTCAATTTCTGATTCAAGACGCTTTGGATTTATCAGCCTGATGTTTGTATATGGTATGGTCTCGTCAAAATCGGTGGCACATACTTTTAAGAATTCCGAGGTTTCTGTTTCCGTGAAATTATTGGAGCAAAGGTAATAACCGCTTGCACCGTCCTCGTCATTAAGCAGGATTGAGACAGCCGGGACCTCACAGAATTCAGTAAGGAGGCAAAGGAAACGATGGCACAGTTCCTCGATGTCAGGAAGATTCGGCATGAGTGCAAATACCTGTTCTGCAATGCCGCTTTTCATTATGTCACTTTCCATCGGGGCAGAGAGCTTGTTTTTCTTGCCAAGATCCAGAAGTGTTTCCAGGTTACCTGTAAGGGTCTCTGAGTCAAAATGAATGAAAAGATCCGCGCCAGTGTTCCTCATGTAATGCTGCTCAAAGGAAAAATCACCGACAGCATAAACTCCAACAGGAATCTTTCTGAGACGGTCAACACTTTTTATAAGGCGGACCAGCTCACTGCTTTTTGGATTCATACATTTTGCATTTATCAATACCACAGAAGGAAGCGTATTGTACATTGAAATCAAAAGCTTAAGTCCGTTGGTTTCGAAAGCAGCTTCATAAACAGTTTTCTTGAGTGCTGAAGTTATTATTGACTGTGTCGTAGTGGATGGTTCCAAAACTAAAATTTTCTCACTCATTGTCTAGGCTCCTTTTTAGAGTTTGTATCAGTGTGTCTCTTGAAAATCCTGATTTGCTGACAAAGGCATCTGCTTTTGCCAAAGGTCTGTCGGCCATTGCAACAACAGGTACGTTCTTGTAATTCTCCATGCGGCGGATATTGTCCAGGAGAATGTCTCCGTTCATACGTGGCATCTCATCATCGCAGAGAATCAAGTCGAATTGCTTTTCCTTCATTTTTTCTATCGCATTGATGCCATCGACTGCTTCTTCCACAAGAAAGTTGTTTGCCAGAAGAATAGTGCGCTCAATCTGCCTTGTGGTCTCTGAATCATCAACTATGAGGATTTTGCTGACATGTTTTTTCGTGATGGCCTCGTATTTCTTTACGTCATATCCACGCAAAGAACGGAAGCGCTTCATGATGTCCGGGATATGCAGGATTGGAATCATGTCGTATTTCTCATCAAAGGCAATTCCTTCCACCGAGGCAAATTTCTCAAATGAAGAAGGCATGTTCTTCTTGATGACGGATGCAAACTTGATTACATTGTCTACGATGATTCCGATTTTCTGTGACTGATAATCCACAATAAGAATGGTATCCATTACATTGCGTTTTTTCGCTGCCTGTCCCGGAAGCAGTGATGAAAGATAATAGATCGGAACGTTCTCTACAACCTCGTCTTCTTTTTCTCCAGATTCATTTTCCAGGACATACCTTACATTCTTCTGATTCTGGACTGTCACGTAATTGAGAGGAGTCTCACATATTACATCTCTGACAAGATCCGATGGGATAAGATATTTTTTTTCATTTGCAGTGATAAAGAATCCGTAGCAGTTCTGATGGTTCTTGAGTATTGCCTCATCCTGCATCAGGCCCATAAGATTCTCGTGAGCAAGCAAAAGTGAATTCTGAAGGTTCTGGGTGTCACTTACAAGGAGCTTATACACTTCATTTATCGCAGATATGTCCTTGTCGGAGATTGCATTCTTAAGCAGTTCAATCTGATTATCAAGGATATACGATCTTGCAATCATCTCTTCCTGAAGGTTCACAATCTCAGAAAGCTTGTCCGATGAAACCTTTATTATTTCATCCTTTGGCTTCTGCTCTCGCTTTTTATTGATGCTGGAGATTTTCTGCCTGATTTCCTGTATGTCACCGTTTTCTGAATTCCGTGTGATGTGCGTAGGGTCAAATATTTCTCCGGCAACCGCCTTGTCACAATACAATAGATATGGGCGGACATCAACCTGATTGAAGAGGGGAGATTTTTCTTCAATAAGATTGCAGCATTCTTCAATTTCCTCACAGACAATTTTGAGCAGTAATTCCAGATTCTCGGTATAAACGATTTTTCCGTCGCAGAGTGATTTGTAGATATCCTCGATGCCCTTGAACAAATTATAAACAGCAGTAAATCCAAGGATTCTTGAGTTGTCCTTAATCATGCTGAAATATCTGAGCGTTTCCCTGTAGCCCTTGGGATTGTTCTTAATCTGATAGAGGAGTAGATGGGTTTCTTCCAAGTAACATCTTAATGTCTCATCTGTTATTTTCATTTGTCCACCTTCTTATGAAAATAAAAAACCTTTCCGTCAACAATCTGTTCAAGACATTTTGGAATCATCAGCGAGTCCAGTACAGCAACTTCGTTCATTGAGACAAAAAGATAACCGCCAGGTGCAAGTGATTCTTCTGCAATCTTTGTCAAAATCTGTTTTTTCATTTCATTGCTGAAATAAATGAATACGTTGCGAATGAAGATGATGTTCTGGTTTTTAGGAAAATCAGTCAAGTCAGAAAGATTTATGTGCCTTGTGTTGATGCTGGAACAAAGTTTTTCCGTAAGCTGGAATTCGCCTGCTTCAGTCTTGTATGGCTCAAGAAGCTTATGGTATTTTGCACCGTCCACAGACCGTATTGCATTTTTCTTGTAAACACCGTTGTTACATTTTTCAAGGACCATTGTGTTGATGTCGCTTGCAGTGCATTCAGTTTTTATGCCGAGGGATTCAGCCAAAAGTAAAATCGAATAAATCTCCTCGCCGGTTGAACAGGCCGCACTCCAGATTCTTATCGGTGTTATTGGAATGGTAATCGGGGTCTTTGCCTTTAACTCAGGAAGTACCTTTTGCTCAAGAACCTCAAACTGTGCCTCCTCGCGGAAAAAGTATGTCTCGTTTACTGTTGAGCTGTTGATGAGCAATGCCATCTCTATCGGGTTAACTTCGATTAAAGAAAGAAAAGTCTCCGGGGATATCTGCTTTGAATTGGAAACTTCCTCAAGTTCTTTCAGGCGCTTTTCCACATAATTCCTAATTCCGGATTTGTGACTGTCGCGTGGAATGATTCCGGTTTTTTGAGTAATCAGTTCTATCAGTTTTGCAAAAGTATTTTCGTCCAGCAATTTTTCTGATTGGTTCAAATTTCAAAACTCCATAATCACGTTCAGTAAATCACACAAGCCTTAGGATTTCCCGTGCGATAACTCCTCTTGGATAAACCTTTGTTGCGGCATCCAGTTCTATGGCGGCTGCAGGCATTCCAAAAACGGCGCATGTTGATTTGTCCTCGGCAATTGTATAACCGCCGTTATCAACTATTTCCTTGCATCCCTCCGCTCCATCACGTCCCATTCCAGTAAGCAGGACTGCAAGACAATTATTTTTGTAATGAGATGCGGCACTTCTAAAGAGCTTGTTTACGGCAGGTTTTAAAAATCGCTCTGGAGGTTCATCAGAAAGCTTCAGGACTGGAGCACCGGCTGAGTTGATATAATCAATTATAAGATGAGTATCTGCGGGTGCCATGTATACATGTCCTTTCTGGGCAATCTGTCCGTCTTTTGCAAGCTCCATCGGTGTGTTGGGACATGTCTTGCTGAACCATTCCACCATTTTCTTGTCAGAACCGGAATCAATATGCTGGACGTAAAGAATCGGCAGCGGGAAATTGTTTCCAAGTCCTTTTAAAACCTCTTGAACTGCAGTGGGACCACCGGTTGAGGCTCCGATGCAAAGTATGTCGTAACAGTGAGCGGGATAGCCTGTCTGTTTCTTTTCTTCATTAATTGCAGAAGATGATTTTTTATTATGATGATGAGTTGAGCTGAACCGTTTTGTATAAGTCTCCGCAATTTTTTCAATAAAGGGTGTCATGGACTGTGAGGTAAAGCTTGAAAAACTTGGCCTGACCTCAAAAAGCATTGCGCCTTCCTGCAGGGCCTGTGACCTTACCGAGCTGTCCTCTGAATAAATGCAAACTGGAATACCCATCTGTTTTGTAAGGATCTTTGTTGTCTCTATACCGTTCATCTCCGGCATGTCATAGTCGGAGATTACAAGATCAACATCGTTCTCGCTGCAAAAGTCGATTGCCTTACGTCCATTTGAAACCATTCCCACAATCTCAAAAAGCCCGGAAGCCTGAAAGTTCTTTTCAAAAATGCCGCGGGTAATGGCCGAGTCGTCAGCAATTAAAATCTTAATCTTCTGTTGATCCATCTATTCATCCTTTCCCAAGTCCCTGCACAGGGCTTCTTCTATTTTCTCCACATTAAACAGCGGAATGAATTTAAATTTATATTTCACCTTGTCTTCAAGAATGTCATCTTCTTCCGGCTCAAAAAATACCTCGATGTTGGAGAGATGAAGACAAAACTGGTCATCATCACGGTTGAACAAAAGAAAGACACTTTCGGCAATCTCGCTGTTTTCTTCCTTCTCCATTTTAAGAAGGTTCACGACTGTGTATGGATTTCCCCTGCAGTTCAAGACACCCTCGATGTAATCAGGAGTAAACGGAATCTCATGAATCTTTACGCCGTACATGATTTCCTTTATGAGACTGGAGTTAAGTGCGTAACGATGTGGGCCTACAGAAAAGACCAGATATGAACTCTGCTTGCCTTCGTATAGCTCTTTAATCTCCTGCTGGGTTTTAGAGTCAAGTTCTTCCATGTCTAACCTTTATTTCGTGCCCTTTTCGTCCTTAGAAGACATGACGCTGTTGTTCATTGCCTCTGACATAGAGCGGATGTGTTCTGAAGAAGAAGAGATGTTGTCCGTTGCAACAGTAAAGTTTTCTACACCGGCTGATATCTGTTTAAGCGCAATCAAAATCTGCTCGGAGGCATTTGTCTGCTGCTGGATGATGTCCGTTATGTCGCCTGCTGAAGATGCTGTGATCTCGGCAGAGTTCTTGATGCTTGCAAACATTTCACCAAGGTTCTTTGCGTTCTCGTAACCCTCGTTGATTTTTTCCGTTCCACTTTCGGATGCAAGGATAAGGGAGTCGGATGAATGCTGGATTTCGTTTATGCGCTCCTTGATTTCCTTTGTTCCGTCGATGATACCGTCAGAAAGGCGGCGGATTTCGTTTGCAACAATACGGAAGCTTTTTCCTGCCTCACCTGCGCTGGATGCCTCAAGCTCTGCGTTAAATGCGATGATTTTTGCCTGGTCTGCAACATTGTTGATCAAAGTAACAATGTCCCAGATGCTTTCAATGCTCTTGCTCAGAACTTTCATGCCCTCGATTGTCTGCTGGTTTGCATCAAAAATTGCATGAAGCTGTGCGACGTTGTTTTCGATGGAGGCAACACCCTCTGCAACATCAGATGAGGTTTTTTCCGCGACCTTTGAAACATCGTGGATCTTGGATGCAATGTTCTCCGAGAGTGCGTTTGAGTCTTCCATTGTGGCAACGATTTCCTTGACGGCGGCACTCTGATCCTGTGCGGTGGCGGCATTTTCCTTGGCGGCAACGGCAAGTGTCTGAGTTTCTGCAAAAAGGTTTGCACCCAGTTGCTGTTCACCCTTCCTCATCTTGCGGATGGTGTGGATGTTCAACAGGGAAGTGATGATGCTGAAGATGATGAGTGCAATCTCAAATGTGAATATGACGTTGGCAAGCTGTCCCTTGAAATCCATTGTAGGACCTTCGATTATGATGAACCATGGAGAATAACCTATCCTGCATACGGCATAGAAGTTTTTGTTTGTAACCTCTGTTTTAAGCTCACCGTTCAACCACTGCTTCATGTCACCGGCAAATGAGGTCTCGTCAAAATACTTCTTGTTCATGACTTTAGATGAGTCGCTGTTGGTCATGTAATAGCCGTCCTGTGTAATCAGGTTAATCACGGAATTCTCGGAGATAGTTATGTCCTGGAAAAGCTTGGTCAGGCGGGAAAGCAGAATGTCACATGCCACGACGCCTTTTACCCTTCCACGTGTGTCATTTACTGCATGGGAAACAGTTATAATCAGTTCTTTGGTATCGGCATCAATAAATGGAGATGAGAATGCCAGCTGGTTCGGGTTGTTTATCGCGTTGGTAAACCATTCCCTGGTTGTCTGATCATAGTCAGATGGAGGAACCCAGCCTCCGCTATGAACAAAGAATCCGCCTTTTTTTACAGATTCCTTGGTTGCATAATAGAATCCCGTTGAATAATCAAGGTTCTTCTGGAATGTCTGTACAAGCGGCTTGTAAATCTCCACGTCATCAGAAAGGCTTGCAAAATTGGCAAAATCCTCGATATTCACCATTATTGGATTGACGTGCTCAAGAATGCTGGAATTTACTTTTTCAACTGTATAAGAAAGTTCTGATTTCAGATAATACTCAATGATTTTGTTGGAAACATAATAGAAGAAAGTACAGGCTGCAATCGTTACCAGAAGAAGCGGTCCAAGCATACCCCAGAACAAAATGCGTGATTTCTTCTTTGTTGACATATTCTTAAGCTTATCTTTGTTTGACATAAAAACTCCTGCAAAAATATAAACCGTAAAGATTCAAATTTGTGTGAAAATTAGTATACAACTATTATCGGAAAAAAAAAGGGAGTTTTGTCAAAAATGTCTAAAAACAGGGCGTTTTTCAGTTAAAATCTATCTTTTTTAGTGAATTTCCATCTATATAATAGATGAATTCCTCGTCATAATCAGCCTTGTAGAATGATCCGTCGTGGAATAAACAGTCTCCAGTATAGTCATCTGTATAGTAAGTGAAGATAAAATCATCGCTATCCGGTAAAAGCCTGGGGCTTATAGCTATGACTGATTTATGTGGATAATTTGATGAAAGAAGCATGCCAAGCATTTTATTCAGGACAGTGGGATCACCGTTTAAATCGTATCTTCTGCCGTTAACAATCAAGACATCGAAATCATAACCTGCAATAATAATGAATTTATCATCGAGAGTGTCAAAATCAAATATATAGTCTAACCTGTCGGATTCATAAATCAATTTACCGTCGATATAAACTCCACAGTGTCGTGAATAAGGATTATCGTCTTCTGATTTTTCCCTTGCAACCCAAAACGCACGTCCAAATCTGTCAAACTCCACTTCTAGAATATCCTGATAGGGACCGAATTTACCGGCAGGACATGATACCTGCAAATCGTGGAAGAAGAATAACGGGTATTCGGGGTCTGTATCAACCGCCTCGATTTTTAATTCAGCTTTAATCTCTCCGTCCTTTAGTAGAAATAGCCATCTTTCATCATAGTTTAATTTATGTCCCAGCGAAATGCATAAACCGTTGTCTGCAGAGGAGGAAGAATATGGTGCGGTTCCATATTCGGAGGCATCCAGTTCCTTTAGGATTTTGTCGTTGCACATTATGCGTGTAGTTTTAAAATCCACTGTCTCATAGATGTAATATAGCCTTTCATCGTACGAGGGGAAAAATTCTAGTGAATTATATGCCTCTGAATCCTTGCCGTCGATACACAGATGATATTCGTTTGAATAAATGTCTGCCCATGAATAGATGAAAGATTCAACTTCCCGTATAAAGAATCCGTTGGTATCAACAAAATTAAATGGTCCGCGTTTTTCTCCATCTGTATAAACGTAATCAAAACCATCTTCCTGTATGCAATAGCATATGCTCCCGTTCTTTTTGCGCAGGAAGAACTTAACTTTTTTATCAAATGGACCGTAAGAATTTTCTTCCGTGATTATGTACCAGCCGTCGTCCTTTTTTGCATGGAAAGTGTATTTGTCCTGATCCGGCATGAAGCCAAAATAGTAAAGCTCCTCGTAGACTCCAAGCTCTTTTTCGTTAAGCACGACATGCCATTTTTCATTTTCGTCGGTAAAGACATATCCAAGATTGTCTCCAGAGAAGATCATTCTGGGAACTGATTTGAACGGCCCGATTTTCTTTCCGCATGAGTCTATAAAATACTCGTTTCCATCAGTATAAATAAAATCAAACTGATTTTCTTCATGTTTTCCGAATGCGATGACTGATTTATTATTTATGCCCTCAGGGAGCTTTTCGATAACCGTCTCCGGCACAGCGGCAAAAAGCTGTCCCATACATAAGGCTATTACACTAAGCAGAAATACTTTTTTATTTTTCATAGACACCCCTGGATTTTACATTAAAAGAAAATGTCTCCCCAAACCCCAATACTGTAATTCTACATGAACGGAAGGAAAATGTTAAGCGGGAAGGGGAAAATACGGGCATATGAGCTTAAGACGATGGACATAAGGTTTTTATTCTGATAGTCTGTTTAATGTAAGATATAAAAACTAGGAGTGGACATTATGAAAGTGGGGAAAATTCTTGCGGTACTGTGCATGCTGTGGGGAACAAGTTTGTTTGCAGCCCCAAAAAATTCAAATACCGTTTTTGAGAAAAAATTTGATAGGGAGACCGTGGGCTTTTATCTGACAGATGGAAACGGAGTTAATGCCGCAGTTTTTTCTGATTCCATGAATGTTCAGGTTCATGTTCTGGTCTATGATGAGTCCGAAGCCGAGCAATTGAAAAAGATGGCCTTTGAATGCAGGGTGCTTGTTAACTCCGCCAATTCCAGAAAAGAATATGAAGAAAAAAAAATATACGAAAGCATTGTTAAAAAGTTTCAGGCATTTGGAAAACTTGAAGAAGAGTTTTATGATTTCTTTGAGGATTTTGGTTTCGTAAAGGTAAATTGTTTTGCTAGTGCCAAGGGTAAGGATGAATTTGAACTTTTAAAGGGAGGGAACCTTTTTGCAAGGGGCGAACCGATTTCTTCTGGCGACAAACTGAATATTTCGATTTTTACAATTCAAAGTCGAGATAAACCTCCTGCCGATAATGCCACATATAAATGGATTGAAGAAAATTTTGGTGTAACTTTTACATGGGATATTCTAAAAGGCGACAAGGATCGGAAGATTGCATCATTGATTCGTTCAGACAATCGTCCGGATTTGGTAGAAGTTGATTCAACAAAGTTCCAGGATGCCGGATGCCTGCGTGACCTAAAACCACTTATCGAAGAATATGCGCCGAACCTACGGAAACATTATGAATCGGCATGGAAGCAGATGATTGATTGTGATTCAGAAAAAGATGACGATGGCAAAATCATCAGGGAACACATTTACTCCCTTCCAAACTATGGAGTATACGATGGCATTCCGTCTGAGTCAAATTATAACGGTAATGCCTTCTGGATTCAAAAAAGGGTCCTCAAGGAATTTGGGTATCCTGTCATCAGGACAGTAGACGAATACTTTGACCTGCTTGAAAAATATTCCAGGAAATATCCGTTTGTAGAAACAGGTACGACAATTCCATTCAGCATAATTACCTACGATTGGGAAGCATTTGACTTGTGGAATCCTCCAAATTTTCTGGCCGGTTATCCAAACGATGGCAACGGATATGTTACTAAGGAAGGAAACCGCTATGTATACAATGATCTTTTTACGGATGAATGTTCAAAGAGGTGGTTTAAACTTGCCAACGGATATTATAAACGCGGTCTGATAGATCCAGCTTCATTTACTGACAATAGAGACCAGTACTATGATAAAATAAATAAGGGACGTGTACTCGGAATGTTCATTCAAGGGTGGCAGTTTCTTCTGGCTATGGCTGATCCGATATACATTGCTGACGAAGATGATGAAAAGACTTATGTTCCTCTGGCACTGACATTCGATGAAAACATAAAACCCCGTTATCGTGACGTCTCATTACCCAATCTCCAGCGTGGTTATGGAATTACCGTAAACTGTCCGGAAGATAAGGCCATCAAAATCATTCAGTTTATGGACAAGATGTTGGAAGAAGAAAATCAAAGAATCCTTTATTGGGGATTTGAAGGCGTTGACTGGCAGAAGGATGATCAGGGACGATCATACAGAACGGAGGAACAGCGTCAAAATCATAGCGACTATAACTACCTTGAGCATAATTGTGCTGTTCTATGGCGTGAGGAAGCACCTAAGCTTGAAGGAATGATGCCTTCCGGATATACCCGCGTAATGGATGAGCTTCCTTGGGAGAAAACTAAAAATGCAAGTAATCTCGATAAGGAAATATTTGACGCTTACGGTGTCAGTTCTTATTGTGAACTGATGGATCCGGATCCACTGCCGAATGATTTCTGGTATCCGATGTGGAGGTATTATCCTGAGTATGACGGAGACTGGGCTGAAACCATGGCATATGATGCATTGGATGAATATGAGGACATTCAAAAGAAGTATCTTCCCATGTGCATAATGGCGGCTTCAGATGAAGAGTTCGAAAGAATCTGGGATGAATACTGCGAAGAGCTTTCTCCGTATACGGCTATATTCTGCCGCTACATGCAGGATCAGTTGGATCGTCTTGTGAAAACATTAGGTCCGGATGAATGATTCAGCCGGGTATGAATATTATTTGACTGATTGAAGGTCAGGAGTTATTTATGAGGGATTTTGAAGGTTTCAAAAAGGGCGTGAACCTTGGCGGCTGGTTTTCTCAGTGCGACTATTCAAAGGAGAGGCTGGACGATTTTATTAAGGAAGAGGATTTTTCCATCATAGCTTCGTGGGGACTTGATCATGTAAGGCTTCCGATCGACTACAACATCCTTGAGACCGAGGACGGAAGTGCTTTTCTTGAGGAAGGCTTTGCTCGCGTCCAGAGGGCGGTTGATCTGTGCAAGAAAAATTCACTCAACATAATCCTTGACCTGCACAAGACCCCGGGATATTCCTTTGCCGCTGATGTAAAGCAGAACAGCTTCTTTGACTCTAGCGAGATGCAGGAAAGATTCTACAACTTGTGGATGGAGTTTGCCAGACGTTTCGGTGACAGGGACAACGTTGCCTTTGAGCTTTTGAACGAGGTAACCGACAAGACCTATTGTGAGCCGTGGAACCGCATTGCAACTGAATGCATCAGAAGGATAAGGACGGTCTGCCCAAGGACATACATTCTGCTGGGCGGATATTGGAACAACAGCATAGAGGCTCTTCCCGATTTACCCATGCCGCAGGATAAATACATCGTTTACAACTTCCACTGCTACGAGCCGTTTTTGTTTACGCATCAGGGGGCTCAATGGATTGGTTCAATTGGAATGAGGCCTGACTTTAGGATTGGTTTCCCGGTTGAGGCAGAGTTCTACAAGGAACAGATAATGGAGCTTTTCAAGGAACTGAACGGTGCCCTAAAGGACATGGACGGTACTCTGGATGCAAGGGCGTTTGAAGTGCTTTTTGACAGGGCAGTAAAACTTGCAGAGGAAAGGGATGTCCCGCTTTACTGTGGAGAATATGGCGTAATAAACATGGCTTCCCCAGAGGATACAGTAAAATGGTATGAGGCAATCAACTCTGTGTTTGAGAAATACAAGATCGGTAGGGCCGCATGGACATATCGCTCAATGCATTTTGGCCTGTGCGATGATCACTTAAAGGATGTCATGGATAAGCTGATATGTGTGCTGTAATCTTTGTGCCGTGACTGTTGTCGATTAATAAAAAGGAGGATTAAAATGAGCATGAGAAAAGTGTTTTTGATGCTGTGCCTGATTTGTTCTGCAAGCCTGTTTGCCGCACCAAAAAATTCAAAGACGATCTTTGAGGAGAAATTTGGACAGGAGACCGTTGGCTTTTATCTGACCGATCAGGACGGTCTGTATGCCGCTGTCTTTGCAGATTCCATGAAGGCGGAAGTCAATGTTCTTGTTTATGATGAGTCAGAGACAGAAGCGATTAAGAAGCTGGCCTTTGAAAGCAAGGTTCTTGTAAAATCCGTGACATCAAGGGAACAGTATGATGAAAGGAACATCTTTCAGGAAATTGTAAAAAAATTCAGGGCGTTTACACCGATTGCAAAAAATGATTACGATTTCTTTGGTGACTATGGTTTTGTGCGCGTAAGCTATTTCATCACACAGGATGCGTCGATTTCAAACAGGGACAGGCTTGGAATTCAATCCACAACGGAAAAAATCTTGAAGCTGCTTTTGGATTCAACACCTGCATCTTCTACCCCTTCAAGCTCAAAAACATTGGAAGAAAATACAAAGCTTAACGTATGGTCCTTTACCGATGAGCTTGAAACATATCTTTGCGAAAGTGACTACGGCTATATGGATACCCACCCGAATGTACTGGTTGAATACTCATTGACACCGACAGATCAGTTCCCTACTGCCCTGGATTCTGCATTTGCACGTGGTGATGGTCCGGATGTGTTTGCCCTTGAGGAAGCATTTGTCCGCAGATACGTAGAGTCCGGCATGCTTCTTCCTCTTGATGATCTTTACGAGGAAGTAAAGGATAAAATGGAGGACTATCCGATTAAGATAGGAAGCTATGACGGCCATGTTTATGCCATGTCTTGGAGTATGAGTCCTGGTGCAATGTTCTACCGCAGGAGTCTTGCAAAAAAATATCTGGGAACCGATGATCCGGAGGAAATCCAGAAGTTATTCAGTGATCCTGACAAAATGCTTGAGACGGCACGCCTTCTAAAAAAGAAATCAAATGGAAAATGCGTGCTTGTTACAGCACATGAAGACCTCTATATACCGTTCTTAGGCATGCGTGAAAAACCATGGGTTGTTGATGGAGAATTCAATATTGATCCTGCCATGGATAAATATATGGAAATCTGTAAGATCATGTATGATGAGGAACTTGATGGCCGTGCGGGGCAGTGGTCTGAGGCTTGGTTTGCCGGAATGAACGATAATTTGCGTGATGAAAAGGGAAATAAAATGGAAGTATTCAGCTACTTCCTTCCGTACTGGGGACTTCAGTGGGTACTAAAACCAAATGCTCCTTATACAAGCGGTGACTGGGCAATGTGTGCGGGACCTTCAAGCTGGTACTGGGGTGGCACATGGATTGCTGCCAATAAGGACACAAAGAATCCCGAGGCCGCAAAGGAAATGATCAGGTACCTTACAACAAATGAAACATTCCTTGAGGAAATAGCAAAGTCTTCCGGAGAAGTGGTTTGCAACATAGACGTACAGGATAAGATCAAGTATTATTTTGCAGAACCATACATTGGCGGACAAAACTACTATAAGGCATTCTGTGAATATGCCAAAACCGTAGATGGATCACTGTCGCAGTTTACCGACCAGTACATGGATAGCGGTTTCAGCGGAGCAGTAACGGAATATCGCTATGAAGGTGATAAACAGGAAGCCCTGGAAGAAATGGAGGACTGGCTCTATTACTCTATGGGGTTGTAGTATAAGGGTTCCTGTTCCTTTGTCGTTTTATTAGCTGGAGAATTCAATTCGCCAGAAGTCAAAGACATCCGGGTGGGTCACAATCTTGAATACCGTTTTGGCGGGATCGTGGGTCCACTCATTTGCTGGAATCGTACGATATGGCATGATCTCATTGTCGCGCTGGCGGTTCAGGCATACGAGCTTTTTAGCGTTTCCCTTTACATGAACATAGCATGGCTGTGCACCCTCGTTCATGTACTCATAAGCGTATGTTATGAATGTATTGTTGTCGTAAAGGAAAAGGCCTACGTTCTTGCCGCATTCGAGGTAAACATCAAGATTTTTGCTGAACTGATAACGTATGGCACTGAGCACTTCCCTTGGCAGATCCTGAATGTCGCTGAAATTGTCCGGTACAACAAAGGTTATCATCTGACCCTTTCCGTAACAGTCGCGTATTGCAATGGGGAAATTCTTCTCGCTGGTCATTCCCTTCAAGAGCTGCCAGCTTGTATTGTTGCGGTGCTCCATCAGCGGGAATGTAATTGGTTTGTATGCGGGCGTCTTGTACTCTTCCCATGAATCCATTGAATGAACCTGATAATGTGTGGCGGTAAGATGACGGTCCCTGTATCTGAGTGAGGTCATCTGCTCTATTCCCTTTCCAAGCATCGCTTTTACAAATCCACTTGTAACAATGGCATAGCCACCCTCGCGGACATAGCGTTCAAGTTTTTCCATAATGCAGGAATCTGCCGTGGATGCCGCTGTAAGGAAAATCGTCTTTGCCTTCTCTGGGAACACCGGGGTCGGTTCAAAAGGAATGCCCTGTAAGCCAAGGTAATCTGCAAGATGATCCTCACCCTGTGCGTTCACCGGATGATATTCTGCCACACCAACGCATTCTCCGGTATGACTCATCAGCTCATCGATTTTGTGCATCTGGAATCCAAGAGTCGGAACAAAGTAATGATCGTAGACAAGAGGCCAGCAGAAAATCATCAGCTCGCGGGCTTTTGAGAATGCCGTAAGATAGGCCTGCTCCAGATAGTCCTCCATGGGATAGCACTGGTATGCGTCAAACCATCCTCCACCGTTGCGTCCGGGCGAAAGGTTCTCCATCCATCGTACAAGAGAGTAGGAGAGGTATCGCGGAAGGTTCTGGTCCTGATCCATTATGTTGCGGGTTTCTGTTCCCGTGTAAACTCCGTCGAATATGTCCTTTTGTTCACCCGGGTTGTAGCCTGCCTCTGCATAGCTTTCCATCCAGTTTGGATATTTGATTACGACCTTGCACTTTGGGTTCACTTTTTTGGCGGGGCCTACGATTACGTTCTCG
>JAGCYQ010000035.1 GCA_017960765.1 Treponema sp.
CTTGAGGATGTTGACTGGTCGTTTTTGGTTAATTAGTAAAGACTTCCGCTGATGCGGAGTTTTTATAGGAGGATATATGAAAAAGTTTTCAACAATTCTATGTATGGGTCTTATGCTGATGGCTGTTTCCAGTCTTACGGCACAGGACAAAAAATCAAAGCTTAAAGTCTGGTCCTATCAGGAAGATCTGGAAGCCTACATTGATGCCGGGAATTTTGGCTACAGGGCAACACATCCAGATGTGGATGTTACTTATGTCTCCATTCCTACCCCTGACTTTCCGTACAAGCTGGATGAAGTCTTGAAGACTGGTAATGGAGCTCCGGATGTAATCTGTCTTGAGGATTCTTTTGTGCGGCGGTATGTGGAGCTTGGCTGTCTGCTTCCGCTAGATGATCTTTACAAGGAAGTAAAGGCTAAGATGAGCGATTATCCGATGAAGGTAGGAAGCTATGACGGTCATGTCTATGCAATGTCATGGCAGGTGTATCCGGGAGCCATGTTCTACAGAAGGAGCCTTGCAAAGAAATACTGGGGCACAGATGATCCAAAGGAAGTTCAGAAAAAGGTAGCCAGTTTTGACACATTGCTTAAAACAGCCCGCGAATTAAAGAAAAAGTCAAATGGAAAATGCAGGATGCTGTCTACCACAGAAGATCTTTTCCGTCCATACCTTGGAGCTCGCAAGAAACCGTGGGTTGTGGATGATAAATTGTACATTGATCCTGTCATGGAAAAATACATGGAAGTCTGCAAGATATTTTATGATGAAGACCTTGATTGTTTTGCTTCACAATGGGATGAACTTTGGTACGCCAGCATGAATGATGATGTAGTTGATGACAAGGGAAAGCCTGTGGAAGTCATGTGCTACTTTCTCGCAAGCTGGGGACTCCCGTATATTCTTGGTACAGAGGCACAGGATACTGCTGGTGACTGGGCAATGTGCACTGGACCTTCACCATATTACTGGGGTGGTAACTGGATTGCTGCTTGCAAGGATACAAAAAATCCGGATGCGGCAAAAGAGATGATCAGGTATATTGCTACAAACGATGAATTCAACAAGAATGTTGCATTGACTACCGGTGAGATAGTCGGTAATTTGAATGTTCAGAAACAGATAAAGAAATTGTTCTCTTCACCTTACCTGTCGGGTCAAAATCACTATGAGCTGTTCTGCGATGTGTCAAAGAAAATAAACGGTTCTCTTGCGCAGGCAACTGACATGTGGATTGAATCCATGTTTATGGAAGCTTTAGAAGATTTTGTTCATGGTAAAAAGACAAAGAAGCAGGCATTAACTGATTTTAGATCTGAAGTCTATAAGCAGCTGGGATATGAATGATAAATTAAAAAAGGTTTCTACAGGAGGATATATGAAAAAGTTTTCAACAATTCTATGTATGGGTCTTATGCTTATGGCTGTTTCCAGTCTTGCGGCACAGGACAAAAAGTCAAAGCTCAGTGTGTTGTCTTTTACCGACGAGATACAACTCTATCTTGATGCAGAGGGCTTTGGCTACAAGGACACTCATCCGGATGTAAATGTCAATTATGTTCATGTTCCTACAGATCAATTCCCGGAAGTTCTGGATGCATATCTTTCATCAGGAAAGAACGTTCCGGATGTGATAGGTCTTGAGGATGCTTTTGTCCGTAAATATGTTGAGTCGGGTTATCTTCTTCCGCTTGATGATTTGTATAAGGAAGTCAAGAGCAAGATGAATGATTATCCTATAAAAATCGGAACATACAACGGTCATGTCTATGCCTTGTCCTGGGATATCTGCCCGGGAGCCATGTTCTACAGAAGAAGCCTTGCAAAAAAATACTGGGGCACGGATGATCCAAAGGAAGTTCAGAAAAAGGTAGCCAGTTTTGATTCATTCCTGAAGACTGCACGTGAGCTTAATAAAAAATCAAATGGAAGATGCAAGATGGTCTCAACATTCGCTGATCTTTTCATGCCGAGCCGTGGAGCAAGGAAAAAGCCATGGGTAGTAGATGACAAGCTTTATATTGATCCAGCAATGGAAAAATACATGGAGATGTATAAGATCTTCTATGATGAGGAGCTTGATATATGTGCAACGATGTGGTCTGATTTTTGGTATGCCGGTATGAACGATTATATCGTGGATCAACGGAACAGGCCAGTTGAGATAATGTGCTATTTCCTTCCGACATGGGGGCTTCACTATGTTCTTGAAGTTGATGCCACTGGAACTGCCGGAGACTGGGCAATGTGTACGGGACCTTCCTCTTACCGCTGGGGTGGTACCTGGCTTGCCGCCTACAAGGGAACCAATAATCCTGATGCCGCCAAGGAGATGATAAGGTATCTTACAACTGATGACAAGTTCCTGGAGAATATTGCCACTCGTTATGGTTGTTATGTCGGTAATCTGAATGTTCAGAAGAAAATCAAGGATAGTTTTTCTTCGTCATATTTAGCCGGTCAAAACCCCTACAAGGAATTCTGTGAGCTTGCAAAGAAAGTCAACGGAAATCTTGATCAGGCAACTGACATGGATATAGAATCCCTGTTCAGTGAGGCTGTAACTGCCTATGTTACAGGTGCGCTTTCCAAGAAGGATGCCTTGGTTTACTTTAAGCAAAGTGTCCGGAAAACGCTGGGAATAAAATATTAACCTGCAGTGTAAAGCTTGACCTTTTCCTTTCTGCCCCGGATTTCACTTTCTGAGACGAAATTCAGGGCGGGGGAGTCTGATCTGGCTTCGATAAGTCTTGCAGTGCTTTCAGATATAAGAAGATCCTTCTGGAATGTCTTGCATAAGCCTTCGATGCGGCTCGCTGTGTTTACGGTGTCTCCGATTACTGTGTATTCAATGCGGTTGGATGCTCCGATGTTTCCTGCCAGTACCAGTCCTGAATGTAATCCTATTCCAAAATGAATCTCCGGAAGTCCCTTCTCCAGGAATCTTTTGTTCATGTTGACAAGCTCATTCCTCATGTCAAGCGAGGCCTTGAATGCGTCTGCTGCATGGGTCTCCGAATGAACTGGTGCTCCAAAGAGTGCCATCACTGCATCCCCGATGTATTTGTTGATTACACCGCCATGTGCTGTAATGCATTTCTCAAGTCCCGAAAAATATTCGTTCAAAAGCGCAACAATTTTCTCCGGCTCCATGTTCTCTGAAAGGCTTGTAAATCCCCTGATGTCGCAGAACATGACGGTTACGTTTACTGTTTCTCCACCAAGCGTCACGTTTCCCTTTAGAAGATAATCGCGGACCTGCGGCGTTACGATTTTTCCGAATGTGTCACGCATGAATTCCTTTTCTTTCAGCGATTGTGTCATGTCGTTGAATGTGTCTCCCAGGAGTCCCATCTCATCGTTTGAGTAGATGTATGCCTTTGCATCAAAATTTCCCCTTGATATTTCCTTTGCCTCGTCAGTCAACTTTTTTAGAGGCTTTTGAAAATATGAGGAAATCAGAAATGTAAGTACCAGGCTAACAGAAATAAGTATGCCTGTGAAGAAAAAATCATTGTAGTTTGGAATGTCTACATGGTATTTCTTCGTGAAAAAGAACCTTATTCCAAGATACAGCGCCGGAAAAAGCGAGCATGAAAAGAAATAGAAAAGAAAGATTCTTCTGATGGAGGAAAGGGACGTGCGTTCAACTTCGGAAATCCTTGTTTCAGGTAAAAGATTGGGCAGTACTATGTTCCTGTTCAGGTTCTCAAGAGTAAAGTAAATAAGCGTAAAAGAAATGACCGAAAGGAAAGAATAAGATGTGATGATTGAGACAAGGATAAAATGAACATCCTGATTCAGGTTAAATTTGAAATAGAACAGTGCGATTATCTCAAAAATGAAATTACACAGCCATCCGGAGATTCCCCTTACAGCTATTGCACCTGGCAGGTGAACCATTAAGCGTACATATTCCTTGCCATCTTGCCTGCTTCTTAAGAGCCTGAATCCATAGACGGTACATAGGATGAAGGGAACGGTATAGCATACGATGCTGAGTGAGTTTACGAGTACAGAGTGCTCCTTGAGGAATGAATTCCACAGCAGGAGTGGAGTTGTGTCGGGCATCAGGAAATTTGTAAGGTTTGCAGAAAGCACTGCCAGAAAGTTTGAAAAAAATGCAATGAATCCGTAAAAGGGCAGGTGATATTTTAAGAAGAACTGCTTGAATTTCATGTTTTTATTTTAGCATTTAGAGCGGATTTGTTGAAGAGGTCATCACCCCTGGCCAGATGCCTTGTATCACTTTGAGAAAAGAATCAAGGCTCTGGTTGGGATAAACTGTTAAACCTCTCGGATCATACCTTGAAAAGGCCGATTTTCCTTGCAAGGTCCTCTGTGTCGTGCTGGTTCTGATCGGAGCTGTTCCGTACTTCCTTTACAGACACGGAGATTGCCTCTATGCTCTTGTTCATGGTCTGCATGCTTTCGGTTGTGCGCTTTGAGACCTCTGCAAGAACGTTCATCTCCTTTACTACCTGATTTGCTCCATCCAGCATTTCTGCCGAGCTGTCCTTGACGTATATCGTGGAATTGTTGATGCTCCTCATCGCTTCAAGGACCTGCTTGTTACCCTCGTTCTGCTCATCCATTGCATTCTTGACCACAAGTTCCTGTGAGCGTACTGTCTGTGCAAGATTGTAGATAACGTCAAACTGCTGCTGGACGCCTGCTATGCTTGATGTTATCTGGCTGATGGCCTGTGAGAGCTTCTTCAGGTTGGAGTTGATTGCTTTTCCCTGCTTGTTGGACTGCTCTGCCAGCTTACGGATCTCATCGGCAACAACGGCAAATCCACGTCCCGCTTCTCCCGCGTGTGCAGATTCAATTGCGGCGTTCATTGCAAGAAGGTTGGTCTGGCTTGCGATTGTCTGAATGATCTTGCTTGCCTCCATAAGGCCTGCTGACTGAGCGAGGACATCCTTTGAGATCTCTGCGGTTTTCTGGACACGGCCACGTCCTTCGTCGGATGCACTTCCTAGCTGATTGACTGCCTCTGCGTTCTTGTCCAGAATCTGTGAGACTGAATTGATGTTTGCGACCATCTCGTCAACGGCTGCGGAGGACTGGTTCACTGCAGAAGACTGGTTCTCAATATTGGCATTCAAATCGCGGATTCTTTCTACAATCTGATTTACGGATGCATGAGATTCCTCGACTCCTGCCGTCTGATTTCCCATCTCATTCAGAACCATGTTTATGTTCTTTGTAATCTCCTCCACGTTTCCGCTTGCTGAATCAAGATTGCCCTTAAGAAGACCTGCTGTCTTAACTGAATCCTGTGCTGAAGTCGCCATGTCACCAAGAAGTGTTTTTGTTGACTCACGGAATTCATTTATGTTGTTTACAAGGCTTCCTATCTCGCAGCGGCATTCAACTTTAAGGGGGTCAATCCTGTAGTTCTTCTTTGAAAGCTCTGAGGTATGAGCCTGAACTGAATTGATGCCGTCGCTTATTGATTTTGAAGAGATGAAGATATTTACAAGATTTATTACTGCAAATACAATAGCAATGGGCATTATCTTTTTTATAAGGAGATATTGCGTTCCCTGCAGCAGGTTTCCCGGAACAGAGACAACATGCTCAATTATAAGCACCATGGACACGATGGCAAAGAACATCACGGTGATCATTCTCGGAATGAATGCCATGATCTGAACTTCCTTGTAATGCGGCAGCCATGACATTGATTTCTCACATTCAGCAAGAATCATTACAAAGCCGAAGAGTGCAAAGGAGAACGAGACGCCGAGAAGGAGGGACAGCCAGCTGTAGAAGCTCCTCCAGTTGTTCTCAAAGGCATGGAGCGGTATTCCCTTTGCGTTCGCACGGACTATGACTATCATGGAAAGGGAGACGTAGCAGATGATGACCAGGATAATGTTCAGGATGTACCAGAACTTGAAGAACAGGTTGGTCGATCTTACTGAGTCGATTGAGCCGTCGTAAGCCTTGTATTTTTGCCTGAGGAAGTAATACGTGATGATCGGGATTAAAGAAAAACTTCCAAGTATTGTAGAGAAAAGAATAGGGTCAAAGGCGATGGAAAGATATTCTTTTACATTGATTGCCTCTGTAAACAGAGCCACGGGACCAAAGACTAGAACTGGAAATAAGTAGCAGAACAACAGGTATCCGAAAATCTTTGGGTTAAATTTTCCACGGTTTTCAAAATTATATACCATAAAATCCTCTCTAAGGGAAGCAAAATGCGTTTACTTCCAATTATATGGTAACATGATTTTGGGATTCCGACAAGTTTTTTATTTTAAAACATTTTCATGGGCAGGAGGCTCTGACCGCGGTTTGCCTAGTTGAACTTAACGTGATTTTGGGGTATATTATAGCGGTAAGGATTGGAGTTGGTGCCTGGCACTGCTGAAAACAGCTCTGTTACGTTGTTAAAACATCTGTTTCGGGATTCTTTTCCTTAACTATAGGAGTACCTGTATGAGTTTGACCCTTGATGATATCAAACATCCAAAAATCAAGGCCTGGGTTCAGGAATGCATCGATATGTGCGAACCCGACAATGTTGTTGTAGTTGACGGTTCAACTGAAGAGTATGACCGCCTTATGAAAAAATGCGTGGATGCCGGTTTGGCCACTCCATTGAAGGCAAAAGAGAACTGCTTCCTTTTCCGCTCACTGCCTTCTGACGTAGCTCGTGTTGAATCACGCACTTTCATTTCTTCTGTAAAGGAAGATGACGCCGGTCCAACAAACCACTGGATAGATCCTAAAGAACTCAAAGCAACTATGAAAGGTCTTTACAAAGGCTGTATGCACGGACGCACAATGTATGTTCAGGCATTCTGCATGGGACCTCTCGGTTCTCCTATCTCAAAGAACGGTGTTGAGATTACCGACTCTGAGTACGTTGTTTTGAACATGGACATCATGACACGCGCTGGAAAGAAAGT
This sequence comes from Treponema sp., assembly GCA_017960765.1. GTDB lineage: Bacteria > Spirochaetota > Spirochaetia > Treponematales > Treponemataceae > Treponema_D. The sequence continues at coordinate 6,928 of JAGCYQ010000035.1, forward strand.
TCTTGACATCTTCAACGCTGATCCAAACGCAGAATTCGTTCCATGTCTCCACTCTGTAGGTAAGCCACTCAACAACGGCGAGAAAGACAATGGCGTATGGCCTTGTGCTGATGTTGAGCACAAATACATCTCTCAGTTCCCGGAAGAGCGCCTGATCTGGTCTTATGGCTCAGGATACGGTGGAAACGCACTTCTTGGAAAAAAATGCTTTGCTCTCCGCATTGCTACAGTTCTTGCTCGTGATGAAGGCTGGCTTGCAGAGCACATGCTCATCCTTAAGCTCACACGCGAATCAGACGGTGCCGTTAAGTATGTAACAGGTGCATTCCCGTCTGCATGTGGAAAGACAAACCTTGCCATGCTTATCCCGACAATTCCTGGATGGAAGGTAGAGACAATCGGTGATGATATTGCATGGATGAAATTCGGCGAGGACGGACGTCTCTATGCCATCAACCCGGAAGCAGGTTTCTTTGGTGTTGCTCCTGGAACTTCAGAGCAGTCAAACAAGAACGCACTTGTTTCTGCAGAAAAGAATACAATCTATACAAACTGTGGTCTTACAGAAGACGGAGACATCTGGTGGGAAGGAATCGGCTATGCTCCAAAGGGTAAGGAAATCGTTGACTGGCACGGAAACAAAAAGCCATGCCCAGCAAACGACAAGAATCCAAAGGACAAGGCAGAATGCATTGCTCACCCGAACGCACGCTTTACAGCACCAGCAAAACAGTGTCCATGTATCGCATCAGACTGGGAAGATCCAAAGGGTGTTCCGATCTCTGCAATCCTCTTTGGTGGACGCCGCCCGTCAACAGTACCTCTGGTACACCAGGCACGCAGCTGGAACCACGGTGTATTCCTTGGCTCTATCGTAGGTTCAGAGATTACAGCAGCATCTACAATCAATGCTGACGAAGTTGGAAAGATCCGCCGTGACCCGTTCGCAATCATTCCGTTCTGTGGATACAACATGGGTGACTATTTCCAGCACTGGGTAGACATCGGCAAGAAGTCAACAGAAGACAAGCTGCCAAAGATCTTCTACGTCAACTGGTTCCGCAAGGATGATGACAACAAGGAGCTTCCAGGTGGATTCATGTGGCCGGGATACGGTGACAACAGCCGTGTTCTTGAGTGGATCTTCAACCGCTGTGACGGTGTTGACAATGCTGTTGAGACACCAATCGGATTCATGCCGAAAGATGGTGCAATCAACACAGAAGGTCTCGCTGACTACTACAAGAAGACTCTGCCGGAAATCCTCAAGGTTGATGTTGAAGGATGGAAGAAGGAAGTCAAGGACATCCGTGAGAACCACTATCCAAAGTTCGGAAAGCACTTGCCAGATGAACTCAAAGAGATTCTCGACGATCTTGAGAAGAGACTCAACGCATAAATATGTGACTGCCAGTTTACGCAGGTAAACTGGTTAGCGGGCTTGCCCGCGTCATGACTTGGAGAAGAGGCTCAACGCATAGATTATGTGACTGCCAGTTTACGCAGGTAGGCTGGAGTCAAACGTAAAATGCAAGCGGGGATATAGACCGTAAAAAGTCCATGTCCCCGATTTTTTTTTGTTATTTATATGTTGGCTTTACGGATTTCCGTAATATGCGCTCATCATCTCGTTGACAAAATTGGGCTCGTAGAAACTCAGGTTGCTGCGGTTGATCTCAGCGTATGCATTTTCACCTGAACCACAATCCCACCACAGGACGCTCATGCCGTATTTTTTTGCCTCACCCATCAGGTGCCTGATCCATTTTACACGCTCGGTATATGAGATTTCCTGCCGCTTTGTTCCTGTCTCACCGATTACAACAGGGATTCCTTTTTCCACGAAAGCCTTGTTCAGCTCAAGCAGTCCCTCTGTTATGTCGTTTTCAATTCGCTTTGCAAAAACCGTGTTGCCCTCGTCTGTCTTCCAGGCCGGATATTTATGTACCGTCAAAATCAGCCTGCCGCTGTTTATGTCTTCAGGCATCCGGAAAAGTCCGGGAGCAAATATTCCCCTCTCCTCATCCTCGGTTTCCGGGAGAACTGTCAGCGCCCCTGTGCACATTCCGGGTATCATCACGAAGCGCCATGCATTGTTTCCTCCTGTTGCACGGATTGCATCAAGACACGCCTGATTGTATTCATTCAAAACCTCGTACTCAGCACGGCACAGACTGCAGTTCCTGTTGTCGCACCAGTATCCTCCGATTGTCTCTCCGTCAGCCCTGTGCCACGGAATCTTCTGGGCTGGATTCCATTCGTGTGATTCTCCGTTGTGGCAGTCACGCGGGTTTCTCGGTTCGTTCAAGGTCTCGAAAATAAGATGCTCGTCGTAGCCGTTGTTGAATGCCGTGGCAATCTGTGTCCAAATCGCACTAAGGAATCTTTTTGACTCTGCCTTGTCCTCCGCATTTGTGCTTACAAGATATCCGTCAGCACAAGTAAGCGGAGATGGCATTCTTCGTGTAAGGTACTCGCTTTCTTTTCCTGGCTGTGTTCTGTGTGCTGTAGTCTGGTCCCCATGCACTGAATGATGCTCGTTCAGAATCACGTAGTAGCCTGAATCCAGTGCCATGTCCACGATCTTTTTTACGCGTGCCATCCAGTCCGGGTCTATCGTGTAGTTTCCGTCGATTATGTGACAGAACCATGTTACAGGAATCCTGATTGATTTGTAACCGTTGTCAAAAGCAAAATCCAGAAGCTCCTGCGTTGTCTCGGTCTTCTCCCAGTCGAACTCCGCCTCTATCCCGCGCTCCCAGTAATTTTCAAGCCATCCGAAAGCATGAGCATCAAAAGTGTTCCCAAGGTTCCAGCCCACTCCCATTTCCCTTACAAGATTGATTGCGGAGACGGATCTGTTAATAGGTTTGTTACCGTTGTCAACTACTGCAGGTGAAAGGATTTTGTTCTGCGTGAACCTGATTGAATTGATTTTGTATGCCATGGGGTTTTCTGTCGTGCACCAAACCTGAACTTCCGCCACTGATTTCTTGCTGTCCGGTTCCAGACGGTAATACTGCACGTTTCTTTTTCTCTCGCAAAGCTGATAGCTTGAAGTTCCGTCCGTATATTTGACCAGAAGCCTGAATGGTTGGTTCGTTTCTCCACCGTCATCAATGCTCTGGTAGTCAATCCTTACATAACGGTAGTTTGAGGCATCGAGCTGGTTGCAGTTTATGACAGCCGCCTTCCATTGGGTCGTGATGTTCAGAACCTGTGTGTCCGTGTTGTAAGTTCCATGCGGATTACCTTCCGAATCCTTCCACACCCTGAACTTTGAGAGGTCAAGAAAATAATCATCCGCAGCATAGCTTACGGGATCCTCCGGCCTTAGAAAATCCTTTGGGTTTTCCTGCTGTCCTGGCTCAACACTTGTCCTGCATGATGCCGTAAACAAAAAACATGAGATAAGAAAACAAAATCCAAAACTAAAAGAAAAAAGTCTTTTCATGCATACCACCCTGATATTTCTATGATCCACTGTTCCATTCCGTAGCCGTAAAAGCTCAGGAGTCCGTCCTGCAACACAAACTTCCTGTTCTTAGTTCATGCTGCTGACTGGCCCCAGGTTTTCCCAGTCCTCGATAAACACGATGTATTGCTCCGTGCCTTTGTTAAAGAACCTTAGGTCTCCGTCCTTAAGAATGAACTTGCTTCTATCGTCAATGTTGATGACGCCATTGTTTTCCTTGCAGACAAAGTCTTCTGTGCCCGCGATGTAGACTCCGCTTCCGAACGTGATTTCTTCAATCAGGTAGCCGTCTTTCTGCCGTTCCTTAAAATAGTAGCCTGCCCCCGCCCAATTGTTGTCCACGATGATGCATTTCCCAATAAGGTCTGAATAATCGTTGATTATCATCAGGTCGTTTTCCGTGTAATATCCTGAATCAATCAAAATGGACTTGTAGTTTTCTTTTGTGACGATTGTAGGGTCACAGAGGTATGACTGCATGAATCCGCTTCCGTTGTTGTATGTTGTTTTGTCATTGACCGCGGGTTTCTTTCCCCTCATGATTGCATCAACCATTTTGACTGTCATCGAAACCGTATCCTTTGTATCAAGGAAGACTGACATTGCCTGTGTTCCTCTGATGATGTTCTTGACGCTGTAAATGTCGCAGTCCTGTCCTGTGATTATTGGCATGTTTTCCGCAGTGTATCCTGCCTCAAGAAGGGCGTCAGTGACTCCTATGGCCGTTGAGTCGTTTGAGCAATACACCGCATCAAGCCTTTTGTTTTTTGGGCCGTATCCGTTTGTGACGATAAGGTTCTCCATTCGCTTCTGTGCCTCGGCTGTTGACCATCCGGGAGTTGAGCACTGCCACTTGGATGTTTGGCCTGAGGGACATACGATTATTCCCTTGTCGATGTAGGGCTTTAAAACCTCCATGGCCCCGCCAAAGTATGCGTTGACGTTGTTGTCCTCGTAATCGCCTGTAAAGAATTCCATGTAAACAGGGTTTTTCTTTGAGTGCTTTTTGATCTTCAGGCGGTCAAGCAGGAATTCAGCCTGTACGATACCCACCTTGTACTTGTTGAATGTGATGTAATAGCTTACGGCATCCGATTCCATGATCAGACGGTCGTGAGATATAACCTTGATTCCTTTTTCCTTTGCGGTCTTAAGGACATCAGTGAGGGCATAACCGTCAACCGGGGCAATTACAAGAACCCTGCATCCTTCGTCAATCATCATTTTGATTTGATGGATTTGGATGAGTGGATTGTTGTCGGCAAACTCAAGGTCAACCGTGTAACCTTCCTTTTCCAGCAGAGACTTCATGTCGTGGCCGTTCAAGTCCCAGCGTTCAAGACTTTCTGTGGGCATGGACAGACCGACCATTTTACTGGGCCTGGAATCATTTCCCTTGGCGCATGCGAGCAGTGTGACACAGAATATCAGGCAGATGGCAGTAAACAGTTTTTTCATTATAGTTCTCCCTAAAAAAATCATAGCATGTGAGTATGGAGATGTCAAGAAATGGTTAAAATACAAATTAAGTGTATTTCAATAAATGTATACTTATTCAGTGAAAACTGCATATAAATGCAATTGGAGATGCACTAAATAGAGCGTCAAATGTGGAGTTTTTTTCTGAAAGTACACTAGATAAAGATGTAAAATAAATTAAAAATCTATTAAAATCTGTTGATACTTTTCACTAAATGAGTTATATTCTCTAATATAAACAGGTTGAAAAATCTGCTTATGGTCGCCGCAACCAGCGGCCGGAAAACTAACTATTGTTTATATACAACTATATTTTAAGGGGTTCAAGATGATCGAACGAGAAGAATGGAAAGGCTTCAAAACAGGTCGCCTTTGGCAGGACGAAGTAAACGTCCGTGAATTCATACAGCTGAATTATACACCGTTTGACGGTGA
>JAGCYQ010000036.1 GCA_017960765.1 Treponema sp.
ATGGAAGTGCACATGGTCTGCAAGTGGAAACGGTGTATACGAAACATCTACGTCCAGCAGTACAATTACTGCAGGACTTGCCCATAGTTCAAACCCGACTAAGAGCAGTGACAGTGGTAATGTCTGGAAGCTCTACAACAGTGACGAAGGAGAAATCGAGATGCACTGGGACTGGAGCTGGGATGAATGACAATTCATAAAGCATAATTTATAATGCATAATTAGGAATTTTTGATTCTTAATTATGCATTTTTTTTGCCTACTCAAAGTCGTAATAGACACCGGGGAGGGTCATTCCTGCAAAACCGGCTCCTTCTGCGTCAAAGTTAGTGAAGTTGTCCGCATAGTGGCACAGATAGGTCTTTTTCTTTATCTCCGACGGAAGGCTCTTGAGCTCCTCGATTCCTGTGTGGACGCCTCCTGTGTAGCTCTGGCAGTCATGGAAAATCACCTCGGGATGATACTCCTTTTCCATCCAGTCAAGCAGATCAGGATCAAACCTTGTGTCTCCGGGGAACAGTATCCTGTTGTCTATCAAAAGCCCCGTACTCCAAGCACTTTCTTTCCATGAGGGAACACTGTCCGGCATGTGCATTGTGCGGAAGAATTTTATGTTGATGCTACCGATGTCTGCATTCCACATTGGACGCGGTTCATCAGATATCTTACGCGGTACTATCTGCTCGAAATAATCCTCAAATTCAAGATAACGGCCGTCCCTCTGCTCTCCGTAACTAAGGCCTCCTTTGAGCGACTCGTTCCACAGGAGGTTCTTGTATTCGTCCGCAATAAGGATCCTTACCTTTGACTGCTTTACATAACGGCGCATCAGGGCAAGCTCCTCCACCCCGCCTATGTGATCTGAATGGCTGTGGGTCAGGAAAATGTTCTCCACGTTCATGAGCGAGCTGTTGTACTTGTGGAAGGCAATCGGACACTGGGTTCCACAGTCAACCAGAAGGTGATCCTGTCCCTTTATTATGAGAAAATTATTCTGATGATTCTGCTTTACAAAGGCACTTCCAGTTCCAAGAAAAAAGATCTGAAGGTTTCCTTCGTTATTCAGTTTTACTGTATCTTTAAATGCTTGTATCCTCATTAAACATCCTCCCTACAGGCTGTCTCCTGAATCCTTTAATGTCCTCACCTCATCCTCCGTCAAATCCCTGTATTGACCGGGAAGAAGGTTTTTGTCCAGCTCCAGCTTGTTGAACGCAACGCGCTTAAGGTAAGTCACTTTGTTTCCCAGAGCCGAGAACATTCTCTTTACCTCGTGATACTTTCCCTCATAAATCGTAAGCAGGCATGCTGCCGGAACATTGCGGGATTCCTCATCGAGCCATTCTATCTCTGCACTCATACAGTCACAGGCTTCCTCGTTTCCATCCGCCTCTATATGAATGCCCTCTTTCAGTTTTACCTCATATCTATTTCTTGAATCTGAATCAACCTCATCCTCAAGATAAACCATATATGTCTTGGGTATATGGTTCTTGGGCGATGTCAGGAAATGGTTCAGCTTTCCGTCCGTCGTAAAAAGCAGAAGTCCCTCGGTGTCAACGTCAAGTCTTCCCACAAGGGCAAGTTCTCCGCCAAGGTAGCCGTGCAGGTCCTCCTCTGCCAGCAGGTCAAATACTGTCTCATGCTCACCCTCTTTTGTGGAGCACACATAGCCTGCCATCTTGTTCATCATAAGATGCCGGTGAATCCTGAGGTTCAACTCCTCTCCGTCCACCGATATCCTGTCTTTGTCCAGACTCACATGAAAGCCTGAATCCCTTACAATTTCTCCGTTGACGCACACCCTGGAGCCAGCTATCAGTCTTCCTGTGTCCTTGCGGCTTCCGTAACCGTGGCGTGCCAGCACCTTGTCCAGGCGCTCAATATCATTTGCCATCAGCCAAGTCCCTTAAAATCACACAGTGAGAATCTGTTCCCTTATGGAAAAATGATACTCACAGGGCTCTTCCTCCGCCTCAAGGTTTCCGTTCCTCTTGAATGCAATTTTCGGAAGATTGGCATAATAGTATTTGTCGTTGTCGCTGAAAATCTTTACAAGCTCAGGACATCCGTTCTCTGTGCATATCGCAAGGTAGGGGCATTTCTTTACCACGAAAGAGCATTCAGTTGAAGGTCCCTCAATCACCTCTGTCTCAAAGCCGGCCTTTTCAGTAAAGAAGGTCTTTGGCAGCTTACGGCAGTTTTTGATGAACAGTCCGGGGAAACGGTTGGAATATCCCTCGTAGAATTTCCGCTTTTCTATGGCATTCATCTTGGCCTGCTCCACCACCAGCTCAAGGGCATCGTTGCGGTCATCCTCATACAGGACCTTGTATACCGCGATATAGGGAATCATGTACTTCAAATGCTTCTTAAGGGCATCGTTCACTCCTGAATACTGGGCCCATGTGTCATCATAGCATGCGGCAATCTTATTCCAGATGTTGCCCACCGTGATGCTGTCGTATTTTACAGTCAGCTCGTTGTTCAGAGTCTTGAATTCCTCGTTTTCGGTAAAAAAATCCGTCCCTTTTTTCATATGCTATTCCTCTGAATGGTTTATCGGCATCTATGTCTTAATTCATTAAACAGGGGGCAATTGACAACTTTTTTATACAGGGTGTCTGTTTAAAAAAGAATACTGTCAACATTTTTGCACCAAGAGTTTGTTGAAATTTGTATACAGTTATAAAAAAAGTGCAAATTCCTGTCAATTCATAGACCAGGAGCTGAAAAACAATGTTAAAAGATATTTTCTTGCATTAAAAAGAATTGGATTATCCAACCCCGCAAAAACAATAAAAATTCCAAGCAGTTTTTAAAAGTTGGCACGTAACTTGCTAATATTTCTAGGTAAAACGGTGATTGAAATTTGTTAAAACGGAGTGAAATTATGGAACATGAAATTGCAGCAGAATATCTTGCTCAGCTAAAGAGCTACCCCCTTCTGGATGCAGAAGAAGAAAGGGAACTTGCAGTCAGGATTCAGGAAGGCAGCAAGGAAGCACTGGATAAAATGATAAAATGCAATCTCAGACTGGTTGTGAGTCTGTCCAAGAATTTCATCAACACATGCGAGTCAGTCATGGATTTGATTCAGGAAGGCAACCTTGGCCTTATTACCGCGGCAAAAAAATTCAATGCCTCATACAACACACGTTTTTCAACTTACGCATACCCATGGATCATCCAATACATGATCCGTTACCTTAACTCCCACTCTGCAATGATTTCACTGCCAACAAGAAAGGATCAGATTCTCCGCAGGATACAGAAGGCACGCCAGGAACTTTATTCCACCAACGGAAGGATGCCCGGCGAACAGCAGATTGCAAAATACCTCGGACTCTCACACTCTCTTGTCCACAACTGCCTGAAATATGAATTTACTGTCGCATCCCTGGATTCACTTGTCTCAGAAGACGGCAACAGCGTTTCTCTTGGCGAATTGATTTCCGACACAACATATTCACCGGAAAGCCAGTATCTGAACAAAGAAGAAAAGATGGACATTCACACTCTGCTTAACAGTCTTCCGCTGAACGAGCGCAAGGTGATCTGGTACCGCTACAATTTTGAATGCGAGCAGAAAACCAAGACATTAAGGGAAGTTTCAAGCCTTATGGGAGTAAGTCCAGAGGCAGTAAGACAGGCAGAGCTTCGTGCCATCCGCAGAATGAAGAGCGCACACGTCACAGCCTAGGCATTTGTTTCATGCATACTCTATAACTTTGACGGAACAGTGACCGTGTACCCCGCCTGCACCAGACAGGGATAAATGTCGCTTAAGAGCTGAGGCAGAACGTTTACCGATTTATCAACATGACCTATCATCACCGCATAGCCGTTTTTATTGGCAACATCCAGTCCCTTGTAAATCATCTCCAGCATTGAGGCACGGTTTATCTCATTGTCAAGGAACGGAGCATACCGCGCAAGATAACGAACATCACGCTCAAGTGCCACCTGAGGAACAGCACTGGAAGAAGTCGTACGGGAATCAAGGAAATAAATGCCCCTCTCCATTGCAACCTCAAGGACTGTGTTCATCTTTATGTAGTTTTCCGTAATCAGGGATCCCTCGTGGTTGTTCATGCCCTTCACGCCGCTGCCCAGGGAATCCAGGTTTGCCTTGACGGTCTGTGCAACCTCATAGCTGGTCATTTCAGGGAGTATTGCCCCCGGTCCCGGATTTAGTGTTGTTCCGTTTGAATAGTCATGGGCCTGCATGGGCTGGTGCAATATAAGTTCCTTGCCGCTTGCCCTTACCGCCTGAGCACATTCAGATGACTGTGCAAGTTTCGGAAGAACCGCTAGCGTTATCGGGAAAGGAAGTGATGTGTACCTCTTTACATTGGCAGCATTTGATCCGGCGTCGTCTATTACAAAGCATATCCTCGTACCGGGTTTGGCCTGGGGTATGTCAAAAAGTTTCTTTGGTATTTCCTGAATCTGCGGTTGTGGATTGACTGTAACCGATGCGATTTTGTCCTGCTGTTGAATCACATTTTTTTGTGTGCTCTGAGTCTGCTGAGTCTGTGTTTTGTTCTGTGTGTCTTTCTGTGCAGATTGACCTTGAGTTTTATTTTGTGTTTCCTTTTGGCTGTTTTGTGTCTGCTGATTTTTCTGTGTCGTCTCAGTTTTAGCAGTCTGTGGAGGAGTCTCTACCTTGGATTCATCCGGTTCCTTTGGCTGAACCTTCTGGACTTCCTTTGCCCTGTCCGGTTCAATTATCTGAATCTGCGGATTCTGCTTTTTTGATTTGTCCTCAGTTTTTTTGGGTGTCTCCGCTTTCTTTTCTTCCTTGGCCGTCGGCTCCCCTATCTCCTGAATGTCTTCCACTTCGGAAATCGGTTGTCCTGCAGGTACTTTTTTCCATGCATCCTGGGACATTGGAGACGCTGCCCCTCGTGACAGAAGGAATGTTATGCTAAGGATAAGAATGCATGCCGCTATTATTGAGCATGCCATTATGACTACAGATTTTGTCTTGAGCTGTACCTTAGGCTTCTTTTTGCGTGCAGTGCGTTTTGCAGGAGTTTTTGTAGTTTTCCCAGTCCGTTTCCTTGTAGTACCCATCATCAATATTATAGGGAAAATGACGGTTTATTTCAAGTTGAGGGTGGAGGTGGTATTTTTGGGGTTCATCTTCCTCTCACAACCCTTCTAGATGGAAAAAAAATCGAAATATTCCATAAAAAATTGTTAAAAATGCCCGGTCACATACTATTTAAATAGTATAGACAAATTTCTAAAAAGAGGTGTTTTTATGGAGAAAAGAAAATATCATTGAAAAAGTGTTGATGAGCTTACTTTTACAGATGACGGAATGTTTCAGGCTGTCCTGCATGAGCCGGGAATATGTGCTGAGCTTGTTGAAAGGCTCCTTCATATCAAGGTGGCACGCATCGAGTACCCGGAGATTGAAAAGACCATCGCACCATACTATTCGACAAAGGGTGTCCGCCTGGACGTGTATCTCAAGGACTCGGACAAAGTCATTGACGTGGAGATGCAGTCATATCCTCAGGATGCAATGGGGCTGAGGACGCGGTATTACCAGAGCATGATTGACACGGACTCGCTTTTAAAACACAGAGCTCAAAGACTATTTTTTAATTCATAATTAGTTTTTCCCATAAAAATCTAATTGCAGGAATGTAATAATGGAAGTTTTTTAGTTTTTTTGCTTGCAAAAATGCGAGCCTTCGCGAGCAAGGAAAAACTCCAAGAGCAAGCGACAGCTTGCGAAGATGACAAAACATTGAAAGTGATTTATAATGCAAGTGCATATCGGGAGGAAAAGGACGAGGATGTCAGAGCCTTCCTCAAGTATGTCTACACCAATGACCCGGGGGAAAACGGTTTTTCCAGCAGGCTTTCTGCCATAGTGGAAAATATTAAATTGAGTGATTTTTTCAGGAGTCAATACGCAGCCATGAACTTACACGACAGAGATTTAATAAGATGGGCCAAGAAGGAAGCCCTTGCAGAAGGTGCTACCCAGAAAGCCATGGAAGCCGCGGAGAACTTTCTGAAGGCTAATGTAGATGCAGAAACTATTTCCCGCTGTATAGGCCTCCCGCTGGAGCAGGTCCTGAAAATCAAAGAGAATCTTTCAGTGAAAGCATAATCATCGCAAGCTTACGTCTGGTAAAAAGTTTTTAGCGAGGGGTTAAGGTTTCGTTATTGTCACACGAGTTCTAGCTCATGACTGATTAAACCCGTGTGACTTTATTTCGTTGAAAAAAGTTTACTTCAACAATCCCATCAATGCACTTCCGATGCTGGAGGCGGCTGAGGAATCAGTCTTCTTCTTTTTCTTGCCGTTGGAAGTTGTTGTGCTTGAGCTTCCTCCTCCCAGAAGTCCACCCAAAAGGCTTCCTACGTCGATGTTGGATACAAGTCCAGACAACAGGCCTGAAAGAGCGCTTCCTGATGCACCGTCAGTCTGTTTTCCAAGAAGGTTCATGAACAATGGTGCGGCGGCGGACAGGATTGATGATGCGGAATCCTTTGTTACTCCTGCTGCCTTTGCAATCTGCGTGGTGGTCGTGCTTTCCTTTTTACCCAAAAGGTGGGAAATGATCTTTGCTCCATCCGCCATATCGATGGACGAAGTCTTTGCACTTGCGTGATCGGCCAGAGCCTGTGTAAATCCCGCGGCCGTTGAACCTGTAGCCTGACCTGAGGCACTCTGAAGAAGAACTGGAAGAGCCTGACCAAGTACATTCTTTACATCGGCAGAACTTGCACCAGAAGCGGTACCGATTTTCTTGACGTTTGATGCGCTGACCAAACCCGATAACAGTGTTGATGCGTCCATAAAAAAAATCCCCCTTTATGGAAAAAAACTTTATGCGATGAACAAGATTCAAGAATTCTCCCGACCGAACCGTGTTCCCGTCATTATTTCAATTACAAGCCATTGAACGGTTTTTTAATCTTCATCTCCCGTTTCATGCGGTACATTTGTGAGTCTGCCTTGTTCTGGGCCTCATAAAAGTCATTCTTGTCGTGCGGAACAAAAAACGAATATCCGTATGCCGCTGAGAATGAAATCTCGGTTTCCTTCTGTTTTTCAATCAACTCGTCAAAATCATGCAGCATGGCTTTTATCCAGTCCTCAGACTCATTCTTGCAGATAAAGATAAATTCATCTCCTCCTATCCTGTAGATGGAACCCTTATTCTTGGAGGCTTTCTGCAGGCATCCGCAAAGGCTTTTTATCATCGCGTCACCCTGAAGATGTCCGAAGGTATCGTTCATGTACTTGAGGTTGTTCATGTCAAAAAGAACCAGGCAATAGCTGTCTCCCTTTCCCTCATCCTTGAATTCCTCCGTGAATGAATACCACGCCGAATGGCTTCCCACGCCTGTGCTCAGATCCATGAATGCCAGCTTCTGATAAAGGTCAGTCTTTTTGATCGATTCGTTGCGTTCAACTGTCCTCTGGAAAATCAGGAACATAAGGGATACGAACATGAACACAAGACCAAGGTTCAGGACAGAATCCGTAAATTCCGGTGTATTGGATGCAACAAGCACAATCAGGAAAACCAGAATCGAGAAACTGACGGAACAGTTAAAGATAATCCTCATGCGCTTGGAAGAAAACTGAATCCTGTGGTTTACAAGGATTGCCCCGTAAATAATGCACACAAAGAACAGGATATGCGTTGCAACAATCGAGGATGAGATCTGGACAATTCCAAGCACCTGAAGCACAAGCTGAATCAGTATGGACCCCATTACCAGGAAGAACAGGACATTTGTATAAAGCTGATACTGCTCAGTTGTAATTCCTCGGATAAACCTGTAAATCGCAATCAAGACAGAAAGCTGAACCAGGTACTCAAAGACCCAGTGAACGGCAACATTACCGATGACCAGCTGAGTTATCCTTGACTCCTCTATCTGCCAAAGCCCCATCACAAGACACATCAGCGACAGGTCCAGCAAAGCCTTGTCAACAACCTCGCGACTGGTAAAGGACAATATCATTCCCACCAATACAACGCTCATCAAGACAAGTACAAAGCCAAGGAACAGCTTTCCAAAGCGCTCTTGAATTATCATCCACGAAAGCGAAAGCCTGTCACCCGAGACAACGGCATGGAATTCTCCCCTGTGACTGCTGATCTGCGATTTTACCTTGTATTCAATTGTGCCGCTCATTCCCTTTGGAATCTTTACAAAATGATGAATCGAACGGTACGATGCCAGCCATGACGGCTTAGGTCCTGAACTGTAGGAATATATCAGCTGGTCATTTACGGATATCTCAAGGTCCTGATGGTGCGAGTAAAAATCAAGATAAAGATCCTGCTCAAGCGGAATCACAATATCATGAAAAATCGACTGCACTTCAGGAGAATCAGGTATCTCATAGGGAAGAGTCTCTATGTCCACCCTTGAGCCTGAATCATCAATGTAATACCAGAAATCGTTGAATGACTCGGAGTAATCATAAGCCAGCCGGACATTTCTTGTGTCACGCGCAAACCAAATGACATACCCCGCCAATCCAACAAGAAAGGCTATTATGACAAGAGAAATAACATTCTGTATCCGATAAAACCGCCGGTCTTCCATAGTTATATCTATTTTAACACCATTTTGCCGTTTTCACAAGAATTTTTTTAAGATTTTGGAGATTTATTTTCAAGATTGAGGCTGAAAATCAAAAGGTGAAATACAGGATTTAAGGACTTTATTCCTTTAGGGTTTCCGGGCTCAGGCCGTAGTTTTCGTTGTGATTATTGCATCCACCCAGCGGCTCCACATGAATCTGCACGTCGTAAACCTCTGGAATGGCAGATCTTATCGCCTGCTCCACCTTCTCCGTAAGCTCGTGTGCATTTTTTACAGTCATTTCGGGATCAACCTCAAAATCCAGGTCAATGTCGTAGAATGAGGCCATCTTGCGTATTCTTGCCTTATGAGGATTAAGCGCACCGGGAACAGAGAGTGTCGCATCAAACAGCTTCTTATAAAGTGATTTGTCGGTGTTTCCGTCTATCAGCTCCTGAGTGACCTCCCAGAACAGGATGACGCCGTTTTTTACGACCCAAAGACCCACGATGACGGCTACGATTGGATCCAGTTTGGGGCGCTTGAACACAAAGGACAGAAGGAGTCCTACCAGAACGCCTGCCGAAAGTACTATGTCACTCTTCATGTTGAGGGCATTGGCCTTGAGTATGTCACTGCCGGACCGCCTGGCATAGTGGAACTGGGTGATGCACAAGAGGATTTTTCCCCCAATGGAAATTCCGGCCGCTATCAACGCAAGGTAGGATATCTCCTGAGTGATGCTGCCCGACACCAGACGCTTTACCGAATTGATGCAGACCTGGGATCCCGCGTAAACGATTACGAACGACAGGATCATTGTTGCCACTGTCTCAGAGCGGGAATGTCCCCATGGATGCTCCTTGTCCTCGGGGCGTGTGATTATGAAGCTGATTACAAGTGTCAGGATGGAGGTCAGAACATCGGTACCAGTGTCTATTGCATCTCCCATGAGTGCAAGGGATGAAGACAGGCATGCCATTACGGCCTTGATTACCGCAAGAATCAGATTACCGAAAAGCGAGATGAGTCCGGCAACCTTGATGTACTGGGCTTTATTCATTTACGGCAAACCCCAGCTGAGATGCCACACGTTGAGCAGCCGCCAGAAGGCCATGTTTTTCAACCGGCGGAGGAAGGCAGATGACAGTTTTTACCAGATCCGGCAAATGTTCCTCCTGATCTCCAGGCAGTTCCAGTATTTGAGGCGTAATAAAACTTCCGTACTCCAAAAGAGTGTCATCTTTAAATCTCATCAAATTCAATATCGACAAATTGTATTGTTGACCACAGAAAAAAAAAACGGTAAAATGAAGGCAATCTCTGAGATAATCAAGAACACAGTTTTTTTAGAGATTGCCGTATCTTACATGCAGGGGAATAAGAATAATGCCGTATTCTGAACCAACCAATCTATGTGTGGTAGCCTGTCCCGGTGGTGAGTCATTCGCAAACGAAGTGATTACCCATCTGCGCCATATGTACAAGCACCGCTTTTCTCTAAAAAGCGATGTCATCTCCAAACGCTATAATCTGGAAAAAGAGGCCCTCGTTCAGCAGATCAACCTTGACAACGATTTGCGTACCAGCGACCTATGCATCCGTGGCATGACCGACAAATACAGGGCACCACAGTTCAAGGCAAACGCGAGGTTCACCTATTTTGCAAACGGAGAATTCAAGTGCGAGCTGAATGAATGCATACGTGGAAAGGATGTGTTCATTTTCCAGGACGTGGAGAACCACGAGCTTATTTCCCTCAATGACGGAAAAAACCAGCTGAAGTTCAGCGTTAACGACCATATAATGTGCATGCTTGTTGCAATCGATGCAGTACGTCAGGCAGGTGCAAAGGAGATTACCCTTGTACTTCCTGTATATCCGTACAGCCGCCAGCACAAGAGGAAGGGACGCGAAGGTTTGACAGCAGCCCTTCTGGGTCATATAGTTGAAAGCATGGAAGTCAGGCGCATCATCACGCTCGACCTGCACTCACGCGAAATTGCAAACGCATTCAGCCACACTCACTGCGAGAACCTGCACGCCTCATATCAGATAATCAGGGAACTTTCACGCGCAGTTGACCTTACAAAAGAAGACCTTGTTGTGGTAAGCCCGGACACAGGAGCCATCGACCGCAACAAATTCTATGCCACAGGACTCAAAAAGCCCCTTGCCATGATCTACAAGGAAAGGGACTATTCAATCGTCACTCAGGATGCAAAGAACACCAACATCAAGAGCATCAAGCTGCTCGGAGACGTAAAGGGAAAGGTTGCATTCATGGCGGACGACATGCTTGGTACCGGTGGAACACTCCTCAAGGCAATGAGTTTCCTGCACGATCAGGGAGCTACAAAGGTCATAGCCGCAATAAGCCTGCCTTTCTTTACGGGCAACGCAATCCAGCTTTTTGACGAGGCCTACGAGAAGGGACTCTTCTATAGAATCATCGGAACCAATGCCGTATACCACGAAGAGCTGTGCAAGAGGGAATGGTACATCAGCACAAACGTATCAGGCCTTTTTGCCAACGTAATCACAAGGATTCACCACGAGCAGTCATTGAGCGACCTTCTGGACAACCGCTCCATAATCGACAAGATGATAAAGGCAAGCAAGCCGGCGGAAACAAAGGACGAGCATATGGCGGATCCAATGGGCCAGAACCAGAACAACTGCGACCCGATCGTCTGATACATGCCCTGCGTTTTTTGTGCCGACATAGGAACATCCTCGTTAAAGGCAGCTGTAATAGACCACTCTGGAAATGTCCTTGCATATAGCCGCCAGAAATTCCACAGCACACCTGATTCTGTTGCAGGGGAATGGCTTTCTGCACTCAAAGCGACAATGGACGAGATATTTCAAGCTGAAGGCCTCACAGTTGACTCAATCTGCATAAGCGGAAACGGTCCTACACTGACAACATGCGGTGGCCTCACACTTTTGTGGAACCAGGTGATTCCCGAGCCGGACACAGAGCTTTCGGATGCCGTAAAAAAATCACTCTTCATTCCACGCCTTGTTGGATTAAAAAAACTCCATGCGGATGAATGGAACGAATCTCAATACATTTTCTCGGGACCTGAATTTCTGATTTACAGCCTTACGGGAAATGCCCTTACGATTCTGCCGGAGGAACGCTACACCCAGGCTTACTGGACGGAACAGTCACTTTTGGAGGAGGGTTTCAGCAGCAAGGATATTTCAAAAATTCCAGCATTTGCAGAACCATCTTCCCTTGCAGGTAAATTGAACGCATCAAGCGCAGACTATCTTGGCCACAGCAAGAGCAACATAATTCAAGGACTTCCTGTTTATTGCGGGGCACCAGACTTCATCTCCGCACTTGTGGGAACCGGCACATTGAAGCCAGGCCTGCTCTGTGACAGGGCGGGAAGCAGCGAGGGACTTAACCTGTGCACAAGCACACCCATAAACGCACCGGGGGTCAGGACACTGCCTTCAGTTATTCCGGGCTTATGGAACGCAAGCGTACTGATACCGGACAGCGGCATAAGGTTTTCAGGCTACAAGAAGCATTTTGAGGAAATCGCAGGTTTCCCGGTGGCATACAGCGACCTTGTTGATGCGGCAATAGCAAGCGACGGAAGCCAGGCCATACTCGACCAGGGCAAATACCTGATGCTCCAGATTGCAATGCAGGTAAGGGACGGAATAAAAAAACTCTCATCCCTTGCACAGGAGGCTGGAACACAAGTTCCCTCATCATTCATACTTACAGGCGGACAGGCAGAAAGCGACGGCTACACGCAGATGAAGAGCTCGGTTACCGGAATGAAAATTGAAGTGCTTCAGTGCAATGATGCAGAGCTGCTTGGTGATGCGGCATTTGCATTTTGCGGAATGGGCATATATCCCGACATTCAGACTGCGGCAGAGAAAATTCAGCGTGTATCAAGGATTTTTGCACCAGGCGGAGATACGGGCTTTTAGCCCTGGCTGATAGCCTTGGCTTTTAGCATTGGCTAGACTTTGGCGGCCTGATCGTTCAACTGTTTTTCAAGGTTCTTTTCAAGCACAAAGCGTATGAAGAAGTCCTCAAGGGTTTTTGTAGGTCCCGGAAGATGGAGCCTCTGTCTGGCACGGGCATTGTCACGGCGGACTGTATAAAGCAGGTAGAAATCACGGTAGTCAAGGCTTACGTCTGTCTTTACGCGCTCACCAAGATATGCGGCAACCTCATCACGGCCGATTGCCTTTACGCCCTGTTCCTTCAGGATGGCACGCAGCCTCTGTATCTGCTCGTAGGAAAGGCCAAAGAGGAATTCCTCCATTGCCTGAGAAACCTCGTTATCGCCAAGACGCTGCTTTATGAACTGCGCCCACTGTGCATCCATCTGAATGCTCACAAGAAGAAGCTCGCTTGTTCCCATCATGGTTCCGAATGCAGGAGCCAGAGTACGACGGGCTGACCATACAGACTGCAAGACCGGTGCTATGTCGGAGATGTTCTGATCCGAACGGTGCTCCCACAGGATTATCAGGGAATTTGCAAGCTGACGCCTCAATTCCATGGAAAGGGTCTTGTCCTTCATCAGGTTCAGGTAAACATCCTCCGCCATAAGTGTGAACATCATGCTCACAGTCTCATCGGAATAACGCTTTACCGCCGCATCGTCCATTGACGTGTAGTTTTTTGCAAGCCTGGACATTGAATAGAATGTGTGGATCTTGGTAACGAGGAATCCCTTTCCCAAAATCGCCTTTGACGGCATGTGAAGGAGAGTGTCGCCGTCTTCCTGATATGAAATAATGCTTTCTACAAGAGCTTCGGGGGTGCGTACTGAATTGCTCATATTCGTGCGCTGCAGCAGGGACGGAAAGTGTGCTATGGCGGTGGCAAGTTCCTTTAGGTCGGAAAGCCTGTCGTCAAGTATCTCAAGACGCTCGGGGGCATTTTCCTGGAGTGCCTTGCGCAGTTCGTCTGCCAGCTGTTCCTGATACGGCGTAAGGACAGTAATACCCGTATTCTGCAATGCGATGTCATTTTCAATCTTTTCCTTATCGAAAAATGACTCGATGCTAACGGGAGTATACTCAAAGTTTTTGGCAAAATCTACAACGTCAGTATCAGAACGGAGCATATCGGTATTATATCTCACCCACCATCATTTGGGAACCCCAAACCACAAGGATTCAGGGTTCCATATATGCATCAGACCAAGGCCTTCATGCTTGTCATGTATGCACGGAGTTTTTTACCAACTTCCTCAATCGGATGGTTGCGGATGGCTTCATTTACCTGAACCAGCTCCTTGTTTGGAACTGCAGTGGTCTTGAGGTCCATTCCCTTTCCGATGTCGGCGGTGGTAACGCTGTTCTTCATGAAATCGCCCAGAAGCGGTACACATGCAAGGGCAAAGAGATAGCAGACGTATTCTGCAGTATCTGAAATAACCTTGTTCATCTCATAAAGACGGCGGCGGTCAATCAGGTTTGCAATCAGCGGAACCTCATGGAGAGACTCGTAGTATGCTGACTCCGGCTTGATTCCTGCGCTTACCATTGTCTCAAATGCAAGCTCACAGCCTGCCTTGATGAATGCAACAAGAAGGATGCCCTTGTCAAAGAATTCCTGCTCTGTGATTTCCTCTGTTGTCTCTGCTTCTGTCTCAAACGGAATCTTGGCATAGCTTTCGCGCCAGTCATGCAGGTTCTTGTCTCCGTTGGCCCAGTCCTTCATCATTGTTGAAGAGAATTC
>JAGCYQ010000037.1 GCA_017960765.1 Treponema sp.
AGCGGGGCGTTTACCACATTACATATATTTAATTCTAACATGGGATTTCTTACAGGTCAAGGAATGGTTTTAACGGCATTTTGATACGCCCCTACAATGCTTCTTCTACAAGTTTGCGGACTTCTTCCATATCCTTGGTTGGCTCAAAACGGGCAATAACCTTGCCTTCACGGTCAATCAGGAATTTTGTAAAGTTCCATTTGATGTATGCCTTGTCGCCGAAAGTCTTGTTGTTCATGTTGGCAAATTTTTCAAGTGCGGCATTTTTGATTCCTTTCCCGAAACCTTCAAATGGTTTTTCTGTTGCAAGATATTCAAAGAGCGGAGAAGCATTCTCGCCGTTTACATCGATCTTTGCAAACTGAGGGAAATCTGTTCCATACTTCATGGTACAGAAACTGTGGATTTCATCCTCAGATCCAGGTGCCTGATTTGCAAACTGATTGCAGGGGAAATCAAGAATTTCAAGGCCCTTGTCTTTCAGGTCCTTGTACATTTCTTCAAGCGGTTTGTAGTGAGGGGTGAAGCCACATCCGGTCGCAGTATTCACAATAAGCAGAACTTTACCTTTGTAAGCATCAAGGGATACCTCATTTCCTTTTCTGTCCTTTACCGTAAAATCGTAAACTGTCTTCATCTTTACCTCCACGAGATTTTCTCTAATTATAATATACTCAAAATAGTCGCAAAAAGTAAAGGGAAAAAAACAGACTTGCGCATTAACTTGTAAAAAAACATAAACGGCTCTATAATAAAATAATTGATTTTATTTACAGTTGAGGAGCGGCCCGATGGAAGCACTTACACCCAATGGCGAATTTGTTACGATACAAGGACACAAGATACACGTCTACAGGACAGGAGATGTGAATAAACCGAAGCTTGTCTTTATGGCAGGTTCAAGTACAGTCTCTCCAGTATATGATTTTAAGATACTGTATCAAAAACTCAGCGAGCATTTCAGGATCATTGTGGTGGAAAAATTCGGGTACGGGTATTCTGATATTTGGGAGGCTCCCTGCGACATAGATTCCCTTGTGTCCATTCAAAAACAGGCCCTGGACATGCTTAATGAAAAGGGACCGTATATTCTTCTTCCGCACTCCATGGCAGGAATTGAAGCAATACGGTGGACTCAGCTTTATCCTGATGACATAAGTGCTTTAATCGGAATTGACATGACATCTCCCATTTCATACAGCCGATGGACCGATGCAGATATTGAAAAAAGGAAAAAACTGCTGGGAACACTAAAGAAACTCGGACTCTACAAGCTTTCAACAATATCAAAAAATGATTCATTGACTAAAGCTGAGATAAAACAATTAAAGCTCCTTCAAAAACGGAATGCCTTTAATGAATGCTATGGAAGGGAAGCAGAGCAGGTCAGAAAAAATTCCACGATAGTCGGTGATGCAGGTTATAGGAAAATCCCCACGCTGATGTTCTGCTCAAACGGTAAGCAGACTTTCCAAAACTGGATTGAAGACCAAAAAGCCTTCGCAGAGGTGATGAACGCCAAATTGATTTCCTACGATTGCGGCCACTACATCCACCATTACAAGAGCGCCGAGATGAGCCGTGAGATAGAGAAGTTTGTTTCATTCTTGACGGTTTCTGCAGGCTGAGCACATCTTGCAATGGGAACAGTTACAGCCACAGGATGATTTACCTTGCTTCTTATCCTTTATCATTGAACGGATTATTGCACTTACGAGAAGAACCAGAAAAAGGCTTATAAGAATTGTTCCAAGGTTTGCGGTAATCCACATCATCATCCTGTGACTCCTTTTTTTATTTTACTTTGGCATTGAGCTTAAGTTTGTTTGCTTCCGTGTATTTCTTAAAGAACAGCATGTAGACAATCAATACAAGGATTGCAATGGCAACTATCAGTCCGACTATGTTCAGGCTGCCGGTAAAGGCTCTTCCAATCTGATTGACGATGAGAGCAATTGCATAGGCAAAACCACACTGATAGATGATGGCAAACCATGTCCATTTGGCATTGTTCATCTCGCGCTTGATTGCACCGATTGCGGCAAAACATGGGGCACACAAGAGGTTGAATACCAGGAATGAGAATCCTGTTACACCAGTGAATGCCTGGGCGAGTGTCTGCCATACTGTGAGTTCTCCGCCGCCGTAAAGGATGCCCATAGTACCGACGATGTTCTCTTTTGCAACAAGACCTGTGATGCTTGCGACTGCTGCCTGCCAGTTACCCCATCCAAGCGGAATGAATATCCATGCGATTGCACTGCCGATTTTTGCGAGGATAGAGAATTCAAGCTCATCTTCCTCAAGCATGCGGAATCCGTCTTCTGCAAATCCAAAGTATGAAGTGAACCAGATTACGATTGTTGAAAGAAGAATGATTGTTCCGGCCTTCTTGATGAATGACCATCCGCGCTCCCACATTGAGCGAAGAACGTTCCCAAGAGTAGGCATGTGGTATGCAGGAAGCTCCATGACGAACGGCGCAGGATCACCGGCGAACATCTTTGTCTTCTTGAGCATGATGCCCGAGATGATTATTGCCGCCATTCCAAGGAAATATGCGGAGGTAGAAATCCATGCAGAGCCACCGAACAGGGCACCCGCTATCATTGCTATGAAAGGTACTTTTGCACTGCAGGGAATAAATGTTGTAGTCATGATTGTCATGCGTCTGTCACGTTCATTTTCGATTGTGCGGCTTGCCATGATTCCTGGAACTCCACAACCAACACCAATGAGCATCGGGATGAATGATTTTCCTGAAAGTCCGAATTTCCTGAATATGCGGTCAAGAACAAATGCGATGCGAGCCATGTAACCGCAGGCCTCAAGGAATGCAAGCATAATGAAGAGCACAAGCATCTGGGGTAAAAAGCCGAGGACAGAACCTACGCCGGCAATAATACCGTCAAGGATGAGCCCCTTTAACCATTCTGCACAATTTGCCTTGTCAAGCAGGCCTTCAAAGAATCCTGGAATACTTGGCACGTAAATGCCGTAATCTTCCGTTGAAGGTCCTTCTTCTCCGTATTTTTCAACCATTGCCTTTGCATCAGAGACCATCTCGGAAGTAATCTCTATTGGGTCGGAAACTTCAAGGGTTTCATCATCAACAGTGACATAGAATGTTTCTCCGTTTTTTACTGCTTCCATAATGGCGGCGCTGTCTCCAAATTCTTCACTTGCTTCTTGAAAGGCTTTGTTGCCTATTCCAAACAAGTGGTAACCTTCGTCAAAGAGCTTGCCGTTAACCCAGTCTGTGGCGGGTGCTCCAACTGCAACCATGGCGATCCAGTAAACCAGGAACATTACAGCGGCAAAAATCGGAAGTCCAAGCCATCTGTTTGTAACAACCTTATCAATCTTGTCTGAGGTTGTAAGAGAGCCTACGTTCTTCTTTTTATAGCATGACTTTATGACCTCTGCGATATAAACATAGCGTTCGTTTGTGATTATGCTTTCTGAGTCATCATCAAGTTCTTTTTCTGCGGCCCTTATGTCCTTTTCAATATGTGCAAGCGTTTCGGCTGGAATCTGCATCTGTGAAAGGACCTTGTCGTCACGCTCAAAGATCTTGATTGCATACCACCTCTGCTGCTCCTCAGGCATATCGTGAACAACCGCTTCCTCGATGTGTGCAATGGCATGCTCAACAGGACCTGAGAATGTATGAAGCGGAACTGTCTTTCCGTCATGTGCCATTTGAATGGCTTCTTCTGCGGCCTCCATGATACCGTCACCTTTAAGGGCGGATATCTCCATCACCTTGCATCCAAGATTTCGTGAAAGCTCCTCGATGTTGATCTTGTCTCCGTTCTTTTTTACTATGTCCATCATGTTGACGGCGACAACCACAGGTATGCCCAGTTCTGTAAGCTGAGTCGTAAGATAAAGGTTTCGCTCAAGGTTTGTTCCGTCGATAATGTTAAGTATGGCATCCGGACGCTCGTTGATAAGATAGTTCCTTGCAACAACTTCTTCCAGTGTGTAGGGTGAAAGTGAATAGATACCGGGCAAGTCTGTGATGATTACGTCATCATGTTTTTTAAGCTTACCTTCTTTTTTCTCTACAGTAACTCCTGGCCAGTTTCCTACAAATTGATTTGAACCTGTAAGTGCGTTGAACAAGGTGGTCTTTCCACTGTTCGGATTTCCTGCTAATGCAATGCGTGTGCTCATCCTTGAACCTCCTGAACCTCAATCATCTCTGCATCTGCCTTGCGCAACGACAGCTCGTAGTTCCGTACTGTAACTTCAACCGGATCTCCAAGCGGGGCAACCTTGCGTACAAATACATCCGTACCCTTGGTTATTCCCATGTCCATGATTCTTCGCTTGACGGCACCTTCGCCATGAAGCTTGACCACGGTCGCTGTTTCTCCGATTCTCACATCTCTTAATGTTCTCATCATCTGCTCCTTTTCTATATCATAATTTTTTTTGCAAGCTCATCACTTACTGCAACACGGCTTTCCTTGACCTTTACGATAAGGTTGTCGCCGAGTGCACTTACAATGCTTACCTGGCCGCCGACATTAAAACCCAGGTCTTCCAGATGTTTTTTTGTCTCAGGATTTCCACCTATTTTCTTGATTATCTGAGGCTCCTCTTTTTGTGCGTAGATTAGAGGCATCATTACGCTGCTCCTGTAAAAAAGACTTTTTTGTTAGTTACAGCTAACCCAATGGTTAAAAAAAATAGGTTAGTTTTTGCTAACTAGATGTAAGTATAGTTAGCATCGGGTAATCTGTCAAGGGGTGTGTGTTGAAAAAAACAAAAGCCGCCTTCAATTATCTTGTAAAAGAAGACGGCAAGGTATGGAGAAGGGGGTGGAATCAGGTCAGGCAGTTTTGTGTGTCTGTGGTTCTACTGTCTGAATGTTGTTGTATGCGTAACTGTACAGGATCTCAGCGACATCCTGCAGCGGTTTCCTGATGGAAAGGCCCATGCTGTAGGCAAACTCAATAGCTGCCTTTGTGGCCTCGGGGTTCCAGAGCTTTGCATTCTCCAGGCTGATGAAAGGAACTTTTTCTGCGTCTGCTATTGCCTTGATGTGGCTGTTCATGAGCTTGACTGTCTTGTCATTGTTGAAGTTGTCGACTGATACAAGTGCGATCCTGCATTTCTTGTTAAGGGCCTTAAGATATTCAACTAAGGCAAGGTAACATCTGTCAAAGCTTGTGGAATCATTCTTGAACATGGAGATGTCGTTCTCGCCGATGTGAAGCAATATTCCCTCTGGCTTGGAAGACTCCAGGTGGCTCTGGAAATAGTTTTGAATGGAAGAAACTGAATATGAATCCTCGCTCCTGTTGTAAATCGGGAAGTTGAAGTTAAAGCTCTTTGCAAGGCTCTCGACGGGAATCATTTTATCCCTTGCGCCTCCCATAAGAATTACAGCGTTCTTTTTCTCAATTTCCTGTGGTTTCCTGTTGATCAAATCGTCAAATGAATTTGTGTAGTTTGTCATTATATCCTCCTTTGTTTCTAATCCGTTTATATCAAGTTTTGTGACCTTTAAGACTGTGCCTTCATTCTTTTTGTCCAAAGCCTTGTTCCTTATGTAAACAAAAACATTCGTCATCACGATGGCAAGGTTAATGAAGTAAACGGCAAGAACATAGTTGAACTGACCGTTTAGTATCTTTGCCATGATTCCGGCAATGTACCCTGTAATAATCAGGATGATGAACGGCAGGCTTGTTCCCTTGGCAGTGCGTGCCCTGTAAGCCTTTACGACATTTAATGGCCATGAAAAGCCAAAACATACCAGCATTGTTGCTTCAAAAAGATGAACGTAATTCATTTTCTGACTCCTTATTAACAATTCATTTTTTATGCCTGTAGTATAATCACAAAAAAAATCAATTCAATTTTTAGAAAGATAAAAAAGAATTAAAAAAGTATTTTCAATTGCGTTTGGACATAAATTTTTTTTACTTTCAAAAGGTGACATTTTCTCAAAAAAAATATACTATATATATGGAAGGATTTGGAAAAAGAAATCTTATGGGAAACAAAAAATCCGGCAACTTGCAGCTGTTAAGAAAAGAAATACAAAGAATTCAGCTTATACTTATCATTTCTATTACTGTCCTTATGAGCATTGGCGGTGCATATATAAATATCAATTCCATGGAGAAGGATTTTAACAACAATCTTCAGAACACGTCGGATTTGATAACCAGAATCTACGGCTTTGTACGTGATTACTCGCAGGCAGAGCTTTGCACTTACATGGATCAGGCAGTCTCAGAGCTTTCGCAGATAGACATCATCTCAATCGTAGACAAGGATCTGAACCGCGTATACCACACACATCATGAACTCATAAACACAAGATACGATGGATCGATTCCCGATTTTTCAACTCACCCCACAGGCTTTTACACGGAGGATGACAGCGGACCGTCGGGACCTCAAAGGCGTACATACTCTGCGGTATATGATTCAAACGGCCTTTACTGCGGCTTCATAATGACGATCTGCCTTAAGACTTCTATCTCCACCGTCACGTTCAAGATTCTTTCTTTGTTTTTTATTGTCACGTTGATAGCGATTGTGCTTGAGATTGCGATCTGTGCGGTCATCTCCAAGAAGATTAAAAAAGAATTCCTTTTGTTCACCGAGGATTTTGAGGGTACGAAGATTCTTGTGGATTCGATGCGTGCCAACAACCATGATTTTACGAACAAGCTCCATGTTATTCTTGGCCTCATTCAAATCGGGGAATACGACAAGGCAAAGTCTTACATTCAGAACATAAACATGATACAGGGACAGACGATTCACAGGGTAATGAACTCAATCCAGAATCCTGCATTTGCGGCTTTGATTGTAGGTAAAATTGCACGTGCGTCTGAGTGTGACGTTCATTTTGTTCTTCAGGATGGAATATGCTTTAACAACGATGACATAGATGTTCCTTCCGAAGCGCTTGTAACCATAACCGGCAATTTGATTGAGAATGCACTTGATGAAATGAATTTAAATGAGCATAATTTTGATGCAGAGAAGGAACTTGTTTTCGGGGTCTATACAAAGCCTGGAAAACTGTTGATTACCGTAAAGGACAGCGGCGGTGGAATCCCTGAGGATATTGCGGAAAGAATTTTTGAGCGTGGTTTCTCTACAAAAGGAAAAGGCAGGGGAATCGGTTTGTATCATACTAAGCAGCTGGTGGAAAGCCTTGGCGGACATATATCCTTTGAGTCTAAGGAAGGCATGGGAACCTGTTTCATGGTAAGGTTGGAAAAGTGATATGAGCTATAATGTTTTGATTGTAGAAGATGATCCGATGGTTGCAATGATAAACGGACAGTATGTTGCGAAAAACAGTGACTTTACCGTCGTCGGAACTTGCAGGAACGGACAGGAGGCGATTGGTTTTTTGCAGGATAACTCAGTTGACCTTGTTCTTCTTGATGTATTTATGCCGATTATGACAGGAACCCAGATCCTTAAGAAAATCCGTGAGATGAAGCTTGATGTTGAGGTCATCATGGTTACGGCCGCAAATGACACGCAGACAATCGAAGATACTTTTCATCTTGGTGTACTGGATTATTTGATAAAGCCATTCGATTTTGACCGCTTTAACATTTCCCTTGAAAAATTCATATCCAAAAAATCGCTTGTAAAAGATAATCCTGTGATGGACCAGAAATGTGTGGACAGCTTGATCTCGGCCTCAGGCTTTACGTCAAAGAAAAAATCAGCGGAGAAAGAATCCAAATCAAATAAGACCGGATTTAAGAGACTGCTTGATGACAACGCGGAGAAGCTCCCGAAAGGAATACAGAGAAAAACGCTTTTGCTGATAGAAGAATATTTTTCCAAAAATACAGAATGGAATACCGTGGACATGATTTCCAAGGAGATTGGAGTTTCAATAGTAACCGTCCGGAATTACATGAATTATCTGGCTCAAGAAAAAATTGTCAGGGAAGATATAAATTACGGTACAGGCGGAAGACCTAGCATTCTGTATAAAATAAACTGATAACTGGCTTGCCAAGTCTTTCCATGTCTGCTATATTGATTTACGGGTGCTGGCAGTGCGTTAATTTTTGCCGGAGTCCCTGGGAGAGATATGGAATATCAGAACCTGACTTTGGATCAAGAACGTGCCCTGTATGCGGTTTACGATGCAACAGTAAAAAACTGCCGCTTTGACGGACCCGCTGACGGTGAGTCTGCCCTGAAAGAATCCCACGACATTAAAGTCCTGAATTCATATTTTAACCTGCGCTATCCCTTCTGGCATGTTACCAACGGAGAGGTCTCCAACTGTGAGCTTACATCAAATTGCCGTGCTGCATTCTGGTATGACAGGAACATCGTTATAGACAACTGCCTGTTGAACGGAATCAAGGCCCTTCGTGAGTGCGAGGACATAACGCTAAGGAATTCCACGGCAAAGTCAGAGGAGTTCATCTGGAAATGCCGCAACATGAATATCGAGAATCTTACGGTGGAAGAATCCGAGTATCCTTTTTTTGAGGTTGATACAGCAAGGATTTCCGGGTTAAAGCTAAAGGGAAAATATTCTTTCCAGTATTGCAGAAACATAGAGATAACAGATTCCGTGCTTGATACAAAAGATGCATTCTGGCACACAAAGGATTTGACGGTAAAAGACAGCGTAATCAAGGGAGAGTATCTTGGCTGGTACTCGGAGAACCTTACGCTCATAAACTGCAGGATTTCCGGGACACAGCCGTTATGCTACTGCTCAAATCTTGTGCTCAAAAACTGCACCATGGAAAACTGTGATCTTTCATTTGAACGAAGCTCTGTCCATGCAGAAATAAACGGAAAAATCGACAGCGTAAAAAATCCCGTCTCAGGTAAAATCGAGGCAGACGGCATCGGTGAGATTATCATGGAGTCCTCTGTCGTTGACCCGGCAAAAACACAGATCATCTGCCGCGGGTGAACAGCTTTTATTCCATGATAAAGACAGTGTTCTTTTCAAATATGTCGACAGCAAAGCCCAGCTTAAGGAACAGAGGTATTCCCTTGTATGACTCAAAACTTGTGCGGTCAAGGAATTCTTCTACAGAAATTGTCTCGTAATAACCATAGGGGTTTGCAATTTGGATTTTGTCGGCGGGAACATCAATTCCTGTAATCAGTGAATAGTGAAGTGTCCAGTCATCTTCGTACAGTGCAGCCCATTCAAAGGGAACTGGTTTCCCATTGGCCAGACTTTTGTATACGATGTCTATGAGCTCAGTGTTTTTCAGGTATTTGTGCATTGTCGTCTTGTATTCCGGGAACTGCTTGTTCATCTCGTTGCAAAAAGCATTTCCTGTTGAAGTTACGACCTTGCCATATTCTGAGTACAGGCTTTCTTCGGTGATGTCATGGCCGCTCCATGTCGAAATCATTTCAATCACCGCATAGCCGCATGATACATCCTGCTTGATAACCTGAATGCCGTCTATGAAAACCGGGGTTGAATATTTTTCATCCTGATAAATGCCGGTATAGTCATTCAAGATTTCATGGGTCCTTATCTTTAATCTGATTGTGAGTGCAGCAATTATTGCCATCAGGATTAAGACAAAAGTCAATAATGCTATAAGTATTTTTTTGTGTTTCCCTTTTTTCATCAAAACTCCAGTACAGTATTTCCTGCTTATTATTATATAATAGTATTTTCCGGCTCATTAAACAAGTGCTCGCAAATGATGTTGCAGACTTCCCTATCTGATACATTTTTTGTATAATGAAAATATGAGTTACAAGATTTTTATTGATGGAAAAGAAGGCACAACAGGCCTTAAGATTTTTGAGCGCTTTGAGAAAAGAGATGACATTGAGATCATTTCTATTGATGAGGATAAAAGAAAGGACCCGGCGGAAAAAGCCAAGATGATCAATGCATCTGACTTTACTTTTTTATGTCTTCCTGATGCGGCGGCAATTGAGTCTGCACAGCTTTGTACTAATCCTAAGACAAGAATCATAGACGCTTCAACTGCTCATCGTGTAAATCCTGACTGGGCATACGGCTTCCCTGAGCTGGACAAATCGTTCCGCGAAAAGATTGTCGGATCAAATCGTGTTGCAGTTCCGGGATGCTATGCAAGCGGTTCAATTGCAATATGCTATCCTCTTGTAAAATCAGGGATCATGCCGGCAGATTATCCTGTTGCAATTCATGCCGTAAGCGGTTATTCCGGGGCAGGTAAAAAGGCCATTGCACAATATGAGGCAGAGGGCCGCGACACAGGCCTTGATTCTCCACGTCTTTATGCACTTACACAGCAGCACAAGCATTTGCCTGAGATAAAAAAAATCAGCGGACTTGAATACGAGCCGATCTTTAACCCGTATATCTGCGACTATTTCCAGGGCATGACGGTTACAATCGGACTTCATTCAAGGCTTCTGGCAAAAAAGGTTACTGCACATGACGTATGGGAAATGTTCTCCACTCATTATGAAGGATGCAGGTTTGTAAAGGTTGCAGGCTTTATGGGTGAGGGAACTTTACCGGAGCAGTTCATTCCTGCAAACACACTTGCGGGCACAAACAGCATGCAGGTTTTTGTTTACGGAAATGACGACAGGATCATGGTGACGACACGCTTTGACAATCTAGGAAAAGGTGCAAGCGGAGCCGCCGTCCAGTGCCTTAACATAATGATGGGAATCGACGAAGCAACAGGCCTTACCAGCGTCGATTGATTTAATTAAATAAGGAGAATAGTTATGAAAAAATCATTCATCGTTTTGTCAGCATGTTTATTGCTCGGTCTTGCAGGTTGTGCCTCGGGAGCCAAGGATAAGACACCAGCCTCAGGAAACACGCTTACTGACCGCATCACGGTAAAGGCGGAGAACAAGACTTTCAGCATCGCACAGACACCGACCATCGTGCTTAAGGATTACAACATTTTTGACATATGCATAGACAAGATTACCAGGGAGGATAATGTCTGCCTTTTTGCCTATCACAATGAGGATTACATGGATGTCTATGATTTCCCGGTTAATGTTGATGACACGGAAGTCTTTGCAATGGGTAATGGAGTTGCTGAATATGACCTGGATGTTGAGAAAGGCTATACACTCAGCTTGAACAGGCCTGAGTCCTTCCATTATCTTTTTGATGCAAGAAGAATCAACAATGAGAATTCATGTGTAATACCGGTTCGAAAAGTAACTGACTCATCTGGTAACTTTACGGATAAAATCTGCTTTTCAATTTTTGTTGATTACAACAAGGACAGAATCATGCAGGAAGAGGAATACGCCACCTTTATCATTACGTTCAAGAAATAGGCTCTGTTTGTGCTGAACATATAAACAATGCAATTAAGGCCTTCCCGACTTTCTTTATAAAGAGGAACAAAATGGGATTCGTTTCTGTTGATGACAAAATATCTCTTTACTATGAGGAATACGGTAAAGGCGATAAGGTTATCCTTTCGGCACAGGTCGGGTTCTATCCAAAGGGGCTGCAGCAGGCACTTGCAAATGAGGGGTATCACGTCTATTGCCTGACGCTCCGTGGATTTGCTCCGTCCTCTTATATTGAAGAAGATTACGGTGACGGATGGTATGATGTTTTTGCTGATGATGTCGTTTGTCTTGCTGAGCACCTGGGCGTACAAAAATTCTATTACATGGGTGCTTCTCATGGCTCTGGTGTAGGCTGGCATCTTGTAATAAGACATCCGGAGAGAGTAAAGGGATTTGTTGCAGTTGTTCCAGGTCCCCACAGCCTTGCAGAAGGTGTAATGTCTTACCGTCAGATGCTGATGCAGGGAATAATCTCCTCACCGCCACCGTTTGATCCTCCTGTTGACGATGATCCTTCAAGAGATGCACGCCGAAAAGAACGAGAGGAAATCATAAGCAGGCCAAAGGAAACTGACCCAAGGGAAAAGAAAATTGACTA
The DNA here is from genome assembly GCA_017960765.1 of Treponema sp. GTDB lineage: Bacteria > Spirochaetota > Spirochaetia > Treponematales > Treponemataceae > Treponema_D. The sequence goes on from JAGCYQ010000037.1 coordinate 11,915, forward strand.
TGGCCGTCCGCTGATGAAATATAAAAATGAAGAAAATCTTTGCAAGGAACTTTCCAAGATCAAAACACCTGTCCTAATACTTGGTGGAATTGACGACCCGATAAGCACTCCAGACCTGATGATCCGTACAGCAAAATGTCTTCCTCATTGCAAGCTTGTTGTCTATTCAAACTGCGGCCACAACATCGACACGGATTTAATCGAGGAACTTAGCGACGAGGCCTGCCGGATCCTTGAGAACGTGGAAAGCAAAGGCAGAGTATACAGGGAAGTCAGGGAATAATAATTCCAATTCAGTCAAAAAAGGAGAAAAAAGATGAAAGTAAAAGTGCTTTTTTTGGAAAACGAAGATGGAGAAGTAGTAATCGGGAAAGTAATATTATTAATAGTGAATGTAGTATTGACACTTATAGGCTTTTTAGGTGGAGACTACCTCCATTTTTATTTTCTTCTACTCCCACCTTTTTCTATTTTCTATCTGGTAGTCACGATTTATTATATTGCAAAATCCACAGTCAACCAAGTTTTCGAGCTTCACAGTCTTTTTTTTCTTCCCTTTTTAATTTCAGTTACACTCGGGGCATTAACTGATATATCTGAGAGCAATCAAATAAAAAAGAATCTTCTTGAAGCACAGAGCTATGTTGAGCAATATTATAAGCAAAACGGTTTTCTTCCTGATGACGATGATCCTTATCTTGCCGAACATAGAATTCAAATCAAGGGAATTGATTCATATGACAAATTCTTAAAGGCAGATGAATATACTAAGCATTACCTTGAGGAAAACAACAGATTTCCACCTGAGGATGATCCATATCTTGCGGAACTGAATGTTCAAATCGATGAAGTAGTATCCTATGCCAAATATGCGGAAGCTCAGAAAT
>JAGCYQ010000038.1 GCA_017960765.1 Treponema sp.
AGGAATACTGCCGCCGGACGAAGGCACTGTCGTAATGAACAGGGAGCTTTCACCCGACGGCACTTTTTCTTACCTCAGCCAGAACCCGGACTTTAATCCCAGCGACACGATAAGGGCACACATTTTCCGCTCATCATCCCCAAAACTCAACATAATCCGCCAGTACGAGGAAACATGCGCCCAGATGGAAAAAGGCGTATCGGAAAGCCTGCAGAAGCAGTTTGACATGCTCACGGCAAAGATGGATGGAGGAGACCTGTGGAATTACGAGAGCCAGGTAAAATCAATCCTTTCAACTCTGGGAATAAACGACCTTGAGCGTCCCATGTCACAGCTTTCGGGAGGAATGGTAAAGAAAGTGGCCCTTGCACAGGTTCTTGTTGAGGACACTCCCCTCCTCATGCTTGACGAGCCTACAAACCACCTGGACATTTCAACAATCTATTATCTTCAGAACTATCTTTCCGAGACAAAGCGCTCTGTACTGATGGTCACCCACGACAGGTATTTTCTTGACGCTGTATGCAACCACATCTACGAGCTGGACAGAAACCGCCTAAAGCTTTATGTAGGAAACTATTCCACCTATCTTGAGAAAAAAAGCACCGAGGCAGAAATCGAAGCCAACACGGAACGCAGGATTGAATCCGTCCTGAGGTTTGAACGCGACTGGCTCATGAGGGGACCATGCGCAAGGGGAACAAAGGCAAAGGCAAGAATCCAGCACGACATGGCATTGATCAACCGCGAGAAATTCCGGGAGGACAAGGGATTTACCTTTGAGGTTGAGGGACGCAGGCTTGGAGGAAAAATTCTTGAGCTTCACGACATAAGCAAAAGCTTTAACGGCCGCCAGGTACTCAAGGATTTCAGCTATACATTCAGCAAGAACCAGAAAATCGGAATCTTCGGCGACAACGGCTCGGGAAAATCAACATTCCTTAACATAATAACGAATACAATCCAAAGCGACACTGGAACCGTCATCAAGGGCGAGAACACATCCATAGCATACTACATGCAGAACCCCAGCTTCCCCGACACGACACTCACGGTACTGGAATACGTCAAGGAAGCGGCGGAGATAATGCACATGAACGACGGATCCACCCTTAGCGCCACCCAGTTTCTGGAGCAGTTCGGTTTTGAGGGGAAGATTCAACATTCACCGGTTTCAACACTCAGCGGAGGCGAGAAAAAAAGGCTCTTTCTTGTACGTCTCCTTCTTTCCAACCCCAACTTTTTGATTCTGGACGAGCCGACCAACGACTTTGACATATTCACCATGAACATTCTGGAACAGTTCCTTACCTCCTTCAAGGGATGTCTTCTTGTCGTAAGCCATGACCGCTACTTTATGGACAAGGTATGCGACACCCTTTTTATAATCGAGGACGACGGCTCAATCTCGGGCTATGTAGGAAAATGCAGCGAATACATAGACTACCGGGAAATGAAGAGATCAGAGGAAGAGAAGATACAAAAGCAGATCCACGAGCAGGAACGAAAGAAGGAACAGGAGGCAAAGCAGGCCCAGAACCCCGCCCCACGCAAGAAGCTCTCATTCAAGGAGCAGAAGGAGCTGGAGAATCTTGAGGAAAGAATCATGGAGCTGGAGGACAGGCAGAAGGAGCTTGAAGGACTCATGGCATCATCTGACTTTGCAGTGTCATCAAAAGCCGGACAGGAATACAGCCAGAATCAGGACGAGCTTGAAAAGGCATATACGCGCTGGGAGGAGCTTACCTCCATATAATCCTTATTTTTCCCCGACCATTGACAAAAGATTTCATAGTGATACAATTATAATAAGGAGATATTTATGGCTCACAAATGTGTCGTCTGCGGCTATGTTTACGACCCGGAAAAGGGAGATCCAGATTCAAACATCCCTCCCGGAACAAAATTTGAGGATTTACCAGCTGACTGGCATTGTCCTATCTGCAATGCGACAAAGGATTATGCCTTTATCGACACTGACGACAAGGATGCACGTGCTCCATGTCAGTTCAAGGCGAAATAACTGATGGCAAAGGAGTGGTTCCAGAACGAGGACTTCTGGCTTGAATACGGACCGATAATGTTCGACGAGCAGCATTGGGCTGAGGCAAAGGGAATAGCAAAGGCCTTATGCTCACTTGCGGACCTGGACAAAGGCTCACGCGTGCTGGATGTATGCTGTGGCCCCGGACGTATAAGCGTGGAACTTGCCCTTCTGGGAATGAATGTTACCGGAGTTGACATTACACAGCCGTTTTTGGATGCCGCTCAGGAAAGTGCGTCGGACGAAGGTGTTGCGATTAAAACGCTTAACCGGGACATGAGGAGTTTTTCAAGTCCTGAATTGTTTGACTGTGCAGTTAACCTTTACAATTCTTTCGGCTACTGTGATTCCATGGAGGACGACAGGGCCATATTGCAGAGTGTGTTCAACTCGCTCAAAGAAGGCGGAACCTTTATAATTGAATGCATAAGCAGGGAAACAGCCATACTGAACTTTACGGCTGGAGAATGGTTTGAACGGGCAGGCATGACTGTGCTTACCGATTTCGGAGTCGTGGGAGCATGGGAAGGCCTTCGTTCAAGATGGATTTTGATTGATAAAAACGGCAGGCGGATTGAGCATGAGTTTGTTCAGCGTCTTTATTCAGCGGTTGAACTGAAGAACATTCTGCAGGGAATCGGTTTTTCCGACATTCAGATATACGGCGGTTATGATACACGCCCCTATGACCAGAACGCTCAGACAATGGTCATTGTGGCACATAAATGATTATTGATAGATAATTTTAATAGGAGAAGTAAAATGAAAAAATTTGGAATTATCGCAGTATTCGCACTGCTTTTTTCAACAGGATTATGGGCTCAGCCAAAACAGACAGTGGCCTTGGACAGCCCGCTGACAATGCTCAGCATCACAGACATCCCCCTCTCTGTCAGCAATGAGCTTCCTTCAGACTCATACCAGCTGATGTCACGCACCGTAGGGGATCAGATGGCGGACACGCTTACAGAACTCATCATAGAGATTCTGGGCTGGCTGTGGGGCTACAACAACCTTGGCGTAACATACGACTATTACCCTTACGCGACAAACCCAAAATACCTGTGCTTTGACTCAACTGCGGATCAGTTCGACCTTACGTTTGCAAACCATTTCTACCGTTTTGCGGTGGACACCTCATGTTTCTATGACATGAACCTCTGGTTCGGAAACTCCATAAGGTTTGAGGGTCTTCTCTGGAAGTTCTTTGGTCCGGTAGTTGAATTGAACTCATACATCAAGACACTGGACGGAAGCAATCCATACCTGACAGCAGACGGATACAAGGGAAACCTCCGCATCGGTGGAGACATTTCGCTGATCCAGACAAACCCGCTTACAGTCCTGTTCTACATGCAGTGGAACCATTACTTTAATATTCCGCTTGGAAACAGCCTGGATCTCGGATTCATCCTGCGTTCTTATCCAATCAAGCCTGTACTGATTGAATGGCGCGTAAACTGGCAGCTCCTTAACGAATTCGACAAGGCATTCTTTGAGTCACATCTGGAAGCCGGTGCAATGGTCGCAGGTCCGCTTGAGGCATTTGCGGCATGGAATTATAAACTATACGAAGGGTTCAACTACACTGGTCACGGATTTGAGGCAGGAGTACGCCTACACTTCTAAAAAAATTGCCGGACTCGATCCGGCAATCTTATTCCACTATAAGTCAAAAAGCACTTCCCTCAGGGCAGCCATCTGCTCCGGGGTACCGATTGTGATTCGCACAAAATCCTCTATGCCAGGCGTGTTGAAATGACGGATGAGAATTCCGTTTTTCTTTACGTGCTGGTAGATTTCCTCTCCGGTATGACCCTGCTTTTTTGCAAACACGAAATTCGTCCTGCTGTCAATTACAAACCAGCCGTTTTTCTTTAGAAAATCAGTAAACGATTCCCTCTGTTCAACTACCTTTCTGGAAGTTTCCGCATAATATGAAACCGCTTTGCACGAAGCAATGGCGGCTGTCTGGGCAACATTGTCCACCGGGAAATGGTTAAAAGAATTCTTTGCCGTAAACACAGCCTGAATCAGCTCGGGATTTGCAACGACAAAACCAAGCCTCATTCCCGCAAAAGAAAGGCTCTTGCTAAAGGTTCGTACAATCACCAGATTTTTGTAATCCTTTAACAGCGGAATGCAGCTTTCTCCACCAAAGTCGCAGTATGCCTCATCCACGATGAACACCCTGTCCTTTGGGGCACGGTCCAGCATGGCGGCAACCTCATTCCTTGAAAGTGAAATGCCGGTGGGGGCGTTTGGATTTGCAAATATTATGCTGCTGTCGAATTTGTTCGCATCCTCAAGCATCTTTTCCCTGTCCAAAGTCCAGTCGTCCTTTAACGGAACCTGATCCATCGGGATTTCGTAAAAACCGCAGTAAACCGGATAAAAACTGTATGTGTGGGTCGGAAAAACAAGCTTCCTGTCGCTGTCAAAAAACGAATAGAACACAAAGCTAAGAACCTCATCGCTTCCGTTGCCGCAGAAAATCATGTCCGGGGTCACCTCAAACGGAATCATGTCCTTCGGATCAGGAGTACATTCATCGCCGTCTGTCCAGGCATTGCACAGTACTCCACCAGATTTGTTGAGCATAGTGGCTATTTCCTGCCTTAGCTCGTTTGCATCCGGGTCAGGATAAAGGCCCAGCTTTTCCGTTTTGTTCAGGGCAAGCTCTGAAACGGCCTTTGCTACGCTTGGATGAGGCGGATACGGGTTTTCGTTTGCATTCAGCTTGATATACACCCTGTCCTTGGGCTGTTCACCAGGGACATAGGGGTGGAGGTTCTTGAATCTGGAAGAAAGCATTTTTTACTCCAATTACGGTAGATTCTTGATCAGCTTGACCATGTAAAGCTCGATATACCTCTTTAATGCCGGATGGTTCTTTATCTTCATCAGAGACGGAGTGTCCACCAGTGCATCGGCAAGGCTTCCCACACGCTCGCGGGAAAGGTTCTCGGTCTTCAGTGTGCGAAGTGTCTTTCTTGTGTAATCGCGGATCAAGGTGTTGATGTCCTCAAGAAGATCATCGTGGGCCTGCTTGCTTATACGGTCATTCCACTCGTGCATGTATGAGTCAAGCTCACGGTCCATTGTACTTGATTCCGGTACAAGCTGGCTTTCAACATTAGCGGCTGCACGCCTAAGCTCCTTCTTGCGGCTGAGTTTCGGGTCACCTCCGTCGCGGGCATCAAGCTCTGCCTGTTTTGCGGCTTCCTTGGCCTTCTGCTCCTCCATGAGTTTCTTGGTGGCAGATTTCTCAGAGTCACGCTTTTTCTGTTCCTTGCTCTTTCGTTTTACGGCAGCCATGATCCATGAGAACACTGGAATTGAATACCAGAACGGAAGCTTTACCTTTGCATCCGTATAAATCTCATGGCGGTTAATCAAAAGAATCTCACTGTATGGAATCAAAAGACCGTCACGGAACAAGGAGATTCCGGCAACCTTCTCGTCAAAGGAAAGAACCGGCAGGAATGAGGAGTTAAGGAGTGCAAAAAGAATCGGGGCACAGGCCTTCAGCTCACGCTCAAGACAGCGCTCAAATGCAGGAGCTTCCTTCATTTCCGGTAACGTCTCGTACTCATGCAGGTATTTGAACCATGACTTGCACAGACTGTCGTGTATGATGTCACGGGCATCCTTGCTAAGGCGAAGAATCAAAGGCATGACCTTTTCCTTGAGGATGAAATATGACTGTATGTCATTCACCTTGAAGATAAGCAGGGCAGGAAGGTTTGCTCCGATAGCCTGTGATGCCATGTGCTCTATGTGGTTCTTAAGGTCGTTCTCCGAATATTTTGTAATCAGCAGTGTGCCGTTCTGATCCTTGAACTTTGAGATGTCGTCCATAGTAAAGTAATACGGCGGGTGCATGAGCATATCATCCAGCTGCTTGAATGCGGCATCCTTGAGGAGTTTTTCCGATGCCTTGTTTTTATAGTATGAAGCGGCAACTTCGATGATGGATACGGTCTGCATGACATTCACGTCTTCGGCGCTAAGGTCCTTCATTTTTGTGCAGTCCTGCTTGATGAAATAGCAGAGCTGGTTCCAGTAGTAGAACGAGTCACCGTTTGAACGCAACTGAATCCATGTCTCCTCCGGCTTTGCCAGGAAAGAGGTGAAGAAATTCTTGATGGATATTTCCTTACCCTGATTTGACTGAGTAAGTTTCTTGAAGAAATAATCATGGGTTTCGTTCTTGCGCAAAAGGTCCTGAAGCTTTTTAAGACAGATGTTGATGAGGGTCTCCACAGAAACAGTTGAAGGCAACAATAGACCCGGAACACCCTTGCTTAAAAGAATGCAGTACAGAGTCTTGTCATCCTGAACGACATCATTGTCCAGCATGCGGAATATTATGTCTGAAGCCTGTTCCTTCTGGCAGATGTCAGTAGGCACGTGCTTTGGCAGGTCATTTACATTCGGGAACTGCCTGGAGAAATTCCTCTGCATCTCCGTATAGGTTTCTGTATAGCGCTCAATGAAATAGTTGATGACAATTATGTACTGCTTTCCGTTTTGCGTCACCAGAAAAATGACCTTCTCTGAAGTAAGCCTGGCAAGTTCTTCCTGAAGGGATTCCGTAGTTCCGTTGGTATAAACCACCAGCTCTGGATTCTCATCAATATGATGCTGAGCATACCTTTTTAAATAATCAACAAACTCCCCTGTCTCGACAATAGGAGTCCGCTGCTTGCTTGAATAAAACTTTAATAACGTTAAAATAATTGAAGTTGTTGCCATAATAGATAATTATATAAGAAAATACAATCAAAAACAAGAGGGGGGAAGCATAAGTATCGATAATACAAAAAAGGCCACACGGATCGTGGAATCAGAGTTCTTTAAATCCGTGTGACTGTTTCAGATCCTATCGTGAAGAAGCAAAACTCTTGAGGCCGTTCCTCAGCAGGATTGTAAGGGTACATATTGCAATGATCAGGACGAATGACAGGGAATTTATTACCGGGCTTACACCAAAGCGTATCATTGAGTAGACGTAAAGCGGCAATGTCGTGCTTCCAGGACCACTTACCAGGAAGGTGATTACGTAATCTTCCAGTGACATGGTTACGCTCATCATAAAGCCGGAGATGATTCCAGGCATGATCGCAGGCAGTATTACGCGGAAAAGCGTCTGAACCTCGTTAGCGCCAAGGTCATGGCTTGCCTCGATAATCGAATAGTCAAACTCGTCTATGCGGGCGCTTACCATCAGATACACAAAGGGCATACAGAAGGTTGTATGTGCGATGTATATCGTCATAAGGCCCAGGGACATCTTTATTCCGCTAAAGAAAATCAAAAGGGAGATACCCATGATTACTTCAGGCAGAACCATCGGCAGGAAGCTGATTGACTGGATGTATCCCTTGCCAAAGAACTTGTACCATGTGATTCCTATTGCGGCCAGAGTTCCCAAAACCGTTGCAGTTGCGGAAGATGTAAACGCTATGATCAGGCTGTTCCACAGGGATGACCACAAGTCACCGCTGTCCATGATCAGCTTTTCATACCACACAAAAGAGAATCCAGTGAACGTGGTATCCTTTGACTCATTGAACGAATAGAATATGATTACAAACAGAGGAATGAACAGGAACAGCAGGGACAATGCAAGCACTGTCTTGGAGAAGCTTACCCTTCCCTCGTGTTTTTTCCATTCGCGTTTTGCATGGCGTGCAGGCTCTGACGGTCTCTGTTTCTTTGCAAACAGTTTAAATGGATTGCTTTTCATTTTATGCCTCCCAGAGTGTTTCCCGCAAGAAGAGGTGTATTGGTGTTGGCCGCAATGTCTTCCTTGGTGGAGACTTTCTTGAGGTTGGCTTCCTTTTTGTTGGAGGCAAGCATCCACAGGATACATACCATCGAGATAACCGTAATCACAAGACTGAATGCTGATGCAAGCGGCCAGTTCCTTGCTTTCTGAACCTGGTCAACGATGATGTTTCCGAGCATGTAGCTGTCTTTTCCACCGACCATCTGAGGAACGGTATATGAACCGAAAATCGGAATGAAGGTGAATATCAAAGCGCTTATGATGCCGCTGCGGACACCAGGAATCAGGATCTTCGTCATCGACTGAATCTTTGTCGCACCCAGGTCACGTGCCGCCTCCAGAAGACTGAAGTCAAAACGGTCAACGGCTGTAAACACAGGCAGTATCGCATACGGCAGATACATGTAGATGCTTACGAGTATGATGGCCCCCTGAGTAAACATGAACTTGTGGGGAACAAAAACCGCATCCTTGGCACCGATTCCAAGTGAATGTCCTATATTCCAGAAGAAGTGCAGTATGTTGTTCAGAAGTCCGTTGTCGCCCAGAATCGTCATCCATGCAAAGATACGGATAAGGCTGTTTGTCAGGAACGGAATGATTACCAGAATCAGGAACAGAGTCTGATGCTTGCTGCGTGCCATTGCATATCCGCACGGAAGCGCAATCATGATTGACACAAGGCTTGATACTGTAGAGATGAACAGAGTACGCAGGAAGATTTTTCCATAGGCTGGATCAAACATCTGCTTGTATGCCTTGAGCGTAAACTTGAATTCAACTCCACCATAAACATCGCGTGTCATAAATGAATAGGCGACGATTATGACGATAGGAACTATAAAGAATATGGAGAACCACAATCCCATAGGCCATGCGTAAAAGGGACCGGGGTTCGATTTCTTGTACTTGGCGTTGTGAGCTGCGTTTGCAAGCTTCAAGTCTGCCGATACCTTTGTTTTATCCTTGGACTCTTTCATTTATTTATGTCCTCGACGATGTATCCGTCCTCTGCCGCCCAAGAGATGTAGACGGTATCCTTCCATGCAATCTCGGGACCGTCGTCCAGATAGTTCACATGCTGCTTGAAAACCTTGACTATGCTGCCGTTTTCCAGACGGACATAGAACTTTGACTGGAATCCTGTATAGATAGGCTCCTCAACAACACCCTTGAACACGTTGATGTCCTTGCGTCCGTTGATCTTAGGCTCCTCCGTGGTGATGCGGATTTTCTCAGGACGTACTGTAAATGCAACCTTCTGTCCGGGCTTTGTCTCCTCGTAGTCGGTTACCAGGATGTTCTTGTCTTCCTCGCGTGTGGCGGCTGTCTCTCCAGTGAGCTGTGCCTGCATTCCCAGGGCCGGAGTATTCAACGTGACCATGAATTCCTTCTCTCCCTTTGGAGATGTGTATGGCTCGCAGTTGACGACCGTGCTTTCAAAAAGATTTGTCTCACCGATGAACTGTGCAACGAACTGTGTGGCCGGGCTCTCGTAGATCTCAAACGGTGTTCCTACCTGAAGTACATGTCCCTGATTCATTACGGCAATCCTGTCGCTTACGGCAAGGGCCTCACTCTGGTCGTGGGTAACATAGATGAAGGTAATTCCGATCTTATCGTGCAGGGCATCAAGATCAACCAGAAGGTTTGAACGAAGCTTTGCATCAAGGGCAGAAAGCGGCTCATCCAGAAGCAGGACCTTAGGCTCGTTGATAAGGGCACGTGCAATTGCAACCCTCTGTCTCTGACCTCCAGAAAGCTGATTCGGCTTCTTGTACATGTGCTGCTCAAGCTGAACAAGATGAAGATACTGCTTTACTTTCTCATCTATTTCATTCTTGGCGATTTTCTTAAGACGCAGCGGAAACGCTACATTCTCGTAAACGCTCAAGTGGGGGAAAAGCGCATAGCTCTGGAAAACCGTGTTGCTCTGTCTTTTGTTGGCAGGAAGCGAGATTATGTTCTGGTCATCAAAAAGAACAGTTCCTTCGTCCGGGAACTCAAATCCAGCTATGATACGTAAAAGTGTGGTCTTTCCACATCCTGACGGTCCAAGCAGGGAAAAGAACTCTCCCTGTTTAATCGTAAAATTGATGTCATCCAAAGCATGGAAGTCTCCGAAGTGCTTTGAAACATGATCGATAGAAACTGTACTGCCGTTCACTGTGGGTACAACTCCTGAAACTAAAATCACGCCGCAAATCTATGCCGACGCTGGAAAAAAATGAATAATTTCATTCGTTTCCATTACAGTACTTTCTTCTTATTTTGCAAATATGTCAAGGCTTTTCGATAATATTTCTAAAATTTGTTTTGTACAGGGATTCTCGCAGCAAAACTACTCTTCAAACGTCAAGATATCTGTCCCATGAGTCCTGTCCAGAAGCGGTTTAAGCTCCTCCGTCCAGAATCTGTCCTGAATCTCCTTTTTCCCCGCCGTATAGCCGATGTGACGGTCCGCACGAACCCTTTCCCCATGGAAATCAGAGCCGCCGGTAACAATCATGCCCAGGTCGCGTGCCAGCTTCTCAAGCCGTTGTGCCTGCCCCACACGGATAGCCGAATGCCACGCCTCAAGCCCCACTACACCCTTCGCCTGTATCTCACGCATGGTTTCGTCCATTTTTCCCCAGGAGATGTACATGGAGAGAGGATGTGCCTGAACGGGAACTCCACCGCTTGTCCTGATGGCCTGAACAGCCTTGTCCAGCTCAACGCCGGTGCGGGGAATATAACATGGCCTTCCTGACGCAAAATACACGTCAAATGCCTGCTGACGGTGCTTTACGATGCCTTTTTCGGCCATCATGGAGGCAAAATGAGGCCTTCCGATGTTTTCCGTCTTGTACCGCTCAAAAACTTCCTCATAACTTATGTCAACACCATTTTCCTGCAATTTTTCCGCCATTTTTCGGTTACGATTTTTCCGTTCTTGCCGAAGATTTAGTAAGGTGTCTTTTAATTCCTGAGAGCTGTGTGTCAGCCCCAGCCCCAAGAGGTGGAATTCTCCAGTAGGCCAGTCCACAGAGATTTCTATTCCAGGAACAAAGGTAATTCCCAGTTTTCCGGCTTCCTGCACAGCCTCTGCCAGTCCAGCAGTCGTATCGTGGTCTGTAAGCGCAATAACAGAAATTCCTTTGGAAGACGCATATTGCATCAATTCTGAGGGGGACATTGTTCCGTCAGATGCAGTCGAATGTGTGTGTAAATCTATCATATTCGTTCAAAATAATAGCACAAATTAAAAAAATATGATATAATAATATTTGTTTAAACGATTAAACCACTTTCAAAACTCGAATGATTTTTGGAAGACCAATAAAAAACCTTTGATGACGCAAGGAGAAGTTTTTTATGCCAAAAGTTTTGACTTATGCTAAAGGCTCCATCATTTTCTTTGAGGGCGACAAGGATGAGCGTATTTACATCCTTCAGTCTGGCTCCGTAGTTTTGACACAGACCGATTTGGAGACCGGCAACCAGTTAAGTGAACTGGTTAACGTGGGAGAATTCTTTGGGGTAATAAGTGCCCTTGCCCGTAAGCCCAGGATGGAAACGGCAAATGTTGTTACTGATACTCAGGTTGTCCAGATGTCAGTTCAGGAATTTGAGAAACTCTTCGGAGGCAACCAGGCCGTCCTGATGAAAATGCTCAAGGTCTTCAGCAAGAGCCTCAGGCTGATCCACCGCAAGACAGAGACCATCCTCAAAACAGAAGTTATTTCATTCCCGCCTGAAACAGGCCTCCTTATAGTCGCAAAATGCTTCTTTGACGAGCAGAAATACCATTCATGCCGCAGCGTGTGTGAGAAGCTTCTGCTTAAATTCCCGAATGCAAGCAATGCCGGTACAGCAAAGAAACTCATGGACCAGGCCATCACACAGGAAAAAAGACAGGCTGCCAACAAGAGCAAGATCGATGAGCTGGCATCTTCCGTTACAAAGGACGACAATGCATTGAAGCAGTTTGAGCTCCCGATGTTCGAGCGCTTCTCCAAGCAATATGTTGACGGTGACGTAATCATAAGCGAATTTGAACCGGGTGACTGCTTCTATCTGATTCAGTCAGGACAGGTTCAGCTTGAGAAATGCATAAAGGGAACCATGAAGAACCTTGACATCCTGCGTCCCGGTGAATTCTTCGGTGAAATGGCAATCCTTGACAACTCACCGCGCAGTGCAACATGTATCGCCAAGGGCAACGTAAAGTGTCTTGAATTCAACAAGGAAAACTTCAAGATCCTGATCATGGGCAACCCCCAGATTGCAATGCACCTCCTGAAGCTCTTCTGCAAACGTATCTACGACCAGCACCAGAGATTCAGCATCCTCGTAATCAGGGATCTTCAGGCAAGAATCGCCAACGTATTCCTCATGTACGACGACATGACTCCTGTAATTGAACGCGGACCGGACGGCTCACCAAGAAGAAAGTTCTTCCTTACCATGAATGATGTTGCTCACTGGGCCGGCATCACAGTGGACGAGGCAAAAGAGGAGCTGAACAAGTTCTCCGCAAAGAACAAGATATAGATTTACGATGACTTTATGATTGTTACGAACATTCAGGAGATGAGGCGCATAGTTGATGCATATTTCAGCACCCATGACAAGCGCATCGCAAAGAATACCTGAGTTTAGTACGAGACATCTTTATTGATACGACTTGAAATCCTGCACAATTGTGATGGCACTTCTTATCTCACAGCTGGGCAGGATTTTTGCTGCAGTCTGAACAGCCTTATCCGCAACCCCTATTGAATCCGCGACACCATGCAAAGTAATGACAGAAGGCTCCACCTCTGCCCTTAGGAAATTGATGTTCATCTTATAATCGAATAAAAGCTGGTTGACAAGGCGCTGACCTTTTAAAAGCTGCTCAATTTTCGTACGGCCATTGGATTCCTTGCCTGCATTCACATAATTCTTTACAACACCTTCAATTACCTTGACCGCATCCTCCAGGGAAAGAACGCTTGTGTTAAGTGTAAGCATGTACTGGCTTGAATCCTCGTTGTCTATGTTGAAGAAGCTCCTGTGGAAGCCCTTGCGGTTGGCATCGCTTTCGTTGATTCTTGCCTGGGCCTGCTTGTCATTCCAGTTGAATTCCTTTTTCAGGCGCTCAAGACGGACTTTGTCACAGGAAACAAGACGCAGGGAAATCATATTGTCCACGGACTCAAGAATCTTGAAGGCACCACGTCCAATAAGGATACAGTTTCCATTTGACGCCGCCTCCAGAATGGCATACTGCATGTAGTTCAGGTATTCGTCACGATCCTTGTTCAGGCTTGCAAAAAAACCGGGCTTACGCTCATCATAACGGGACAGCTTTGACTTGGGAAAGCCCAATTCAACTATGCGCGTCTCTATCTGCTTACGATCGATAAAACAATATCCAAGCTTTTTCGCCACTGCACCTGCTATCTCATCACCCAGAGATGCCACCTGCCGACTGATTGCAATAACCGCCATTCCCTGCTCCTTCCATAAATTTTTGGGGAATCCCCATACCTACATTATAGACCTCAAATCAGAATAATGCAAAATTTATTTTTCGCAAGAACAACGAAATTTCCACAAATTTACGAGGACTTGAATAAAACAGGTTCTTATGGTATTATTTCTAGCATTCATTTATCGGGCTATAGCGCAGCTGGTTAGCGTACAAGTCTGGGGGACTTGGGGTCACCGATTCGAATTCGGTTAGCCCGACTTAGGGACTGTCACAATGGCAGTCCTTTTTTTATGCCTTGATTATACAAATTTGTGCCGTACAAGCACTTGCATGCCCTATGGTAAGACAAAAAGTAATTACAGAGAAGACAAACAACATCTATGCTGCCTGTTGATACTCAAGAACGCAGATTTTGCTTGCGAATTTTCCTACGCTCTCTATAATTTGATCAATCCTTTCCATTACACTTATTCTAGTTCGTAATTCTTCCTGATATTTCTTTAACCTGTTCCAAGGGAAGTCCGATTGCCTTAGAAATTTGCTCATCGGTTCCAATACCCATTCTCAAGAGGTTTTCAGCGGCTTCCAAGGCCTTCTTGGAGGCACCTTCGGCGAGGCCTTCTTCGTAGGCATCTTCCTTCTCGTCATCTATCGTCTGCTGCCATGTCATGTACTGCTTCCTCCAGGTCTTGTTTCTCTTGGCGAAGGCTACCTTCTCCTCTATCGATTTGGTAAGGGCGCTCTGGGGGCTTTGCTCCTTCAGGTATTTTAAGAAGGCCCTTGCCTCATCATCTTTAATTCTATCATATTCCGACGCATTGAAAAAGACCTTGTAAGCCCTGTCGTTCAATTTTATGCTGGGATCTACACGACATGTGTTCTCAAAGAAATATACGGGTAGACTTTTCTTGAACGGTGCTTCCAGGCATAGGAAGATTACATAGGAATCCTTCAACTTGCTGTATTTGTCTCCCCTGGATAAATTGTCCATGTCGATAACGCTTTGATAATACCTTGCTCGTTTGGGTAACTTCTTGTTTACCGTAGTCTGAATCTCTATGTCAAAGACATGTTTCTTATCCTTTGTGTAAACGTCAAAGCGGACGGATTTTGAGTCCAGGGTCTCGTACATAGTCTTTTCTGACTGAGGAGCCTCTAGTCGTTCAATTTTGATGTCGAGCAGAATCTCAAGGATGCGGCGACAAAGTTCTGGTTCACTTTCCATTATCTTGCAGAAGAGGAAGTTGTTGGCGAATGTAAGTTCCTCCCAGGACGGTGACTTTTTCTTTTTTGGCATATTAAGCCTCCAATTAAATAGTGATGTGGGACATATAAAAGCCCCTACTATATAATTAGTATCAGGGTGGGCATTTTAAACAATTTTTGGTGAAGAATTTTGAAAAAAAAGGGAAAATATTTGATAAAAAAAAACCGGTCTCCGAAGGGAAACCGGTTCATTACAATCACAACAATGTGAATTATTTGTTTGTAATCAGGAGGCTCTTCTGGTCGAGCTTGAGGGTTGACTCAAGGTTCTCCTTTTTGCCAGCCTTAAGAATCTGCACTTTGGTACCTGCGCCCTTTGATGCAGAAAGGTGGACAACCGCATTGAAATACGGAAGGATTGCCTTTGGAGCCTGATCAGCAAGCTTGTCGCCGTCAGCGGTTGCAGAAATCCAAACCTTTACCTTTGTAGCCTTTGCATAGCTTGCAACTGCCTGAATGTCTGCTTCCTTTGCCTTTGTAAAATCAACACCGTCAATTACAACACCTGCAACAGCGATACCGCCTGCCTTGAGTGCATTGAGTGTGTTTACTACCTTTTCCAGGCTGAAGTTGTCCTGGTTAAAGTTCAAGATAGTACGGTTGCGGATCAGCTGATCTTTTACGTCAGAAGAAATTGCCTTCTTCTTTGAGATCTCGCTGAAAATGCTGTCGTACCAGGAAATAACGTTGGAAGAATGCTGGTCAAAAGAAACATGCACAAGCTGTTTTCCGTTGAGCAGTGTATCCATACCGAACTGAACCAGAACTGATGTCTTTCCCAGACCTTTCTTTGATGTAACTAATCCCAATTCACCAGCCTTGAGGCCGCCGTTTGCAACTTCGTCAAAAGCACGAATCGGGCTGCGTTCATATAATTCCTGTTTTGCCATGGTTCACTCCTTATTTCTGTTCAGCCTTGCGCTTCTCTTTGTATGCAGAGATGAGCTCTTCTGCAACATTGTTCGGAACACGGCCATATTTCTCGAATTCCATTGTGAATTCTGCCTTTCCCTGTGTTGAGGAGCGGAGAATTGTAGAGAATCCGAACATTTCTGACAGCGGAACTTCGGCATTAACAGTTGATGTGTTGTTCTCATCAGTTGAATCGATGATTACACCACGTCTCTGGTTGATAAGACCGAACATGTTGCCCTGGAATTCTGTAGGTCCTGCAATCTGAACTTTCATGATAGGTTCAAGGATAACTGGCTTTGCCTTTTCGTAACCTTCGCGGAAAGCACCGATGGCTGCTGTCTGGAATGCGATGTCTGAAGAGTCAACAGGGTGATACTGACCGTCGTTGATTGTCATGCGTACGCCAACAACTGGAGCACCGATAAGTGAGCCCTTTTCCATTGCACGCTTGAATCCCTTGTCGCAAGATGGGATATATTCGTTGGGGATTGCTCCTCCCTTGATTGAGTCAACAAACTCGTAATCCTTGTCTGCCAATGGCTCCATGAATCCTGCAACACGACCGTACTGACCGGAACCACCAGTCTGCTTCTTGTGGGTATAGTTGAAGTCTGCACGCTGTGTGATTGACTCGCGGTATGCTACCTCAGGCTCACTTACGATAACCTCGCACTTATACTCACGCTTCATGCGCTCAACATAAACGGCAAGGTGAAGCTCACCCATACCCTTGATGATTGTCTGGTTTGACTCAGGATCAACATATGTCTGGAATGTCGGGTCTTCCTTTGTAAAGCGGTTAAGAGCCTTTGACATGTTTGCTGCGTCAGACTTGTTCTTTGGAGTAATAGCCTCAGAGATAACCGGGTTAGGAACGAACATAGATGTCATGGCATAGTTCAATCCGCCACCACAGAATGTATCACCAGAAGCACATTCAACACCGAACAGGGCGATGATGTCACCAGGCATACCCTCGTTGATATCTTCCATTGCAGCGGCATTCATACGGACAATGCGTCCAACCTTGAATTTCTTCTGTGCACGTGTATTGAAAAGTTCGTCACCCTTTGTAATCTTACCCTGATAGATGCGGACATAAGTAAGCTGACCATACTGACCGTCATCAAGCTTGAATGCAAGAGCTACACAAGGCTTGTTCTCTACGTTGAACAGCTCAACCTGCTCTTCGTTCTTGTCCAGATCCAAACCGTAGTTGTGAACTTCTGTCGGGTTCGGGAGATAGCGCTCAACACCATCAAGAAGCGGCTGAATACCTTTGTTCATATGAGCTGAACCGCAGAATACGGCTACAAACTGCTCTTCAAGAGTTCCCTTGCGGATGGCAGAGATAATCTTCTGCTCGTCCAGATCATCATAGCCCTTTTCCATGATTTCTTCCATGAGGCTGTCGTCAAACATAGAGGCAGCGTCGAGCATTTCCTGGCGGTACTTCTTTGCATCCTCAACCAA
>JAGCYQ010000039.1 GCA_017960765.1 Treponema sp.
TAGTAGTTTTTTTAAGCAGATTTACCGCGGCAGTCCTTGCAAAGACCGTAGAAAACAGTCCTTGTCATGTCCAGCACAAAATCATGATCTTCCAGGATATGGCTTTCCAGATTCAGTATCTCGGAGCATTCAAGATGAATGAGTTTACCGCACTCAAGGCATTTGCAGTGGAAGCAGTTCTTGTCCCTGCCCTGTCCGTCGTTTCCGATATACTCATAGCATGCACTTTCGCTTCCGTCCATCACGTATTTATTCACAAGGCCGCTTTCAACAAGACGCTCTATCTGCCTGTATACAGTCGTGAGTCCCACTGCCTTGCCGATGTCATTCAGATGGCGGCATATTTCCTGTGCAGTAAGATGAACACCTGGGTTGTCCTGCAGATAAACAAGAATGTCATTGCTGTGCTTTGTGTTGTATTTAATCTCACTCATTTTTTTCCTCACAGACCCTTTTTAAGCTGAACAAGATTTGACTCCATTATTCCAAGATAAGTCCTGCCTTCCGAGACATCCTTATCCGAAATTGACTGCATGGAATCAAGCACCAGTATATCGCGGTTTTGTCTTGATGAATTGTCGATGACCGTCCTTGCGATTTTTTTATCAGATGATTCAAGAACAAAAACATCATCAAGCTCAAGCTCATCAATTTTATTGACAAGGAACCTTACAGTCTGAAAGCTTGCCTCACTTTCCGCTGAGCAGCCGGAAAAAGCCGCGAAATAGTCAAGCCCGTAATCCTGAACTAAATAACGGAACGGGAAACGGTCTGCAAAAACAAGGGTTTTATTCCCCGCACCATTTACAGCCTCTGAATACTGACTGTCCAGTGCCATGAGTTTCTGGATGTATTGCATTGCATTTGATTCATACTGCTCACTATTATCAACGTCACACGAAGACAATGCCATTGATATTTCCTTTACACACATAGCGGCGTTCGTCAATGAAAGCCAGATATGCTCGTCATATTCAAGCTCTTCCTCTGCCTCATCATCTTCCGTTTCTTCCTCTTCCTGCATGCCTTCCTTTACCTCTTCTTCCAGCATTCTTGAGGAAAGAGATTCCATCAGGTTAAGTGTAACAAGATGACTGTTCTTTACCGTCCGCAAGGTATCACTAACCCATTCATCGCTTTCTCCGCCGACATAGATAAAGATATCAGCCGATGCGATTTTAGTGATGTCCTTTACTGAAGGCTGAAAACTGTGCAGGTCTGAGCCGTTGTTCAAAAGCAGAGTATATTCGATATTTTCATTACCGGAACCAACTTCCCTTGCCCAGTCGTAAATCGGGAAAATGGTCGTCACCACAGAGATTTTTTTCTTGTCCCCTGATTTTTTTGGAATCAGAATTATGCCTGCGATACAGATTGCGGCAATCAGGAGTATAAAAAGATAGCGTTTTTTCAGGCGCATAGAACTCTCACAGAATTGAAAATGATTTTCATTTTTAACCTATTTCAAGTTTTTTGTCAAGAATGAAAATAAATCAATCCAGCTCGATTCCACCTGTATAAAGCTGATAGTACCTGCCCTTTTTGGCAAGAAGCTCCTCGTGATTACCGCGCTCTACGATAGTTCCTTTTTCAAGTACGATAATCTCCGTGGCATTTCTGACCGTGCTGAGCCTGTGTGCTATGACAAATACCGTGCGGCCTTCCATAAGCCTGTCCATTCCTTTTTCAATAAGGGCCTCTGTTCGGGTATCGATGGAAGACGTTGCCTCATCAAGAATCAAAACAGGCGGATCTGCGACTGCGGCACGTGCAATGGCAAGAAGCTGTCTTTGTCCCTGGCTCAGGTTTCCACCGTCGCCAGTTATGACAGTGTCATAGCCTTTATCAAGATGACGGATGAAGTTATCTGCATTTGCAAGCTTGGCGGCCTCGATAATCTGAGACTCACTTGCATCAAGGTTTCCGTACTTGATGTTGTCCCGGATAGTTCCTGTGAAAAGGTGTGTATCCTGCAATACCATGCCAAGAGAACGGCGTAAATCATCCTTTGCAATATCCTTGAGAGGAATACCGTCGTAAGTTATGATTCCCTTTCCATTCTCGATGTCATAGAAACGTGTAAGCAGGTTTGTAATTGTTGTCTTACCGCTTCCTGTTGAACCTACAAGGGCAATTTTTTCTCCTGGTTTTGCATGAAGGTCTATGTGGTGAAGGACTTCTTTTTCCGGCACATAGCTGAACGATACGTCATTAAAGATTACGTCACCGCGCAGTTTCCTAAGATGACATTCAGGATTATCTGCAATCGACGGCATTTCATCCTCAGCCGGCTCTACCTTAAGTGAATTGTCTATCCTCCATGCCCATTCACCGGTATATGCGAATGACTGAACAAGGCGTGATACTCCGTCCGAAGAAGAAGATGCCATGGTCTCGCTTGCGTTTACCAGTGTAACAGTTCCCTCGTCCACCTCACCTTTCTCGTCGATTACACCAAAGATTCTCTCAGCACCAGCCAGTGCATTCAGGATACCGTTAAGCTGCTGGCTCATCATCGTAATCGGCCTGTTAAAGCTTCTTGTGTACTGAAGGAATGATGCTATGCTTCCAAGATCAAGATGACCTGAGATTACACGTACTGCACCAAAGATTGCTACAATTGCATACTGGACATGACTAAGGTTTCCCATGATAGGCATGAGAATGTTTGCAAAAGAGTTTGCCCTTGTACCAGCCTTGCAAAGCTGATCATTTATCGTGTTGAAATCCCTTATTGCTTCATCCTCGTGGTTAAATACCTTGATTACTTTCTGACCGGAAATCATTTCCTCAACATAACCGTTCACCTTGGCAATCGCACCCTGCTGCTCACGGAACGCCATTGCAGAACGCTTACCGATAAAGCCAGCGATGAGGATGCTCAGGAACATCGTTATGATTACAATTGCAGTCAAAAGCGGGCTCACGACAATCATCATCGTAAAGATACCCACCACAGAAATCAAGCTTGAGAAAAGCTGCGGTACAGTCTGGCTCATCATGTCACGCAAAGTGTCAATGTCATTTGTAAAAAGAGACATCAGCTCACCGTGTGTGTGGCCGTCAAAATATTTAAGCGGAAGAGTCTCCAGCTCACGGAAAAGGTCCGTGCGTATTATGTAAAGCGTACGGCTAGAGATGTGAAGCATGATTCTTCCGTTTACCCATGCAGCAAAGGCACCGAACAGATAGATTACTGCCATGATCAAAATAAGTTTTGTAAAGGGAAGGAAATCAACTGCAGAAAGGCTTCCCTCAGAGCTGAACTTCTTTGCAAGATCTACCAATCCGTTTACTGCGGGTTTTAAGAGTGAATCTCCTACAACCTGTGCTCCGGAGCTTACAAGAACAGCAAGCAGAACAAAAACAAGAAGCACCTTGTATTTTCCAATATATTGAATCAGGCGGCCTATGGTCTTTTTTGCATTAACGGGTTTGGCCATACCCCTCATTGGTCTTGGCATATTATCCTCTTTCTAATTCTGAGACTGCTGTGAATCATAAACTTCACGGTAAATCTCATTGTTCTTAAGCAGCTCCTCGTGAGTGCCGCATCCATCTATCATTCCGTTGTCAAGGACGTAAATCTTGTCCGCATCCTGAACAGAGTTGATTCTCTGTGCGATGATGATCTTTGTCGTGTCCGGAAGCTGTGTCCTCAAAGCCTTGCGTATACGTGCATCGGTAGCGGTGTCCACTGCTGATGTGCTGTCGTCAAGGATAAGGAAAGCCCTCAGGAGTCAGCTTCCAGATA
>JAGCYQ010000040.1 GCA_017960765.1 Treponema sp.
CAGAAACGCCGAAATTCATTCAGCAAAAACTGTCTACTCCTGTCAAAGAAGATGAAACAAACGATTTCGATTTGTCTACTCTTGTAAATGAAGCATTAAAAAAATAATTTTTTTTGTCTACTTTTATTGACTGGTGCAAAGCTGTAAAATTTTGTTCATAAAATGTGTAAACTTCTCTTTATTTTTGTTCATAAAATGTGATATACTTTGATTATGGCTGTGGAAAGAGAGATAAAACGGAAAATTGACAAATTCTTCACGGAGTGGAAACTTTCTGAAAATCATCTTCCCTTGATTGTAAGGGGAGCAAGGCAGATAGGAAAAACTTATTCCATCAGAAAATTTGGAGCGTCCTATAAGTCTTTTGTCGAAATCAATTTTGTTGATAATCCTAAGTTTAAGGATATTTTTGAGGGCGGTTACTCAACTGATGAAGTCATAAAAAGAATGTCTTTCAGAAATCCAAATTTTCAATTTATTCCGGGTGAGACGCTTATTTTTTTTGACGAGCTTCAGGAGTACCCGGACTGCTCGACAAGCCTCAAGTTTTTTGCGGAGGATGGGCGTTTCGATATAATTTGCTCCGGCTCCATGATGGGACTGAACTATAAGAAAATATCATCAAATTCTGTGGGATATAAAACTGATGTTACAATGTATTCTGTAGATTTTGAAGAATTCCTTTGGACCAGAGGGTACGACGAAGATTTTTCAGAAGAGATTTATTCTCATCTCAAAGAACAGAAACCATTCTCTGAAAATGAATTCAAAATCCTCAACGACTGTTTCATTGAATATGCCGTTCTTGGCGGAATGCCAGCTGTCATAAAACAGTTTTTGCAAGACGGAACATTCTCTAATATTCTCCCGATTCAGCGGCAGCTTGTTCTTGATTATGAGGAAGACATTACAAAGTACGCTGACGGACTCGACAAGGTAAAAATCAAAAATATCTACCGTAACATTCCGATATTTCTTGCTCAGGAAAATAAAAAATTCCAGATTACCAAGGTCGCTAAAAATGCCAGAAACCGTGACTATGTTGGATGCGCGGACTGGCTTAAAGATGCAGGAGTGGTAAATCTGTGTTACTGCCTAAATGATGCGACTTTGCCGCTCAAAGGAAATTATGACAGCTCAAAATACAAAGTCTACTATCATGATACAGGCCTTTTGATTGCAAATCTTGACGAGGAATCCAGTGAGGACTTAAGAAAAAATCAAAATCTCGGTACTTATAAAGGTGCGATTTATGAAAACCTGATTGGACAGATGCTTGTGACTCAGGGGCAGGAGCTTTTTTACTACAAAAAAGAAAACGCTCAGCTCGAAATGGATTTTTTTGTTCGGACTTCGGAAAGTCTTGTTCCGCTTGAAGTAAAAGCAAAGGACGGTGCGACAATCTCGCTGAACAATCTGATTTCATCTTCTTCATATCCGGACGTTCGGTTTGGAATAAAGCTTGCTCATAAAAACATCGGCTTCAACGGAAAGTTTTATACAATCCCATATTTCTGTGCCTTTTTATTAAAGCGGTTTTTAAAGGAAGATTTTGTGATTGCTACAAAATAAAACTCATATTGTCTGAGCTTATGCCACAAAAAAAGCCGGCCCTTGATGAGCTGCCCCAGGACATGCCGGTTTTTGTACTGGAAACCGGTGGAACGCCGATTCAGGAATTTGAATTCCCCAAAAAGGGCATAGTCATAATCGGGTCGGAGGAGCTGGGAGTGAGTCCCGAAGCCCTGTCCAGAGCCACACACGGAACCGTAAGTATCCCCATGACAGGCCTCAAGGCATCGCTGAACGTCGGTGTCGCCTTTGGAATCCTTATGCAGGCCTGGGTTGAATCATTGTAGGGAATTTGGGATTGCCACACGGACGCAACGGCAAATTGCTTAACTATTGAATCCGTGCGGCTTTTTAACGACTGTGAAGATTATGGCTGTGGACTATCTTTTCTGGAAATAGAAAATCTCATAGTTTTCCTGAAAATCGGGCATATAATAAAACTGGCTACCTGAGCCATTTTTATTGCCGGATGACCAAAGATGCCAAGTTATTGATTTTGAAATTCTTACATTATCATTAGCAACATCATCTCCTTCATAGACATAAATTGTTACAAAGTCATTGCCATCAAGATAATAATCATAAGAAGTAGCATTATCAGATTCTGCAAGATATTCAGAATTAAAGGTGCTGGGCTCCATGTTCTCCATTGCTGCGATTTCTTCATCTGTTTTTGTATGTCTAATAACTATTACTTGTTTAGTTATACTCAAACTTCCATTATCTTCAGCTGGAGATTCAAACTCATAGTAATGATTTTCTATAATATTCTCTTCTTCAGTATTAATATAAGTTGCTTTCCATGAACCTCTTGGAATTATGTATGCATTACTAGCACCAAGATTGAATTCACAATCTCTTACACCAAACAGTTCAAAATTAAAGCTAACCCAAGGGGAATCTGAAGTAGTTTTGATAGGTCCAACTCTTTGTACCACTTCGCCACCTTCCTCGGAACTGGAAGAGCCACCGCCACCTTCCTCAGAACTGGAAGAGCCTCCGCCACCTTCTTCTGAACTAGTAGAGCCAGAATTTTCTACTGAACTTGGGGAACCGGCACCGCCACATGCTGTGAAAAATGCGGCTACAATCACTAATACGGTTGTAAAAAGAAGTTTTTTCATAAAGCCTCCTGAGATGTCCCTGTCGAACATCAATTTTATTGTCTAAAGACTACCCTGATATACTGAAAAAATATACAGAGTTGAACTCACATTTTTTTTGCCTATTTAATTAAAATTTACATTTCAACTTGATAGAATGTTATAGCCGGTGTCATAATTGTCGCATGGGGTGGCGTAGGAAATCTGTGGGACAATGAGGCTCTTTAACATGCTGCCAGTGGAAAGATCATCAAGATGCGTGTACGGCGGTTTAAAAAGGAAACTTAAATTACTCTGCGCAATATTCTATGCTTTTCTTTATGTTACTCTGCGTATTATCCTATATTTTTATATTTTTTACTCTGCGCATTGTTGATTTTCTGATTGCCCTATAGTATAATCGACATTATGGAACTTGAAAGAAAAATTTATAAGAAATTCCTAACCTGGAAAAATGAAGTCAAAGGCAAAAAAGCACTCTTAATTGAAGGTGCCCGACGTATCGGTAAATCCACGGTTGCAGAAACATTCGCAAAAAATGAATACACATCATATATCCTAATAGATTTTAACAATGCCTCAAAAAAAATTAAGGATAATTTTGATAATATAAATAATCTTGATTTATTTTTTCAAACCCTTTCCCTTGAATACAATAAAAAACTTTTTCCACGAGAATCTCTTATCATCTTTGACGAAATCCAAAAATTCCCACGAGCTAGAGAGGCAATAAAATATCTTGTGCAGGATGGTCGCTATGATTATCTGGAAACAGGCTCTCTGATTTCAATCCGTGAGAACGTTGAAGACATAACAATTCCGTCAGAAGAACGGAAAATAAAAATGTATCCTCTGGATTTTGAGGAGTTTGCCGTAGCATTAGGAAAAGGCATTCTTTTGGAATACATAAAAGACTGTTTTACAAAGCAGCGACCTCTGGAGCAAAAATTTCATGCAGAAGCCATGCATCTTTTCCGTGAATATATGCTGGTGGGCGGAATGCCTCAAAGCGTGGTTGCCTATATTGAATCACATGGTGATTTTGAAAAAAGCGACATAGAAAAACGGGATATCCTTGAACTTTATCGCGATGATATTAAAAAAGCTGCAAAACGCTATAATTCAAAAGTCTCTGCAATTTTTGAAAGCATTCCTGCATTTCTTTCTACCCACGAAAAGAAAATTGTCCTAAATGAAATAGACTCAAACGGAGTCTTCAGCCGATATGACGAACCTCTTTTCTGGTTGGATGATTCTATGATATGCAATCTGTGCTATCGCTGCAATGACCCTTGTGTCGGTTTTGCGCTCAATAAAAATGAGTCTGCGGTAAAATGTTACATGGGAGACACCGGTCTTCTTGTAAGCCTTGCTTTCAGTGAAAATGAAATTTCCAATCAGCAGCTTTATCGCTCAATTATGAATGGTAAGTTGTCGCTGAATGAAGGAATGTTATATGAAAATATAATTGCCCAAATGCTGACAGCGCTTGGGCGAAAACTTTATTTTTACACACAGTACAATCTCCAGAAACATCGCAACGATATTGAAATAGATTTTCTTTTATCCAATGAAAGCAAAACAAATTTCAAAGTCCACCCGATGGAAGTAAAATCTTCAAAAAACTATACGACAACATCCCTGGAATCATTCAAAGAAAAGTTCGGCAAGAAAATTGAAAAGTCATACCTCGTTCATCCCAAAGCATTTTCGTTAGATGGCGATATTATCAAACTTCCACCATATATGCTCTGGTGTTTATAAAAAAAATGGCTGCCTCATGTACATGACACTGGATGTGAAAGACTCCAATGTGCCATGAAGTGATTACCAGCTACAAAAACATTGGTGAGCTTATAGCCGACGGGTGGGCAATCGACATGTTTGATTCAAGCCTGGTTCATGATTTGAATCCTGAGGAAAAAGAAAAATTCGCCGCTATTTTTTTGTAATCAGGGGGAGGTAAGATATTGTCTGAGCTTATGCCACAAAAAAAGCCGGCCCTTGTTGAAGCATGGTTTGCTTCCAGGCCAGCCTTGCTTTGCTATAGTCTAAGAAAATGATTACTGACTAATGATTTTTTTCCATATAGATTTTCACGGAGTCATCAGTTTTTTTATCAAGAATTAATGTACTGTCGCTATTGGTTTTTGTTATACCCTGACCGTACATTTCTTTGTAAAAATCATTTCTCCATATCTGACTGCCATTATATTCGCTTATGGTTACAAAGGTATGATCATCAAGATAATAATCGGAGAAAGTGGCTGAAGAGTCCACGTATTCAAAATCGAATCTATGAGGATCCATATCTTCTAATTCTGCAATTTCCTCATCTGTAAGGGGGTCTGATATAACTATCACATACTTGCTTGTAGATACAGAATAACCAGTTTCCGGAGATGTAAATTCATAGTATTCTTTGTATACTCTATCGAATTCGTGGGTTATGCGTGTTGCCTTCCATGAACCTTGTGGAATTGTGTATGTTTGATAATCTTCACTAACATATGCAATATTCTGATCAGCTTCGGAATCTGGAAACAGCTCAAACTCAAAGTTTGCCCATGGGGAATTGGTAGTAGATTTTAGGGTACCCATTCTTTCCCCTTCATCATCTCCTGAGCCCGGAGATCCTGCGCCACCACAGGCAGTGAACAATGCTGCCACGACAACCAAAACGCTTGCCAAAATAAGTTTTTTCATAAAAGCCTCCTATTCTTGTACTTGGTGAAAATGTTTTGTGAAATCCCGAAACATTGAAATATTTTAAGATTTCAAGAGTACTATACAAAAAAAAAGCATATTGTCAATTTTAAAAAACCTTGTCTGGAGTTATAAAAAAATTTTGCTTTAAAAATTCATTTTTCAGGTAGAATTCAGCATATTGCGCATTAAAAGGTGAATTTACCTTGATAGAATGAAAAAGCCGTGTTATAATATGAATATTATAGGAAAAGTGGCGGCTGGTCATTTTTTTGTGACCGTCGTTCTGAAGTGGAGAAAAAAATGAGTGGAATTGAAGACATTGATCCCGAGATTGCAGCCCTTCTGGGAGATTCGGTTGCGGACGAAACAAGTTCTGAGACATCTGTTGATGCGGAGGAATTTGAGTCAGCTTTGCCTGCAGAAAGACCTTCCAGGGATTTAGACGATACTGATGATAATGGCGAGGGTATTCCAAATGTTGATTTAAGTGTCAGCAAATTTGCCCCGGTAGAGAAATTCTTTGAGGATGAGCCGAATCCAGTTTTTGACGATCCCAAATATTACAAAACATGTTTTACAGGCGAGGATGAAAGTGCACCGCGTCTGCATCAGCTCCTGACAAAATACCTGACGACACAGGACAGGAACGACCGTTCTGTTTATCGTCAGCAGATTATAACAGCATACTGGAATTTCCTGCGTTCTCTGGCACCAAAGATGGGCAGCTCCAAGACTCCTCTGTGCAAGAAGCTTGCAATGAGATATGGAATGGTTTTGCCTTCCCTCTTTACGCCTGAGCAGAAGGAATTCTTCTCCCGTGCAATATTGAACAACACCACAGGAGAGCCTATCCTCTACATGGACGAATGGCTTAAGGAAGTTGCCGCAGGCCGTCTGACATTGAGTGTCACCGACGAGGTTCCAATGAAGAAAAAGGGACCGGGTGCAGACCAGCAGTATCTTCAGCAGCTTAAGAGCAAGAACGACGGTAAATTCCAGAGTTCAGAGAGCCTTTTGACATCCAGGGAAAACGAGCGCGAGAGGCTTGAGATTCTTGTTCAGGATAAGATAACACAGCTTTTTGAGCATCCACCGGTAATCGGCCTTGACAACCACAAGCAGCCGTACAACGAGATGCAGCGCAAGATGTTTGCCGAAATCAACCAGACATTCCATCAGTTGCAGAGGGTAGACAAGGAGCTTGCAGGATACCTCAGGGAACTCCAGGAAGCAAAGGAGATCCGCTACAGTCTTGAGGCAAAGGCCGCAGAACTTCCGGAAGAAACAGTAAATGTCGGAGTGGAAGAGATTCTTTCTGAGATGACAACCGTCCGTCAGATGGCAAAGATGACTTGTGGACGCCAGGGAAACCAGTTCCCGATTCTTTCAAAGGAATTCTTCCACAACATGGACAAGGATACGGGATTCCGCGAAAATGTCCTTCGTGAGCTTACATGGATTGAGTCAATTGACCCCAACTGCTTCTGCCGCATTCACCGCAACATCCCCAACCGCATAGTTCCCTATGTTCTTCTGGTGCCAACCTACGGAGACTCAGGTTTCTGCTGGGAGCCGTTTGACCGCTTTAACCGCATTACAAGCCGTGGACGCATCGTAATCCCGATGTACCCCCGTAACCTTAAGATTGCATGTCTTACCGCCGTGGGTGACTTGCGCTGGCAGGTTGCAAAGGAAAAGGCTTCATTCGACTGGATGAGCGACGGTCTTACAGGTCAGTACTACCAGTATTTTGAAGGCAAGAAGATGAAGGGTGATGTAAAGCAGTACTTTATCGAGGACTATATCCTGTGGATGACAAAGGAAGCTAACGGAACCCAAAAGCTTGAAAAAGAAGTACGTGCAATTTTCTGGCGTTATCTGCCGTTCCCGCAGGACCGCAAGGACGAGCTCAAGAAGAGAAGCCTTGTTTATGCGGAACTCGTTCAGCGTGACATCAACCGCAGCATGAGCGATGGCTATTGATAAATGCCGGATAAAAAAGCATCTCTGTTTTTGATTCCCGTTACTCTTGGCGAAACACCTGTATCCAAGGTTCTTCCTGAATACAACGCTGGGGTAATCTCGGGAATCAAGCATTTTATAGTGGAGAATGTCCGTTCTGCACGGCGTTTTCTAAAGGCAACCCTCCCGGAAATCGATATTGACTCCCTTACATTCTATGAGTTGAACGAGCACACAGACCCGAAGACTATCGGGGGCTATCTGGATCCCATTACAAAAAAGGGCATGGACATGGGCGTCATATCTGAGGCAGGCTGTCCGGCTGTTGCAGATCCCGGTGCCCTTGTGGTGGAGATGGCACATAGGAAAAATGTCAGGGTAGTACCGCTTTCGGGGCCTTCCTCCATGATAATGGCAGTGATGGCAAGCGGATTCAACGGTCAGAGCTTTGCATTCAACGGCTATCTTCCTGTAAAACCGGGCGAAAGGTCAGCCAAGATACGTCAGCTGGAAACCCATGCATGGAAGGAAAACCAGACCCAGCTTTTTATCGAGGCACCGTACAGGAACCTTAAGATGCTTGAGACCCTGATTTCTGTCTGCAGGAAAGACACAAGACTGTGCATTGCCGCGGGAATCACATGTGAAGAGGAATACATCCACACGCATACAATAGAGGAATGGAAAAAAATACCGGAGCCGCCAATAAACAAAATACCCGCAATCTTCCTCTTGTACAGGAGCTAGATGAAAAATGGCGTCGATTATACTGATGGGAATAAAGCATTGCGGAAAAAGCACGCAGGCAAACCTTATTGCAAAGAAACTGAACCTTCCCTCATACGACACAGACACGGTTATGGAAAAGCTTAGCGGAAAAAAGCCACGTGAGCTCTATGTCCAGGACGGTCAGGAAGCATTCATGAGGTGGGAGAAAGAGGCATGCTCCCATATTCAGGCTGAATTGGCAGAGAAGGGAACTGATGCGGTAATAGCGACCGGCGGCGGTATTTGCTGCAACGAAGAGGCAGTCGCTGTCCTAAAGTCGATGGGCCGCCTTGTGTTTCTTGTGGCATCAGAAAAGACCGCCGCAGACCGTATTGTCCGAGAGGCAAGTGTTGCCCCCGACGGAAAGCTGAAGGACATTCCCGCCTATATTGCAAGGAAAAATCCACAGACCCTTGATGATGTAAGGAAATTATTCCACGAGTTTTATCTTGAGCGAACAGAAATGTACAGCCGCATCTGTGATGTAGCCGTAAGAATGGAAAATCTCCCCAAGATTCAGAACACCAACCGTATTTTAAGTTCAATGGGACTAAAAAACGTTTGAATAATCACACGGATTCGAAATGCCTACGGCATTTTCAGGTGTATGATGTGTTTTTTTAATGTGATTTTAGTTTACTCTCGTGCAGTCTGATGATATTTCAAAAATCATTTTAGTATAAAAGGCTCAAAACAAGAAAAACTAAGGTTTAAAGATTTTACGTTAGTAAAATCGAATCCGTGTGACAATGAAAAAACTATCTTGAGCACCCGCCGCAGGAATCTCCACAGCCACCGCCACAGGAAGAGCAACCTCCTCCGCAGCCACCACCGCAGGTGCCACATCCACCCTGTAATGCATTGAGTTCCTCGGGCATTGCCTCACGTACTTCAACCACGGTAACTTCAAAATTAAGGTTCTTTCCGGCAAGGTCATGGTTTGCGTCAACAGTGATTCCGTCCTCGCTTACTTCCTTTACGGTAACGATACACGGACCGTTGGGACCTGCACCATGGAACTGGCTTCCAACCTCAATCTCTCCCTCAACCTCAAAATTATCGCGGGGAATCTTTATTACAAGTGAAGGATCATATTCGCCGTAAGCATCCTTTGGCTCCAGGTATGCCGTAATCTTTTCGCCTGGTTCCTTGCCTTCCAGCAGTTCCTCAAGCTTGGGCAAAAGGTAATGACTTCCCTGAATGTATGTAAACGGATCTGACTTGCTTGAGTCATCTATAACGGTGCCATCGTCGCCTTTGAGGATATAGTCGATGGTAACAACACGGTCTTTTTCTATTTTCATGATTGAGTCCTCACGGATAATGTCATTATCTGGCTTACTGGTAGCTACGCTGCAATTTGACCAGATAATCTATATTATTGCATTAGAATTCCTGAACAACTTCTGAGATTTCAGGACATGTTTCCTTCAGGTAGCGCTCGATTCCCATTTTTAACGTCATGGTAGCCATAGGACAACCGTCACATGCGCCTGTCAGTTTGATGTGTACTTTTTTATCATCATCTATCTCGATAAACTCCATGTCTCCGCCTTCTGCATTGAGTGCGGGACGGAAAGCGTCTAAAGTTTCCAGAACCTTGGTTTTAAGTGCTTCATCAACCATACCAATCTCCTACTTTTATGCTAATAAAATACAGGATTTATCGCGTTTTGGCTATAGGTTTTTAAAAGAAATAGGAAAAAATGCCTTGAAATAAGCCGATAATCTAAAGGTGTAACTTGGGGATAAACTTGATTATTTATTAATATTCCTGTATAATTTAAGGCAGATTATAAAATATTTTCAAGTTTCATATTTATTTCAAGTTAACTAAAATCAAGACTAATTGTTTTATTGTAAAATGGATAGTGGCTATATAGGTTTTTATATAGGCCATTTATGGATTTTTTTTTTGAGAGGTATATATGACAGAGAATTATGAACAGACAAGAAAAATTCCTGTAAGTCTTTACATTCTTGATGCGTGTATTGTTTTCCCGAGCATCATTTATACTGTGATCATGATGGCCACAATACGCATGATCGGAAATCCGCTTGATACAATTCCACATGCCATGGGACAGATGGCCAAAGTTGTCTTTTCTCCGGTAATTCTTGCTTATTTTGCAGTTCTTATCGCTGTTGTACTTGTAAGCACGATGGTTATCTATAAGAAAATCGCAGCCTATGACGGTACGGAAGAATCATGTGTAGAATGCAACAAGGCTCAGGGTCTGATTGTCAATATTAATATTATCAGTGCCATTGTGCATGGTGTTGTTTTTGGTGTGTTGCTTTCTGTTATTGCGACTAAAAAGGGAATTCATCTTCAGCTTGCTCCGTCCATTATGCTCAGCTTTGCATCAACAATGCTATGGGGTATCACGGCTTATGTAATCTGGATAGAGACATTTGAAAGATGGATGTCATTCCTCCCGTTCAGAAAGGAATTCATGTCATTCGGTCTCATTATGAGGAACAGTTTTGTTGCAATCCTCACCTGTATCGGTCTTGTGCTGTCGATGATTGCTCCTGTTTTTGCGTTCGGACACATGATAGGTACGGAATATCTTTCTGTAAACTATTTCGTTTTCGGAAAGCTTTTTGTACTGACACTTGTTGCCATGGTTCTGAATGTCCTGGACATCTTCCTCTTGATGCGCGGATTCATGGGAAAAGTAAAGACTGTCTCTACATACACCAACGGCATTGCAAAGGGTGACTATACGTCGGAGCCACTTGAAGTTGTAAGCCGTGATGAATTCGGTCTCTTGATAAACGACTTGAACAGGTCACACAATGCCACACGCGACCTTCTTACTAAAATCAAGGAAAATGTTGATGTAAGCACGACAGTTGCAGGTGAATTGAGCACGAACATGACCGAGACCTCTGCCACAGTTGAGCAGATCATAGGAAACATCAACCTCATACGCGACAAGATGGAGTCACAGGCATCTGGAGTTGAGGAAGCAAGCTCTGCCACACGTGAGATTCTTGGAAATATCGAGGGCTTGAACCAGAACATCGAGAGCCAGTCAGCAGGACTTGAGGAAAGTTCCGCCGCAGTACGCCAGATGGTAGCAAACATTCAGTCTGTTACACGTGTACTTGAGAAAAATGCCGCCGCTGTCGGACAGTTGGAGAAGGCATCAAACCTTGGTCTTGAGCGTGTTCAGTCAGCAGTCCAGATGTCAAACAAGATCCTTGCAGATTCAAGCGGTCTTCTTGAGGCATCAGCGGTTATTCAGAATATCGCAAGCCAGACAAACCTTCTTGCCATGAACGCCGCAATCGAGGCCGCCCATGCTGGAAGCTCAGGTGCCGGTTTTGCCGTTGTTGCAGACGAAATCAGGAAACTCGCTGAGCAGAGCAATACACAGGGTAAGAGGATTGCAGCAAGCCTTAAGAGCTTCAATACCGTAATCCAGGGACTTTCAGGAAGCAACAAGCTTGTCCAGGAGCAGTTTGACGAGATCATGAAGCTTACCACTGTTGTCCGTGACCAGGAAGATGTCGTTATGAATGCAATGCGTGAGCAGGAGACAGGTTCCGCACAGGTCATGGAAGCCATGAAGAGCATCGATGATTCAACCGCCGAGGTAAAGAGCAGTTCACTTGAGATGCTGAGCGGTGGCAAACAGATTGTTGCCGAGATGGATGAGCTGGGAACTTCAACTGCACTTATCACAAGCTCCGTCTCCGAGATGGCAGCCGGTACAGAGCAGATTATCAGTGCCATAGAGAGCGTAAACCGTTCTTCCGTAAACAACAAGGAGAACATGGACAGCCTTATGGCATCTGTAAGTTCATTCAAGCTGTAAGATTGAATAAACCGCTTCGACATCATCCACTATGTTGAAGCGGTTCTTTTTTTATTTAAATCATCAATCCATTCAAATTATCCTGTCATCCGATCTCACGAATACGTTCAACTATGCTTGCCCTGGATATGCCTTTGTATGAAATCAGCGGTACACATATACCGATCAATGCCATGAACGGAATTGTAATCAGAACAGGCGTTACAGAGATATGCTGTGAATAGAACCAGAATACATTGTCTGCGGCCCCGTTTACTATCGGGATGAAAATCAGGGACAGAATCAGTGCCACCAATCCTGAACCGACGGTGTATACCAGTCCTTCTGTGACAAGCATTGTCTTGACCTGTTTACCGGTCATTCCTATAGCCTGGAGCACGGCAAGCTCATTCTTCCTGGTAATGATTCCCGCCATTATGGTGTTGAAGAAATTCAGGAGTCCCACAAATCCGATGATGATGCAAAGCAATCCACCCAGCAGCGTAAACATCTTTTTGAGCGTATCAAACTCTGTACGCAGGACGGCTTTGCTTTCATACATGAAGGTGGAATTTGCCTCACAGTAATTCTTAAGATATGTTTCCGTTTTTTCTTCGTCTGCTGCTGTCTCTGTGTCAAAGGCATAAAACAATGGAACTGCATCTTCCGCCATGTCGGCTTTCAGGGTTTCCGAACCCACGATTACATCATACAGCATGGTTGCACGTCTTTGGCTTATGTCATTCGGAACATCAACATAGGCACATACTGTATATTCATACTCAGTCATATCAACAAAGGTCTCTGAAAGATTTTCGGGGTGATCAAATGTATCTTGAGTCGCGAATTCTCCTGTTCTGGTGTCAATGGATATAACACTCGTGGCATGGGCAATTGATATCGTGTCTCCGATATTCGGGGCATTCTCATCAAGAGCATACAAGCCGTTCTCGTCTTTGTGGGTAATCAATGCAAGATATCTTTTTCCGTTGTCTTTAAGCAGGGACACGTCACCTTCGCAGACATCCAGCTTGTCAATCAGGTAATCATCCATGCCCTCTATAAAACAATTGATGTAATCCATTCCGCTTCCGGCACCATGATTTACATTGTTGCGGCTTCCTTTGTTCAGCTTCAATAAAGGAATGCCTGCGACATCATAGGCCATGCCCCCTTCAACTCCAGGAATATCCTCCAGTATCGATGAAATATCTTTTTCAGAAAGAGGGCTCTGTCCTGAACCATAGAATTTGAAATATGGTGTCTTGCCTACGACAAAATCAGTGGACACTGTCGACTCAAGCCATTTCTCCGAATCAAATCCACCGACAAGCATGTTCACGACATTCAGGACTACAAGCGAAAGTGCCAGAGATGCAAATACAACAGCAGTTTTCTTCTTGTTCCTTTCTACATTTGCAACAGCCATCTGTGTGACACGAGCACCTCTTGTTGCCTTTTCTTTTTTGCCTGAGCATTCTGCGTCATTAAACCTTAATGCCTCAATCGGAGATACCTTTCCAGCCATGCGTCCTGGTTTTGATACAGACAGTAAAACAGTAATCACTTCAAAAAAAGCAGAGGCTATGAATACCAGCGGCGATGTACTTATAGTAAGAGACTTGCCCCCTATGTTTGTCGTGCCCAAAACGGTCGGTGTAAGTATCGATCCAAGTAAATATCCAAGAATCAGTCCTGCAGGAATACCGAGAATGCAAAGAACCACAGCCTGTGTCCTTATTACCCGTTTAAGCTGCTTTTGTGTGGCCCCGATGGTCTTCAGCAATCCGTAAAACTTTATGTCCGTTACAACGGAAATCTGGAAAACATTGTAAATGATAAGATATCCTGTGAACATCACAAGAATCAAGAACAGTCCCATCGGAATAATAGTCTCAAGTAACTCGCCGTCATCCATTGATATTGACGTATACCCGGGATTCACTCCAAAACTAATGCCCTCATCAGAAGTTTTTTCTTCGTATTTATATCCGCTTTCCTCTACAACTCTCAGCATTTTATTCCATGCATTGAACGTGGAGGACAGCATGACGTCAAGGTCGGTTTTTACAGGCTTATATCCTCGTTCCATGATCTTTGATGAAAAATCTTTTGCATACTCCCTGGAGACATTGATGAAGTGTGCGGGACATAGCGGATCAAAAGACCAGTATCCTGCCAGAGTAAAAGTATCTGTGTATTTGCTGTCTTCGTAGGAGCTGTAATCCATGCTGAATGTCAGGTCAATTTTCTCACCGATGACAGGCTCGTAACCCAAAAGCCTCAGGGCCTCAGTGTCCATAATCACTTCATTTTTTGCCGTCGGCATGTGACCTTCTTCAAGCTCAATATAGGTCCATTTGGCAGTATTGTCATCCATGAAACTTATTTCCGCAGATTGATTTTGAAATGTATCGTCCGCAATCACTCCAATTACCATTCTTTCGCCATAGGCCTTTATGAGCTTATGCCTGATAAGTTTTTCTACCTGTTCCTCGCTGACCTTCTTGAATGTTCCGTGAGCATATCCGCCCAGCTGCCTTTGCACGCTTGTCTCGTATGAGGCGTTGATCGACAGCATGATTGTAAACAGCGATGTAAACAACACTGCTGTAAGAATTATCGCTGCAATCGTGATGATGTTTCTTCTTCTGTTTGCAAACAGACATCTTCTGGCAATTCTATTTACGCATTTTCTATTGCTGACTCTCATGATATTAGCCTCTCCTTTCTGTTGCAGATACGATATGGCCGTCTTCAATTCTGATGATTCGGTCTGCCATCTGTGCTATCTCATCGTTATGTGTGATCATGACAATGGTCTGTGAATATTTTTCCGCTGATATCTTAAGGAGGCTAAGAACGTCCTGCCCTGTCTTTGAGTCAAGGTTACCTGTAGGCTCGTCAGCAAGAATGATTGCAGGCCTGAATGCAAGTGCCCGTGCAATTGCTACACGTTGCTGCTGTCCGCCTGAAAGCTGGTTGGGAAGTGATTTCTTCTTTGCCGAAAGCATCAGGGTCTCAAGTATCTCGTCAACGTATGCCTTGTCCACCTTTTCTCCGTCAAGCTCCAACGGAAGGACTACGTTCTCGTAGACGTTCAGGACCGGTACAAGATTAAAGGCCTGAAAGACAAATCCGAT
Source organism: Treponema sp. (assembly GCA_017960765.1). GTDB lineage: Bacteria > Spirochaetota > Spirochaetia > Treponematales > Treponemataceae > Treponema_D. Next base: position 15,064 of record JAGCYQ010000040.1, read on the forward strand.
TTTCCTCCTCCTGAATATTGTAAGCTCGTCATCTTTAAGTGTAAAAATATTCATTCCGTTTATCAGGACCTCACCGGAAGATGGCCTGTCCAATCCGCCCAGCATATGAAGAAGGGTAGACTTTCCGCTGCCGGATGTTCCGACTATTGCAAGGAATTCTCCCTTGTTGACCTCTAGGTTTACTCCATCAAGCGCATGTACGCTGTTTTCTCCTTTGCCATAAATCTTCGTTAAATCTTTTGCTTCCAGAATACTCATATCAAGACCTCTCTTATAAAAAAAAGTGTGCAGAGCTTTTCTCTACACACCGGATTATCGCAAATGATTCTTTCCAGATTCTTTCAAAAATAAAATAAATTCTTACAGTTTTGAAAGATTTAAATTCAAGAGCCGAAGGTTATTTCTTCAGGTAGATCAGGAATTCTGTTCCCTCGCCGGGCATGGACTTTACCTTGATGTATCCGCCTTCTTTGGTGATTATCTCACGGGCAAGATATAATCCTATTCCGACACCTTCTTTTTCCCTGGATGATTGTAGCCTGCCGAAACGCGAGAAAATCTTGGGGATGTCTGCTTCTGCGATTCCGATTCCTGTGTCCTTTACGCTGATGCACGCAAACATCTCAGTCGGCTTGAACGAGATTTCTATTCCGCCTTTTTCGGTGTATTTTACGGCATTGTCCACGATATTGCTTACTGCCTCAAGAGTCCACTTGTAGTCAAAGGATGCCGTCTCGTTACCGTCTGTGACATGAAGATAAAGGCCTTTTCCTTCTGCCTTTGGACGCATTGCGCTGCCGATTTCCTTTACAAGTCTTGAAAGATTCTCCGGCTTTGGCTCAAGCACCATGATTCCATTCTCTAAGCGGGAAAGTTTTACAAGGGCATCAACAAGGAACCTGAGCTTTTCTGCCTCATTCTCGATTGCGGTAAGGCTTTCCCTCTGGTCATCATTAAGCTCGGACTCTTTAAGAAGCTCGCTGTGCAGAAGCAGGTTTGCGATGGGTGTTTTTGTCTGATGTGAAATGTCTGATATTAGTGTCTTGATCTTGTCACGGTCCTTCTTGACGTTGGCCGCAGAAAGTGACGATGACTGAAGATAATCTGCAAGTTTGGACTCCAGCTTGGAAATCTTTGTCTCGCTGAACTCTTTTTCGCTGTAATCACCGCGGGTAGCTTCCTCCAGCATGTCCTGTATGCGGTTGAGTATCTTTCTTGTACTGTATTCCTTGTAAAGAGCGTATAGCAGGGAACATAAGGAGACTATGCCCGCCATGATCAAAAGCCATTTAGTCACCGCTGCTTACCCACGTATAACCAAGGCCATAGACTGTCTTGATATAATCCTTTGCATCAAGCTTGTCCCTTAGCCTTTTTATTGCCACCGAAAGAGCATTCTCGTCAACATATTCTGCTCCGTCCGTCCACAGCCTGTCTACAAGGTTATCTCTTGAAAGCGTGATTCCCCTGTTGCCAACAAGCATTTTCAGGAGACGCTGCTCAATCTTGCTCAGGTTCACTTCCTCGCCGGACACAGTAAACATCATTCTGTCAAAATCAAAGGCATATCTGTCGATTTTTATGACGTCGCCTGAGGTTTCTGTTTCATGTTTCCTTAGCTGGGTGTTTACGCGGGCCCTGAGTACCCTGAGTGAGAACGGTTTTGTAACATAGTCATCCGCCCCGAGCTCAAGTCCCCTCACAATATCCGAATCGGTATCGTTGGCAGAAAGAAGGATGATCGGTACCGGGATGTTCTTTTCACGTATCTCTTTTACAAGATCAAGGCCGTTGCCGTCGGGCAGGTTGATGTCCATGATAATAAGTGCTGGATTTGATAAAAAAATCTGATCTCTGGCGCTTTTCAGGTCTTCGCAAGAGACAATGCTTCTGTCATCGTCCTTAAGTGCCTTGCAAAGACCGTTGGCCAGATCTATATCATCTTCAACTATAACTATCTGAATAGTCTTTTGCATTTTGCATCAAGTGGATTCTGCTGCTCCGGGCATGCCTATGTCTTTCCTGTAGTACATTCCCTCAAAGTGGATTGTCCTCAGGGCATTGTAGGCTTTGTTCCATGCGGCATCAAATGTGTCTCCGTATGCTGAGCATGCAAGAACACGTCCTCCGCTTGTAACGAGTCCGGTGTAGTTCTCCTGTGTTGAATGGTCAGAGCGTCTGTCGGCGATGGCACCTGCTATGAATACCTTTGCACCGCTGGTCTCAAGCTCTTCTCTTTCTGCAAAAATCGGGATTCCCTTCTTGTAGTCCCTTGGGTATCCTCCGCTTACTGCAACCGGGGCGACCACATAGCCTTTTTTCCATTCAAGCTTGAATTTGTTCAGGTCACCGTTTATGATTGACTCACAGAGGCGCTCAAAATCAAAGCTCATCAGCGGAAGTACTGCCTGTGTCTCCGGGTCACCAAGACGCACGTTGTATTCAAGACATTTTGGTCCGTCTTCTGTAAGCATAATTCCAAAGAAAATGAATCCACGGTAATCGTAGCCTTCCTCAATCAAACCGCGGAGTGTAGGCTGCAGGATGTTCTTTTCAAACTGAGACTGAATGAGCGGTGTAACATCATCAACTGGTGAGACAGCTCCCATTCCGCCTGTATTCGGTCCCTTGGCTCCCTCGCATAACCTCTTGTGGTCACGAGCAGGGAGGAACGGAAGAATTGTTGCGTTTCCGGCCTTTGCTGACTCCGGTGTGACAGAAACTGCCGCCAGAATTGAGATTTCGGTTCCACGCAGGTATTCTTCAATTACAACCTTTGAGCCTGCTTTTCCGACCCTGCCTTCCTCCATTATTTCCTTGATGGCGTCTCTGGCCTGCTGGAGTGTAAGGGCAACAACAACTCCCTTTCCTGCCGCAAGACCGTCTGCCTTTATTACGATCGGGGCTCCCTGTTCCTCAATATATGCAAGAGCCTTGTCCTTGTCGTTGAATGTGGCGCTTTTTGCACAGGCAACACCGTATTTTGTCATAAATGCCTTGGCAAGGTGTTTGCTTGCCTCAAGCTGTGCCGCCGCCTCTTTTGCTCCCACAGTAGGGATGTCCGCCGCCCAGAATGCATCGGCAATTCCGTCCGCAAGAGGGTTTTCCGGGCCGATTACAGCCATTATACAGCCTTCGTGTCGTGCAATCTGAACTGCCGCCTCGTTAAAAGACGCATTTTCATTGATATAGTCACAATCTGAGGGAGAAACATTCCGGCACTTTGCTTCATGAGCGGTACCGCCGTTACCAGGGACACAGATGATTTCAGAAACATACATGCTCTGAGCCAATTTCCATGCGATGGTGTGCTCGCGTCCGCCGTTGCCAATAACAATAACTTTCATGGAATCAATTATAATTAAATGAAGTATTAAATTCAATATAAATGCAAAATATTAAATCAAAAACGCTTCCCATCGGTGTCTGTCCCGAACAAACGGCTTCCGCGCTGCGCTTGTGCAGATGTTTGTGCGTGTCAGCCACCGATTCCAGCGTTTTTCATTCAAATTAATATACTATTTCCTTTAATTATGCTTTATGAATAGAGGTGAGAAATTAAGAGGAGTATTTGACTATATTTTGAATATGAACTAAAATAAAGATATGGCAAAAGATTCAAACTTTTTTCAGAATTTAATATCCTCTATTTTTGGCTCTAATGATCCTGAGGTCTTGAAGAAAAAACAGCTCAAGAGTATTGCCAAAGATCTGTCAAAATCTAAATATCACTTCTATAAATACAATGTAAATCAGGTTGACCCTTCTTTTGCAAAATTCATCTATGATATTTACAAGGCAATAGCGCCCGCCCAGGTCCTTTTCCAGAATTCCAATACCAATACGTTCAAGAATGTGGTAATACGCTACATGATGGATGAAAAGGCAACCGAGCTTCTTGATAATCTTGATGAGAATGTCATTACGCAGCAGGCTTCCACAATGCCGATAAAGGAACTCCAGAAGAAAGTCCGCCTGGATCTTGAGGGATTCCTTGCTCAGTTCGATTCTTCTAAAATACGCCAGGGAGATGACCTGTTCAACAAGCTTATCCTGTTCGACAGCTTCTGTAAGTTTGACTATTACTACATGCTCAAGAAATTTGACGGTTTGATGAAGGAACGCAACTTTGATCTGGTGCCGCATTTTTCTCCCGTTTCCGGGGCATACCTGTCAGAGGACATAAAGAATTTCATCGCTGTGGCATGGGCATTGCCTTTTGACGGATCATGGGATGACCTGTTCAAGCTGCTAAAGAAGATGAATTCCGTGGAACCTGTGCCCCTGAATGTCTGGAAAAGGATTCTTTCAAGGCTCAAGCCGATGCGTGACCGTCACATTCTGGAGATGATTGTCCGCCTGATTACCGAAAAGCCTGATTACCGTGAGCATATCCGCGTGGAAGAATACCACATCATGGAAGAGTTCCTTGGCGAGGTTAAGCGTCAGGTTGAGCGTATCCTTGAGAACATAAAGGAACAGCAGACAACAGGAAAGATAGACACACTCCTGCCTATGGTTTTCCCGGGTACGGTTCCGGAGCTTGTGAACTACAACGATGAGAACAGCGAGCCGTTCAGGAAAAAGGGATTCCGGGGCTTCCTTTATTGTGATCCCTTGCGTTACCTTAATCAATTCCTGGATGACTTTACTAAAAAGGACCTCAGGGAGTTGGCAGACATAATTCTGGTACGTGGAGAATGGGCCAATCAGCAGAAAGTAGGTCCAATGAGTGACGCATACCACAAGCTGCTCTCACTTTCCGATGACCTTGCCGCATTTGACGATAAGATGGCAGAATCCGGTGAATATGGCCTCAAGCTCAAAAACTACCTGCCGCGTTCCGAACGTGACAAGGAATCCGCCAACATGATAAGGATGATTCTGGGTGATGTAAATGACGAAGCAGGAGAAATAATACTTGAAGCCTCCCAGAACTACGTCATATTTGGCCGTCAGTTGAAGGCATGCATAGAAGATTTTGCAAAGGCACCCCGCAGTGAACTGATTCTTAACTGGAAGGATTTGGATAAGTTTTCGGAAGGTACCCTTAAGCAGAAGGCGGTTACGGTTTACAAGAAACTGTTCAATTTTGTTCAGCTGATGCAGAATTATCAGGTCAGCGTGAATGAGAAGTCATCTGCAAGACGCTAGTGCAGTACTGAACATTGTTCAGTGTTGAACCTAGTTCAGGACTGAACCTAGTTCAGGACTGAATCAACAAGGGCCTTGAGCTTCGGATCCTGTTTGACATCTGAGGTCTCAAGGTCTTTTTTTATCATAAAGACGCCGTTATCAAGGATAATCACTTTTTTTTCTACTTTTACTTCCGGAATTTGAGGGGCAGGGGCCTTGTTTTCGCTCAGGGCATTAAGAGCCCGCTGCATGAGTCCCTTGCGTGGATTGGTGTTCTCTGAGGTTTTTGGGTTGTCGTTCAAGTTGAATGAATCATCCATGTATAAAACTCCGTGTCTTACATTTATTTATCGGAATTTTATCTTTTAGTCTTAGGGGTTTAATCCTGCCACTTTTTCATGTCTTCCTGGTCAAGCTCTATGAAAGATGGGGATTCAAAATCCTGCTCTTCGATTCTTTTTAGTATGTTTTCCTTTTCCCCGGCTTCTTCTTCTGGCTCTTCCTGGTCCAGTTCCTCAAGTTCCTGTGGCTCCGGTTCTTCCTCATCCTCGGTGCCGTCCAGTGGGTCTACAAAAGATTCAACATGTGGAATTTCCAGTTCTTCCAGGTCCTCGTCAGATTCCTGGTCATCTTCCACAACAGGTTCCGCTTCCGGGATTTCTTCCAGTTCCTCGATTTCTTCTTCTACAGCTTCTGCTTCTGGAATCTCTTCAAGATCCTCAACCTCCTCAAGGTCCTCTACTTCTTCAAGATCCTCAACATCATCAATACCGTCGATGATTTCCTCCGTTTGCTGGGGCTGCGGTATATGGCTAATCTGCGGTGTTGCAGTGGATTCAACTATCTCAACCTTGGTCTCAGGTGCGGCGGAATTCTTTCTTGCGGCCTGAGCACTCAACTGTTCAAGCGATTCCTTGTATGATCCGCTTATGATATGGAGGAATTCTGTCCAGCTCTGGTCCAGTGCGTGGCTTATTTCCGTGCTGTGCTTGCGTCCTGTGGCTCCAAGACTCTTTATGATTTCCGCATTGACATCCTGCTTGCATAGGGCGGCGGTTTTCTGCAGTGTGCTCCAGTCCTCGCTATCCTTGCGTTCAAGATATTCATGGAAGAGTGCCATCTCGAATTTGTGGATCCTCTCGCGGATTATTACATTGTCATCGTGCTTTAGGTTGAACAGCATGAATATGATGAGGAAGAGGGTGATGAAAAGGCATGTGAGCAGTAATATTTTTTCCATCTGGGAGAAAGTGAATTCCTCGTCGGTGCAGATCCAGCCTATTTTTGCGGTTTTGGCACTGGTTCCGGTAATCAGTATCATTATCTGGCCGTTTTCATCCTGTGCCAGCTGCTCTACCTCATACTGACCCTTGGACCAGTTGTTGAGGATTATGCCGTCAATCAAATCGCGTCCCACAGAAGGAAAGCCGAATACGATGCCGCAGTTCTGTGTTGTCTGGTTGACTCCAAGAGAACCCTTTGGTGCCACGATTTTTGACCTTGTGTTAAGCGCAATCAGGTTTTTGTTCATTATCTGACGTGTAAAATCCTGGGCGTTTACATAAAAGATGATTGTTCCGCGGTAGGCAGAATAACCGTCATAGTAGGGATATGAGAAAATAATGCGGTCCTTTGCATCGTCAAAAAAGAGCGAGCAGGCACTGGCCATTGAATCCGAGTCATTTGCTGAAATATTGACGTCCGGAACACTTAGAGAGGAGAACGGAATTGAATCGTTATAGTCCAGGTATGATATGTATTCCTCAGTCTGCATCATCAGGTCTGCGGGATAAGTGCTGTAGTGGATGTGAAGGTCATTTGCCTCTACAACACGGATGCCCTCCAGTCCTGGGTTCTTTTCCATTACGCTGGAAGTCAGCAGCTGGCGGTTCTGCATGTCGGATATTGTGCTCTCACGCTCAAAAAAGGTCCTTGCCTTGGGATCGTTTACATAATCTGCAAAGTTGTGCTTGAGTTCGGAAATGTAATTGTCAAAATCAATGGAGATGGAATCCAGTGTCTGGTTGACGTTCTTGACGATTCGCGGCTCATAATAATGCATTTCGATATAGGCAAATCCGCCCGCAAAGGCAAACACGCACATCAGGCTAAAGATGAGGACGGTTATGAGTAAACTTAATGCAGTTTTATGTCCAGAAGTCACGGAAATCTCCAAAAAGATTATCGGAAGGAAGCTGTGGATTTTTTAGAATGTCGACAAAACTCACATAATCTCCGATAAATATTCTCTTATTATAGTATATTTTACGATTTTATGCTAGATGTATGACGGGGGCTGGGTATCTTCGTGTTTTCTTGTGCCAGTTCTTTCACTTTTTCCAGCGGCAACCCGACTGCCTGGGAAATCTGTTCGTGGGTACCGAGGTTCATGGCAAGGAGGTTTTTGGCATTTTCCACGGCATTTTGTCGGATGCCCTGTGAGATTCCTTGAGAAATACCTTCCTCCCTTGCCCGTTCCATTATGTCCCTGTCGTGTAAATTCATAGCTAAGTAATCACCCCTGAATTTTTCGTTTGCTTTGAGCTTCTCAACCATCTCTGAAAGTCTGGAAGAAAAATCGTCCTTACCAGAATCATTCGTATGCACAAAATGCAGGAAATTACGGATACGCTCATCCTTTTCCTTTTCGTACACACTTGAATTATAAAACACTTTTACCGTTTTGTCATCAAGTTTCACCTTGGTATCCTCCTTACATGCATTCCTGAAGGTGTAACAGGGAAGGCCATACGGCTTATTGTTTTCATCCCTGAACGGGTCGTGCTTGCAGATGAAGAGGATATAGCTTTCCTTGTGTCTGGAATAATCCTCCCCTTTCAAAAGTGCGTCACAGTCCACCATGCTCTGATAGTAGCGTGAGCGTTTCCCGGGATCTTTCAGCGGGTAGCATTGCAATTCAATATCTATGATTTTGTTGCTATCCTTGAGATACACGTCCAGCCTTACACCCTTTGTCGTGTAGAAGGGTGCGATGGTCTTTTCCAGTTCCGGGTACTCCACGTGATCAACCTTGATGTGCAAAAGACATTCCACAAGTTCCACTTTCATTTTTCAACTTTCCACTACTATATATATGATGCAGGACCTTGCATTTTTAACAAAAAATCGGGGTAATTTTTGGAAAAATCTGAAAATTATTGTTGCTCTCGTGAAGTACTTGGGTGGAACTTAAGTTAGAAGTGATTGTCACGCGGATTCGAGATTTCTACGAAATCCCTTTAAATTACGATGTTTTTTTTTCATCACTTGCTGATTGGTGATTTTGGAAAATGGGGTAAACGGTTGTGGAAGTTGCGGTACAGTCAAGAAGATATTCTTCTTTAAGCGTAATCTTTTTGCCGGAGAGATGTTGGTTGAAATAGTGTGTGACTGGAAAATCGGTGCCGAGTAGGATTTTTGATTTGTCGTTAACTAGGCTAAGGAGTTTTTTTAGATTTCTTTTTTCGATGTAAGCGATGTCACAAAAAATGTTCTTATGTGCATTTACAAGTTGAACTGTTTTCTTTACTGGTTTTGAGTGTGCAAGAATGAGTGTTGAATTTGGTTGATCAATAGCGAATGAAGAAAAACGTGTTGGAAAATCCTCTGGTGAACTTCCTGAATGTACCAAGACTGGCTTTTTGTTTTGAGCTGACCATTCGAAAATTTCTTCCAGCCATTTTTTGTGCTGAGGTTTGTTAAAATCCCATTTTTGCGCGGCTGGATGAAGCTTTATTCCGCAGTAGTCGAAAGATTGTGCGGCAGAAAATACAGAGATGTTTTCTTCCGCATATTTCGGAACAAACCAAAGGTATGGGCATACTTTAAGTTTTCCGGAGTAGGAGAGGGCATAAGAAGTTTCCTCTTCTATTTTCAAAAGTTCCACGTCATCACGACAACTTGATGTCGAAGAAAAATGAGCCTCATCAATACCATATTTTGCTCCAGCCTCTTCGATAGCCTCAAAGACTTCCAGTGCATCGTAGTATGTTTCGTTGAATTGTCCGATATGGATGTGATGGTCAATCATGTTGAGGCCTCGATTGTCTTTGTGTCGTTTCTCGGTTGCCTAAGTCGCAATATCGGCGTTTTTTATAACTTCCACTCATGCAAACGGTTCGAAGAGACGTATTCGCATGTGGCTGTTTATTTTTCTTTTGTCTTATGGCTCATAGTATTGTGGTCTATATTTTCTTATAAGCTTATCCGCTTCAAATTTTGCATGATCAGGAACAGATCCGTTCACGGGATTTAACACTTCCAGAAGCTCCTTTATAATCTTTTTATCTTCTTTTGTAGCTTCGTCTAATAGATTACATAAAACTGTATTGTAATCGATGATACCTTTTGCATTCATTAAGTACCTCCATAGGGTTATAGTTTTCATTCAGGATGATGTATTTCCCCCCAGTCTAGTTCACTATTTGTTTCTGGGGACTTAATCTCTCTTTACATTTTCTTCCAAATATGATTTCCAGTCTTAGAACCTGGACACCGTGTTCCTCCATCTGTTGGAGAAGGTTTAGACGGTGCTGGTCTCTGACGTTGGCAACCACATTTGGTGCATTGCCATGTTATCCATTCTGTCCCCATAAACACACCTGTACCCAGATTCGTGGCATACGACGGCTTGGTGTTCTTCATTGTTCCCATATCTAAAATCCTCCAATGCTTGATCTCTGATTAAACTCTCTCCGAAAGCATTTTTTTCTTTATTCTTTGTAAAAATAATAACCGACATAACTTCCTCCAACACCTCCTTTCAGCAAAGTTGCATTGGTAGAAGAATCATTACTCATCGGGCCAATTTCGGTACCATTGGTATAATTACTATCAGTAGTGTAATACCATTTACTTGAAGTATCTTCAAAAGTTATGTCGGTAAGTCTATAGCAAGCAAGGAAAGAATTTGCTCCAATTGAGGCAACTCCACTGGGTATCGTTATGTTTACAATACTACCGCACCAGTTGAAAGCGTAGTCTCCAATCGAGAGCAAACTTTCTGGTAATGTTATGTCGCGCAGCCCAGCGTTGTTAGAAAAAGTGTAATTGCCTATGGAAGTCACTCCAGTTGGTATTACTATGCTTCTCAGATAGCAATAGGCGAAAGCTGAATCTCCAATCGAGGTTGTACTAGAGGGTATCGTTATTGTAGTGAGTCTACTACAGTTTTTGAACGCCGAATCTCCAATTGAGGTCACGCCATTGGGTAAGATAATTCCTTTGAGGTTTGTACACCCATAAAATGAGTAATTCTCATTTGTTGATGAAGCAGCTTCCAATTCTGACAATCCGGTGACATTAGACAAATCCAGGAATACACGAACATCATCAGGAAGTGTCTTAAGGGCAGAGTTTATCTGCCGAATCAAATCATTGCTAAAAGTTCCTTTGGCCGCGATCGTGCCTGATTCTGTCATGTTTTTTATCATATTAACAATAGTTGTCTCATCTGCAATGGGCTCCCAATGTGCATAAAGCGTAATATTATTTGCCTCTGTTATAGTAAAATCTGCTTCATCCTCATAGGAAGTTCCGCTTCCATCGGCGTTCCTGTTCCATCCATCAAATACATATCCATCATCCCTAAAAAAAGTATTTGCGTTAAGTTTAGATGTTATTCCATAAATTACACTCTGTGTATAATCATCTCCAATTCCGCCATTTGCGTTGAATGTTATGGTGTAGTAGCTTCTAGACCATTGCTCTGTAAACGTTATGTCTCCATTAACCGTATAATTAGTGGTTAGTATTATAAAACCATTAACCCAGCCATAAAAAAAGGTGTAACCGGGTCTTACATCAAAAGATGCGGGTGGAATTTCTGACTCTGTTATTTTTTCCCCGGTGTACTTTTTTATGCTGGGTACTGTTCCTTGTACCGAATTAAACGAAACTGTCGCCGTTTGCCATTTTGCATATAGGGAGACATCGGCGCTTATTGCATCTCCTGCCTGTGCCTGGGTTCCAGTTCCATTGTCATCATCGTCCTTGTCGTAGTACCAGCCAAGGAATGTGTAGGGGCTGCATGTAATGACATCCAAGTTTTCTTCCGTCAGAGTTTGGCTTGCTTCCCTTTCAAAGCTTTGTGGGACGGTTCCAAACTTGCTGTGGTAAGAGACTGTTGCCATAGCTGTCCAATGCGCGGTAAGCGTTACGTTTCCTGCTACCTGATATTCACCTGCAACGACCTTTACATTGTTGACATACCAGCCTTTAAAGACCCATGTTCCGTCAGAAAGTGCGGGCAGCTGTGATTCTGTTAGGATTGTGTTTTCTTCAACAGAAATCGTTCCCGGTGCCGTTCCATGTTCGGATGAATATGTCACGGTATAAGTTGGAACAACTTCTGCCTTGCATGAAATAAAACCAAATGTCATGAGTAAAACCATGATGACCAGTGGGAAAATCAATCGTTTCATATTGCACCTTCCTTAAAAAAGTAGTTTATGACCAAATTATATCAAGCCATACTCTCATTCTGTGAGAGTGGCATTAAAAAAATACAATTTTGTCTTTGAATTATGGATTTTCTCCTTATATTAAATATGATATATTCTTATATTTGATTTGTCAATAAAAATAATATACGTTTATATCTAAACTGCTATAAAGGTAAAATGAGTTTAGAGAGAACCGTAATCGACAATATAAAACGCATACGCAGGGAAAAAGGAATCACCCAGGAACAGCTGGCAGAGGCATGCAATACGGCAACAAGCTACATTGGGCTGATGGAGATTTATAAGAATGTTCCCAAGCTTTCAACAATTGAACGAATAGCGGTAGCGCTTGATGTTGAGCCGCAGGTACTGTTTCAGAAAACAGAGTTGGATGAAGGCACGGAGAAAAAAATTCAGCGAATAAAATCCGCCGTCATGGCATCGGTGGAAAAGGAACTGGTTCATACCCTTCGTAAAGTGCTTTGAATTTTTCACTATATGGTAAAAAATTCCACCTTTTTCAGTAAAAATTTCTACCTTCAGTTTATTCTTCGCGGTCCCAAAAACAGAGAAACCTAAAAATTTCAAAATAAATTCCTAAAAATATTCATTCAAAAAGGGGCTGTTCAGGCGTATTATAATCACGTAAGAATTAAACATCTATCAGGAGGATATTTAGATGAAAAAGAGCGTTGTAATTGTTGCCGCACTTATGTGTGCAGCTTCATTGTTCATTTCTTGCAATAAAGGTGGAGCAAAAAAAGGTGATGGAACCATTAAGATTGGTGTTATCAACAATCCGCCTTCAGAATCAGGCTATCGTGCCGCTAACGTAAAGGATTTTGAAACAGTATTTACTGCTGCAAAGGGTTATGATGTAAAGACTTTCTACAGCCTTAAGAATGACGAACAGCTGAATGCCGCAACTCAGTTCATTGCTGACGGTGTTGACTACATTCTTCTTTCTGCCGCTGCAACTGACGGTTGGGAATCAACCCTCAAAAAGGCACAGAAGGCTGGTGTAAAGGTATTCCTCTTTGACCGCATGATCAATGTTGCTGATGACCTGTATGAAGCAGCCGTTGTTTCTGACATGGCAAAAGAAGGTGATACAGCTGTAAGTTGGCTCAAGGCACAGAAGCTTCCAGAATACAATGTCATCCACATCCAGGGTGCTATGGGTTCAGATGCTCAGATTGGTCGTACAGGTGCTTTGGACAAGGAATTCGCAGCCGGAACAATGAAGAAGGTTGTTCAGCAGACAGCAACATGGGACGAAGCAGAAGCAAAGAAGATTGTTGAATCTGTAATCAACAGCGGTGACAAGTTCAACGTAATCTATGCAGAGAACGACGGTATGGCAAAGGGTGCTGTAGCTGCTCTTGATGAAGCTGGTATCACAC
>JAGCYQ010000041.1 GCA_017960765.1 Treponema sp.
AGACAGCAGGCATCCCCTCAAGCAGATAGCCCTCATGGTTGCCGCGCACGGCAATCAGTCCCGGAACACGCATCATTTCACGAACGGTTTCCTCGGGATTGGGGCCGATGCCTATGATATCCACGCAGCAGATGATCCTGTCGCAATTCATCTGATCCAACTGCCTCAAAACGGCGCGCAAGGCTGTCAGATTGCTGTGGATGTCTGTAATGATTCCATATCTCATTGTTTTGGTGCTCCATCACCCCTGACGTTTTTTTCGTTCATCATTTATTGCATATCTGACACACGCGGACGGTCTTATAGCCTCTTCCCTGAAGAAGTCAGGGAACATTCTCTGAGGCGTGTCAGGGCTCACCCACTTCAGAGACTCACTCACACCCTCCTCCGTCACGCTGCTGCACACAGGCTCGAAATCTTTTGGCACATCCATCAGGAAGTAGAACGATACCTCATAGATCAACTTGCCCAGATTAGTTTTCATATCTCCGTAGAAATAGTTCTCATGGACGGCAATGAGCCTCTTGATGGGCATCACGACCCCGGTCTCCTCTAAGACCTCCCTGACAACAGCCTCCTGTGCAGTCTCACCCATCTTGATCCTACCGCCGACAGAGTACAGATAGCCGCGGCTGCTCTCAACCATCAGAATCTTGCCGTCCTTGAGAATTAAAGCACCGACGCGGATGTTTACCAGCCCTTCCCCGCATGGGACACACATATCTTTGGCCTCATCCATAATTCAATCCTTCCTGGAATAGAAAGTGCCCTTGCCATTTCCATGCTTTTCAATGAGGCCTTCTTCCAGCAGTCTTTTTATCAGGACTTCTTCAATGAAATCTACCCTGTCAAAAACAGTCGGCTTGAAGTAAGAAGCAACAGCTACAACCATGTTCAGCCCGGGATTCACATATATGACGTTTCCGCTGTTTCCTATGGCAGCGTAGATGTTCTTATCCGGATGAATGATCCACCAAAGGTATCCGTACTGCATCCCACGGAACATGTCACTCTCAACCACCCTCGGTTTTGTCATGTCCCGGATCCACTGCTCAGATATAATTCGATTTCCGTTCCATATGCCAAGATTCAGACACAGCTGCCCGATCCTTGCCATGTCAGAAGCGCTCATGCAAAGCCCGTATCCCGGAGTACCAAGACCATGCGGATCGGCAAACCATATGTTGTTCTTTGGAGCCTTTCCGATTGTAAACTGTTTATGCTCCTCTGCAGTCTTTGCGTAGTAGTTTTCATGCTCAGGCACACCAAGCGGAGTGAACAGGAATCTGTTTGCCAAGTCCACGGTCTTCATTCCAGAAGCTCTGTAAAGGATTCCGGAAAGAACATGCAGGCAGACCGTCCGATAATCAAATTCATCTGTAATACCCTTTCTACCGCCAAGGAAGTCAAGTGAGGCGGTTGTCCAGTCATCGCTGGAGCACACCTTTGTCCAGGGATCCCCTTTTCCCTTATACGGTGCGCGCATGGTCAGGAGGTGCTTTATGGTGACATCACAGATGGTCTTCTCACCGCGCTTGACGGGATAATCCGGGAAGAAGGAGAGAACCTTGTCATCCACACTGCCGATTATGTTGTGATCAATGGCAATCCCGGTCAGAAGCGCCATGATGCTTTTAGTGGCGGACATGATATGAGTGCAGTCATTCCGCTTATACCCGTTCCACTGTTCAGAATAAATCTCCCTGCCGTTCTGCAGAATGCTTATCTGACAGATGTTGGGCTGGCTTTCCTGTATGAGCGTATATAATTCTTTCTGATCCATTGTCTGTTATTCCCTACATTGCATCCCCGTTCTTTGCCGGATTTCATCTTCAGGGACAAGCCTGAAGCCGTCATAAGAGAACTTTGGAGCTGTCACGCAGGAGACGAAGGAATAGCCCGAATCATCAAGGTTGACAGCACTGAAAATTGAGCCTTTAGGCACAATTGCCATAGCACGCTGCCCTTTCCCGACATCGTTTCCAAGATAAACATGACTCACTTCTCCGTCCGGAGACAGAATGGTGATTTTCATGCCGCATCCCTCATGGAAGAACCAGATCTCATCACAGTCAATCTCATGGAATTGTGAGACCTCTCCGCTGTCAAGAAGAAAATAGATGCTTCCGGCCAAAGCCCTCCCGTTCTTCTCCTCTGATGATTCATACACCTCCGAGAAGCTTCCGCCTTCTTCATGGGGCATGAGGTTATAGGTTTTCTTCAAGACATCAGTGCGCAGGCTCACCTTTCCCTCCAAGTGAATTCTATCTTCGTTTGTACAAAACGATTTCCGGATCGGAACCGTTGCAGCCGTATTCGCAGACGAGAATAAAATCCTCATTTGCGACAATGCCGTAACAACGTTCCGAATCTGCCTGCTCAACCTGATTTCCCAGATAGATGTCGTCATCTTTCAGAAACTGAACCGCAAATCCGTTGGCAAGAGGATATGACAGATTCACATAAGAACCGGTCAGCAGGTTAAGGTCAGACACAGCAAGTCCCTCGATACCGAGATCGTTTATCTCATCGATAAGCAGCTGCCTCAGTGACGTGAAGTCCTTGTTTCTCTCCGCAACGCAGCTGCCGCCGAAGGGATGCCCCTTGCACTGCTCACACCCTCCGCACTCCAACAGCCTATTACAATCTTTACAGCAATCAATTCCGCAAAACGTCTTCATATGATACACCCTTTTATCAAACATATAATTGCTTATTTCTTTGAAATCAATAATAACGTCTCATCGGTAGTAAAATAAGGTGGGGGAATTCTGGCAATCAAGCCACTTTGCCATTTCCTCTCTGGAATGGAATATGGTAATCTGCCTGCTTCCTCGATACCGTTCTATAAACTCATAGATTTGAGGAAGCTGATCCTTTGGGAAATCCAGAATGTACTGACGGAACTCCGGATCGAATTCCTGCTCTACCCAAGGCATGTCGTCACGGACCGTGCCGATTCGTGCTGCAGCTCCTTCAAGGCACAGATCCAAAGGAAAATCCAGGAAGAATACATCCGTACACGCTTCAAAGCGCAATGACAGAGTTCTTTGATAATTGCCATCTATTATCCAGTTGTCAGTCTGCAGAATTGCCTGTAGCTTCTGATCAAACTCCTCTTGGGTAACCGTTGTTTTGTCCGGTCTATGAAATATCATATCAAGATAGTATAATGGGAGACCCGTCTTCTTTTTCAGTTTTCTTGCGAAAGTGCTTTTTCCTGCGCCAGGACTTCCGATAACAATAATCCGATTCATCTTTTTCTCATTAATTTCTTAAGTTTCCAAGTGGGACAACCCAAACCCCATCATCCCTACGATATGCATTCTGCGTTGCAGTAAGAACCATGAGGAATGAAGGCTTTGGAAGTCCATCTTCAATATCATTTGCCAGTTTGAGAAGATTCCTTGCTCCCTCATCAATAAGGCTCTGACTTCCAAGTTTTATCTCTATTCCAGCCCATGATCCGTCTCTGAGAACAATAACAGCATCCACTTCAAGTCCTGCCGAATTACGGAAGTGTTTTACCTCTCCCCCAATGGAATCCGCATAGACTCGCAAGTCCCTGATGCACAGATTCTCAAACAGGAAACCGAATGTCTTTATATCTTTAATTAATCCATCCGGACCAAGCCCCAAAGATGCACAGCCTATGGAGGGATCCACAAAGTATCTTGTATTCATTGTCCTGATTGCCGTCTTTGACCTGTGGTTCGGATTCCATGCCTCAGATTCCTCTATGACAAAAAGCTTCTTCAAGGCCCGGATATATGAATGGATTGTGTCTTCATCAAGCTTACTGCTGTCATTGGTAAGCATATCGGCCTTGATTGTAGAATTGTTGGCTTGAGTTGAACAGTTCCTTGCATAGGAACGCATCAGCAGCTTAACCCTGTCAGGTTTTTTCGAAACATCATCCGCTTCAGTAATGTCAGAATTAACAATGCCATCGTAATAATCTATGGCCTGTTGCAAGGCAACATCACGTGCACAACCGACAGCTTTGGGCCATCCACCTCTTGCCGTCAGAAAAGCATAGTCATCCAGAGTGTTCTCACATCTACACGGTTCCGGATTGTATCCTTTGAACAGTTGTCCAATGGAAATCTGCCCGTTGCTTTCTCCTGATTCGAACAGGGTCATAGGTCTCATTACAAGATTTGTGATTCTTCCGGTCCCTGAATGCTGGTCTGATTCAATTTCATCTTCTTCTCTGGGCAACCTGGAACCAGTGAGAATGAATTGCCCGAATTCATCCCGTCTGTCGACTTCCCTTCTTATCTGGTTCCAGATGAAAGGAATGACCTGCCATTCATCAATCAACATAGGGGTTTCCCCTTGAAGAAACTTTGAGGGACTGATTCTGGCCAGTGCCACATTCTGCTCACGGGTATCTTCATCCTGCATGTATAAGCATGTCTTGGCGAACTTTTCAGCCGTTGTGGATTTCCCGCACCACTTGGGTCCTCTAATCCAAACAGCCCCTTTGCTTCTCAATTTGAATGAAAGGATTTCATCAACAATTCTAGGCAGATACTTCTTCACTTTGCATTCTCCACAAAAAAATGATACTGTACTTACGAATTGCCGTCAATAATTTTCGGTAGTTTGTAAATATTTTGTTCGGTAGTTTGTAGATTTTTTGTTCGGCAGTTTATAACTTATGGTTTAAACCGATTTTCTCGACATCCAAGTCAACACTGATGTGACTGTTGGTTTTTACCCCACGTAAAAGAACTACCGTCTCAACATGCCTCGAGACCTCTACTCCGCTGTCTAAATTCTAAGCGAGACCTTAACCTTGCTGTCAACCAGAGACAAGCCAGTTTGTATGGAGATACTTTCAAGGGTCAGCCGGTTTGTATGGAGAAACTAACCGGTTTAGTGGGGTTTACGGATAAAAATCGTATGTTTATTGGCATTTTGGGGTAGGAGTAATTTAGTTATGAGAACTCATGGAAGAGTGTTATCATTCAATTGATGGAAACAGGCGGATTTGACTCTTTGATTAAAAAAGAGTCCGGGCATTTCACTAGCAACTATGTCTGTGTTATCGCTATCGATGACGGACGGTATTTCATTGATTATCATTACTCGGATAATCCGGTTAAATACGGTGTTGGAAGACTCTTTAGCCATTCTTGGGTAAAAGGTGTCAACTATGAGGATGGAAAGTATATTCAAGGGGGAAAAGAGAGACTTTCCCTGGAAGCATTGTATGACTGTGAATCCAAGGAAGATGCAATCCAGAAATTCAAATTGGTTCTTGACGCCTATAGACAAAAATACGGCGACAGGGTCATGACAAACAAAAGCCTCAGGGAAAAAAGTAGCGTTGCAATAATAAAAGTAGCAAAAGGCGAACTGCATATTCCTGTATTCAAGCAAATAGCAGTTACTCCTGATGAATCAAGGTTCTCATCTGATGGCAGCTAATACTTCTTTCTATCAAGATGTACATTTCCAATCGAAATGCAATACGGAACAGAGCTTTTTCAAGGAGTTCCAACACGTGAGGTGTTTCTTGAAGCCACACAGAATCTTGGATATAGAAAATTCACGATTAAGATTGATAAACCCGACGGTTTCCGTCCTAGATACAAGCAAGAGTATGGCACGCAGATTCTTGTTGAATCGTCTTTTGAAGTATACAGATTTCTAGGATGGGTGATAAATGTTACTGTTAGAACCCCATTAGAGTGCAGTCCTGTTGGAGCTGAATCATTCTCAATTTGTACCGATATACTAAGCTACAATAATCCTCAAAATCAATTTCAGAAAATCAATGAACTCGCGCATTATCGCGTGCAAGAGTATTACAGCGTGTTCCAGTTCTGTCTCGCTTCCAATGATAAAAAGATTGATTATTATCACCTACACAAGTTGTACTTAATACTTAATTCAGGGAATGTATACATTAAACTTGGCGATTTACGATGCTATCTTCATCAAGAGCAAATTGATTACATAAAAAGATGTTTGATACTCAATTGTGCCATAGACGAGGTAGTTCTCGACAATTACAAGAATGTGTACGAAGGGAAAAAAGATTCATGGCTTACTGCAAAGGGTTTTGACTCTGAGGCAAACAGGCGCTTCATTCGGAGTGCTGAAGTCAGAACGTTCACCCTCGACCGAAAAGCAAAAGAAGCAACTTTTATAGGTCATACCGGGGAACAATATTTAACAACACTCAGATCTTGTACGTGTAAAGATTTCCAAGAGCGAGACAGCCTGATGGGTGCTTTTACTCCTTGTAAACACATGTTCAGACTTGCGACAGAACTCGGATATTTCAAAGGCTTGTCTCGACTACCGATAGACCGGTCAACAAGTTCGTTTCTTGAATTGCTCGACACTAAAGCTAGATATGGCTATTTTTCAGGTTTTTCAACTGAAACATGCGAACCTTGGAAGATTCCTTTCATTGTTCTTAGACCAATGGTTAAATGGACGGATTTGAGAACTGGAAGGACTGGGAACATTGAGCTGTTCCTCGGCTTTCGGAATATTATCTTTGATCCAGCACCAGGTATTGATTTTGCTGATAGCGATTATTTGAAATGCAGGATACAGGGTGAGAATGGAAGATTAGAAGATATTTATCTGGATGTTCAAGATACAGGACATTATAGGATTACTCAGATCCCTGCTGACAATATTTACAAACATCTTCTTGATGAAACTAAGTTTGATCTTGAAGTATACATTTATGGAGAAGACCAGCCCGCATACATTTTCAGTTTTCCAACAACAAAGGGCTTTGGCAATCTTTTTCAGAGTCACTATCATAAGTTATTAGAAGGTCGATAACGGCATGATTATTAAAGGAGGTAAGCAACAATATGTCAAAGAGTTGTGATTTTTGCTCAAAGAAGATAGGTTTATTCTCTCCCCAGGCTCGTGAAGCTCTCAAGGATGGGCTTTGCCTCTGCAAAAAGTGCTATTCTTCATTTTGGGAAATGCAGACCGACTCTGCTTCTCAAGCAAAAAACCTTGCGAAGATAGCTTTAAGTGGAGGATTGCGTCCTGAAATTAAATTGATTGTTGTTAAACGCGTTAAAGAACTCGCGTCTTCTGAATCAAAAAATCTGGACAGTCCTGTTGAATCTGTAGCTTCATCAGATACACCTATCAATAAAGAGTCTGCGCCAGTTGTTGAAAAAGATAGCCAAAGGGAGTTGGTTAATGAAGAAGTGACAAGCAGTACGCTAATTCAAGATTCCGCTGCAGTGAAAGAAAAATATGATCATGCCAATGTAGCAGATGATTCAGAAATACAAAATACTGAAGGCGAGCCGATTGTTATTTCATATGATAAGCTTCGTGCAATAAATAAAGATTTGCACTCACAAGTAGAATACCTTTGGAAAACTTTAGGTCATCCTGATCTTGAACCTGTTAGTACTGAAGAGAAAAGCTTGTATGAGCAGATAAAGGATCTTGATGAAAACGAACGGTCATGTCATTTGATCTATGATGCAGAAATTGACGCCTTCCTGTATTTCAGAAAGCTATTAAATCGTTCAAATGGAATCAAAGAGATGATATTGCTTCCTTTATCGGTGACAGAAGCCAGAGATTCCGGGAAAGTATTCCTTCTTAAACCCGACGAAATAATAGCGTTTGTTCAGTATCAGCACGAAAACATAAACTATGTTCAAGCAATAAAAAAAGACCCAACTATTCTTGATCCTATCTATAAAGAATCAGGCGCAACAGATTTTGATAAGTTTGAGCGTGACATGATTTTTAGGGCAATTCAAGTACAGATTTTCACTGAAAACATACTTGAGCTCATCGGGGTGATTATCACCGAGCAAGATGAACTAGGGAGAATTACTAATATTCGATATAACGAGTGATCCATTAATTCAAATTGAGGAACAAGCTATATCATCCCGAAATGCCTCAGCGCATCCTTGATCGCCTCTTCCTTCTCAGGCGGGCAATGAGGGACAACACCCTTCCCTTCACCGATATTGTAGTTCTCACGCTTCTGAATGCCTGCCCTCTCCTTCACCTGTGCTATATAGAGTGAGGAGACCTTGTATCCGTATTTTTCGCTGACATAGGCCTTTATTTCATCGTATGTAGCTTTCTTATCTTGAATTCCAAGTTTTTCGACATCCAAATCTATGCTGATATGTCCGTCGACTTTTTTGTCACGTAAAACGACTACCGTCTCGACGTGACTGGAGACACCATTATGAATGTCTACAGTACAAGCGAATTAACCTACCAGAGCGCCTCCAACCGAAGAAATCTACTGTGTTTCCTTCAGCAGAACGCTTCTACAAGCTGGAATTTGTGCGATTCTCTTCCGCTTTGCCGTTCTATCATCTGGCTACAGCGTCAAGTATTATTGTCGGTATTCCTAACATGGTTAATAGCCTGTAAATAGCACTCGCCCTATCGCTGTATAGCAGGTCCTGCGGCAACTGATCAATAGCATGAACCAGTACTTCCTGGCGAGGCAGCAGATCCACCTCATAGAACGCACCATAGTCCCGGTTCCCAGGCAATTCTGAAATACGTTTGGC
>JAGCYQ010000042.1 GCA_017960765.1 Treponema sp.
CATTCTCATTCTTTCCGTCTTTTTCGTCTTTTTCCCTGTCAAAACCCGCAATGCCAAAATCTGCAAGCTTTACGATTGTTTTTTTTGAAATCAGGATATTGGCAGGCTTGATGTCCCTGTGGATTATGTTGTGGCTGTGTGCAACGGCAAGACCAAGAGATGTATCGCGGAATATGATCATTGCGACATTCAGGGGGAACAGCTTGTCTTTTTCAAGAAGCTTGTCAACAGACATACCGTCAACATATTCTAGGACAAAATAATCCTTTTTTCTTCCTGTTTTTTCATCTGGTTCTTCTATAAATTCAAACGAACGTACTATATGCTCGCTTGTAAGCTTGTTCATTATCGAAAGCTCTCTCTTGAACCTTTCCCTGGCAGAAGAGGCAGACCTGCTGAATTTAAGCTGCTTTATGACCACATTGCGGTCCAGTACAGGATCCTTGGCAAGATATACTGCACCCATTCCGCCTTCATCAAGATAGCGTATGTTTTTATACTTTCCGATATGCGTAGGACATTCCCTTTCCATATTCTATTCCCCCAAAACAGAAACTATATCTTTTTCAAAATCGAATGAACCGTCAGCATGAAAATGTACAACATTCATTTGAGTCGGATTATGAAACTGAATGAATTTTCCATTCTGCCGCAGTGCATATTTGCCCCTTACAGGCCTGTGACCGCCAAACCACAGGAAATTCTCCGTGTCGATCTTTTCATCAAGGAGCTGAAGCTGCTCTAAGACTGAGTTCTTCTCTGCCTCTCCGTTATCCGTCCAAGTAAAATTAAGTATTACGGAATCATTTTTTTTATAATCTATTATTTCTTTCCTGTCACATGGAATACGTGGCTCAGCATGACTGACGGCAAAATTCCTGAACAGTGCGACAATCGGAAGAAGTTTTTCATAGGCATCCAAAACATTGATTACTTTTTTCGAATAAACCTCATCAATGAAATCATATACCATCTGGCCTTCGTTGGAATACTTGCGGAATGAATAGTTTCCATTGCCGGTTTCATTCAGGATGTTCTCGTGGTTACCCTTTAAGAAATGAAAATTCTCAGGAAATGTTTTTTTCAGGAGCATAAGCGGAAGGATGGTTGCAAAACAATCATGCATTTCTTCCCTCATTTCAGGACAGTCAGACTTACCTTCCTCCCAAGAATAAAATGCTTTTTTCCATCGGTCAGCGCAAAAGCCAGAGGTTTCCGTATGAAAACAGTCACCTACACATAAAACAGTACATCGTTTTTCTGCCAGAGCTTCCAAAACATTAGATCCGATGATTGTAGAATCAAGAAGATTAAGTATAAAATCAGGCCTTGCATGTAAATCAGGAACAAGAATGACGTCCTGCTCAAGAGAAGAAAAATCAAGCAGACCACCCGGAGCACTGTCGGCACTGGACGGGCGGTAATCTTTTCCTTCCTTTTCCAGAGCTTTAATGGCATCGGATGCAATCTTTATGATTTCCTTTTCTTCCGGCAGTTCAGCCATATCCTTGAACCTGCTGAGAGATGAACGGAATTCCTGATTATCCACAGAGCGCATATCAGCCCATCACAAGGTCTGCTGTTCCAACAGTAATCTTGTCACCAGTTGAAAGCTTTACATACTTGTCCGGAGGAATGCGGTGATCATTCAGGAAAGTACCGTTTGTACTGTTTTCATCCTTAAGAAAATACTCTTCCTTGATTTTCTGAATAACACAATGGTGACGGCTTGCAAGTTTATTGTCAATGACGACGCTGTTATCATACTCACGACCAATTGTAATCTTGGCAACAAGTTGAATTTTTTTCTTGTTGAACACAAGATACGAGGCCTGTTTTGAATCTGCAAGTCGATCCAGATGTTTGCCTATAGGGCTTTCATTGATTATTGTCTGCTCATCCATAATAAATATATTATACACCCAATACGATAAAAATACAAATGATTTTTTTCCATAACATAACAATAATTTACTTGAATTATGGGGCTTTAGGGTTTATAATTTAATAATGAGTGATGAACAGACTGAAGAATTAGAAGAATTAACCGACGACTTACTGGAAGAAATTCTTGAAAATCAAATTATAAGCACTGATGAGGCGGAAAAATCAAATCCAACATCCTATCTTGTTTTCAAGGCAGGAGACATAAATTATGCTGTCAATTCAACCGAAGTCCGCGAAATCTTAAGGAACAACGAAGTCTACCCCATGCCATTTGTACCGCAATACATAAAGGGAGTCTTGAACAGTTACGGAGTCCCCTTTGCCGTAGTGGATTTCTCCTTGTTTACTTCAGGCAGACCACAGGATTCCAGGCTTTACATGCTGCTGAAAAATCCCAACAATATTTCAATTCAAGTTTCTGAAATTCAGGAATTTCACAACGAATCAGAGGTTACGGTCAAAAACCTGACAAACACGGAGGACGCCCCATTTTTTACAGGCGCAATCAGTTTTGACGATGTTACCGCACCAATACTGAACATTAACGGTATTCTGGAAAAGATAAGGAGCGACCTTGAAAACAGCTGAATGGTTTGCATGCCTTAACTACGGAAATTTTGACATCCTGATTCCGCAATCATCGTTTATGGAAAGCACCTACTCCCTCACTCCAGTCAGAAGCCAGCTTGCAGAAAGATTTAACTGCACGGAAATAAACCTGGACCAGAACATAGCATCCATATTCAATATAGAAACAGATGGACTTCCGGTTACAGAGATTGCCCTTAAATCAAATCCACCGATAATATTACGCACCTCTATTGTGCCGACAGTCATACAGATACAGCTTTCCAGCATAAAGTTTTTTTCCAACATGTATAAATACCACTTGAAAAAATACGGCATACTTGCGGCTCGTTTCACAGATGACAGGATTCAGTACCTTGTAAATGTTACCAAGCTCATAAACATTGGCGGCTCAAAATGATCAGGACCCTTATTGTTGATGATTCCGGTATAGTTCGTGCAATGCTCAAGCATGTGATGGAAAGTGACGGGAATTTTGAAGTCGTCGGAAGTGTTGCAAACGGTCAGAGTGCAGTTGAACAGAACAAGGCCCTTTCTCCAGAACTCATAATCATGGACTTGAACATGCCTGTCATGGATGGAATTGAAGCTACAAGAATCATCATGCAGGAAAATGCAAGGACACCTGTTATCGTTGCCTTTACCACAGAGGATGAGGCAAAAATAGGCTACAAGTGTCTTGAGGCCGGTGCCGTGGAAATAATCAAAAAGCCTAACATTGCATCCATGACATTGGCTGAACTTGAAGCTTTCTGCGAGCGTCTGAAACTAATTACCAAAGTCAATCACGCAAAAATCAGACAAAGCCGTTTCTTTCATAAACCAATACCAAGGAATACAGAACCACCGTCAAAAGAGCACAGGCTTCAAGCCAAATCAAAATACAAGATTCTTGTTGTTGGTGCCTCTACCGGAGGTCCAATAGCCATACAGACATTACTTCAGGACCTTGGAAAGGACTTTCCTATTCCTGTTTTGATAACACAGCACATAGACCTTATGTTTGACAGACAGTTCGCATCATGGCTTGATTCAACAACAGAATTTTCAGTCTCACTCGCGGAGGATGGTACTGTTCCTGAACCGGGACATGCATATATTGCACCCGCAGAAACTCATCTTGTCGTAAGTGAAAAAAGCAATTCACCATGCAACTGCTGTCTTACGATAGACAATGATCCTCCCCTGCATTTTCTAAAGCCGGCTGTGGACAAACTGTTCTGTTCTGCAGCTCCAGTCCTAAAGGATAAACTCCTGGGCGTTCTCCTTACAGGCATGGGAAAAGACGGTGCAGAAGGATGCAAGGCAATCATCGATAATGGCGGAAAAACGATATGCCAGAATCAGGATTCATGCGTGATTTTTGGAATGCCTCGTGCTGCAATCGAGATGAATGCGGCAAGTCATGTACTTCCCCTAGAGGAAATAGGGTCATTCATAAATTCAATAATTCAATAAAAAAATAGATGGTAGAGAGTATGGCGGAGAGAAATAATTCAAAGGAATGTGAAGACAAGTTTTTGGAGATGATACTAAAGTACAGCGGGCTTACAGTGTCTTCTTCACACAGGGATTTCATGCTCAACTTCATTCAGGAAAGGAAAAAAAAGCTTTCAATGTCTGATGAGGATTACTGCAGGAAACTTGAGGAAGACATAGAGGAACGAAACCTAATAATCGACGAAGCCGCAATCAATGAAACGTATTTTTTCCGAGAAGAAAGTCAGTTCGATTTCCTGAAAAACAAATATTTTCCAAACCACAAGGATGTTGTAATCTGGAGTGCCGCATGTTCAACCGGAGAAGAAGCCGTTTCCCTTTATGCCCTTGCAAAGGCATGCAACGTTGACGCTAAGGTATTTGCAAGCGATATCGACAAGAAGGCACTTTCTCTGTTCAAGAACGGTTATTATCCACCTCATTCATTCCGCAACGAAGGAAGCCCCTACATTCACCTGCTTGAACCACTGGGAACCTATTACCCAAAATCATTTACAATGGCAAAAGAAACCTTGGACAGGCTTTCAATATCATGCTTCAATCTGGCAACGGACGAAAATTTTCCCATGCCGTTTGAAAGCGTTGACCTCCTGTTCCTTAGGAATGTTTTCATATATTTTACCAAAGAAACCAGAAAGGCAGTCTTGATAAAAATGGCAAAAGCGATGAAGCCTGGCGCATTACTGTTTCTGTCCATCAACGAAATTGCCTCAATCGAATGTGATGATGACATGCCGTTCATAAAGGAAAACTGTGATTCCGTCTATTACCTAAGGAAAGCCAGTCCAGAAGAAAAACAAAGGTGTCATGAATTAAAGCAAAACAGACTTGAGCAGAATTCTTTACATAAGCCTCTCTCCAAGAAAGTCCCCAGATTCAACACAGTCAAATGCAATGATGCAACCGTCAGCACAAAGAAACAATGCTCTATCTCGGAATTTTACAAGAACCTGAAGACTGCAATCAATTCAAGGCAGATAGATTACGCAAGGGAAATGCTTTCGTCCCATACATTCAAACCCACAGAAATGGAACACGAACTTTACATGAAAGGATTGATTTTTGAGGCAGAAGGCAATGACAAAGAGGCTTTGGACTGTTACCAGAGGGCAAGCATTCTGAATCCGAAATTCTGGCCTGCACTTTATAATCTTGGTGTATTATACAAGAAAACGGGAAATGCAAAAAACATGAAAAAAGCATTTTCTTCATGTTCAAATGCACTCAAATGCTATATTCAAAACCAGGAAATCTGCTATAATGATATAGTTGACTCATTCAGTCCGGATTACTTTTTGGAATTATGTGAATCACAGATAGAAGGCGGAAGGTAAGGAAAATGTCTTTTTCAAAAGAAGAGTTTATAGAGGGTTTTGTTTCAGAAACAAGAGAACATCTTGATGCCATTAACGACGGTATCATTCAATTTAAGAATTCTCCTGCAAACAAAGAACTGCTTTCCGTAATTCTCAGGGAACTCCATACGATAAAAGGCACAAGTCGAATGATGGGCTATTCCGTGATAGAGCGCCTTTCACATGGTCTGGAAGATGTTTTCAAGGGCATAAGGGAAGAAAAATATGAGCTCACGGATCACATCATACAGCTTACATTCCAGACATCAGACTGCATCCAGAGAGTATTAAAGAAAATCACGGATGACGGAAATGATGAGATAAATATTTCCCGTTATATAGACACATTCAAAAAAGCAAGCTCAGGCCTTTTCTTTACTACAGACAATCTGGACATTGACCTTATCGGCGATGAAGACGGTGCAGTTTTTGAACTTGAAGAAAATGACGAGACCCTGGAAAACATTACGTCTATCAGGATTGACATTAACCGCATAAATGAAATCATCCGCTCATTTGACAATCTGATTATCAGGCAGTTCCGCTTTAAGCATCAGCTGGAAGAATTTGAATCCCGCCTTAACGCAACAGAAGGAAATGTCCTGCACGAGCTTCCAAAGCAGCTCAAAGAAGACCTTTTGCAGACGGAAACGGCAATCTTTGACACCCAGCACCAGCTCCTTAACCTGCGCATGCTTCCGCTTGACATGGTCCTGACACCGTTAAAGAAAGAAGTTGAAAGCGATGCCCTTAAGCTTAAAAAGAGTATTGAACTGGATATTCCTAAGACAGAATTCCTTTTGGACAAAGCAGTCCTGGAGAACTTAAAGGGAATTCTCCTTCACTTAATAAGAAACAGCATGGATCACGGAATTGAGCTCCCGGAAGAAAGAAAAGCCATGGGTAAGCCGGAGCGTGGTCATATCAATGTTTTTGCACAGCAGAATTCCAACCACATCATAATTCATGTCATAGATGATGGTAGGGGCATTCAATACGAGAAAATCAGGCAAAAGGCCATTGAACTGTTCCCCAATGACCAGAAAGAAATCGAGAAAATGTCAAACAAAGAACTGGAACAGTATCTGTATATCTCAGGTCTTTCCACTGCAGATAAAACCACTGAGCTTTCCGGACGTGGAATAGGACTTGATGCTGTCCGTGCCGACATGGAAAAAATCAAGGGACGCATTAAAATCAATTCAAAAGAAAATGAAGGCACATCTTTTGAATTGACAATCCCACTTTCTCTTGCAACACAGCAGGGTCTTTTTGTCCACACCGGCAACATGAAGCTGATGATACCTTCAAACTATATCGCCGAAATCGCAAATGTTGAGGAAAGTGACATAACGGTCATCCAGGGACAGTCATACATCAGCCTGCACAACATGCTTATTCCGCTTTATTTCCTTTCTTCGATTATTGGTGGTGAACAGAGCGAGATAACGTCTTCCGTTATTGTTGTGGAATATCTTGAGACTCAGATTGCCATTGTTGCAGACAGCATAGACCAGTATGAGACAGTTGTCGTTAATCCCCTTCCTCCAATCATGCAAAAGCTTGATGCTGTACAGGGTGTTGTTTACGATGAGAACTATGCAATCATCCCCATTTTGAACATACCGGACATAATGCGCAGGTTACGTCGTCTTCTTGCATACGACATCAAAAAGTATCAGATAAAGAACCAGAGGCATAACTTTACAATTCTTGTAATTGATGATTCCTCCACAACAAGACAAATCGAGCAGGCAATATTTGAAACTGACGGCTATATGGTTGAAACAGCTGTTGACGGAATTGATGCTCTTGAGATATTAAAGACAAAACATGTAGATGCAATAGTTACAGACATCAAGATGCCGCGTATGGACGGACTAGTATTCCTGAGCAACATAAGGCGCCTTTCAGAATATGACGGAACACCTGTTATCGTTGTCTCCGGAGTTTATGACCCTGATACTAAAGAAAAATTCATCAATGCCGGGGCACAGGCCTTTATTGTTAAATCAGAATTCCAGAGGGGCAACCTGCTGCAGGCTGTCAAGGAGCTTTTAGGTGAGTAGTAAAAAAGTTCTTGTAGCATTCGATTCTTCCACAATGCGAAAGCTCATAAGCAAGTCTCTGAGCAACAATTCCTATGATGTAGTCGAGGCAAGCAATGGTATTGAGGCATTGACTTTACTGTATGCTGAACGCCCCGACGTCATCATTGTTTACATAGAGCTTCCCGTAATCAGCGGATACAATATCTCCCGCATAGTAAAAAATACAAATGAACTCAAGGATATAACAGTAATTATCTGTGCACTGGAGGAAAATTCAGTCTACAATTTCTGGGCGGAAAACTCATTAAGCGATGCATTGTTTGTTCCAGAAAAAGAAAACCTTGACAAACTGACAGATTTAATCAAGAGCAATCTGGAGAAAACAGAAAAAAAATCAAAACCTGGACGCAAAAAGAAGGCGGAGACACCGAACCAGACCAAGTTGATGGAAACTGTCATAAGTGCATTTGACAGGGAGCTTTTTAACCTGTATACGATTCAGAGTGCCTATAACAGGGGAATCTCTGAGTTCAACATAAGTGAGCTTGTTAAGGAACTGACAAAGAGCATTTCCGGCATTTACGATTATGACCTTATGGGAGTTATAATCAAGTCAACTGACGTATTTGAGTATTATGCAAAGACCTCTTCCATTCCAAAAGAAGAGTTTGAAGACTTCAAGGATGTATGCCACAGTGAATACCTTGCCATCCACAAAAGCAAAAGAAAAATCAACTGGCAGAAAAACAAAGCAGTTATATTTGAATCAGACAGTCAGGAACAGTCAGAAGATCCTTCGGGAAAAATAAAAACCTATGAAACGCTTCCGACAGAGAATCAGGAAGACATTCCTTTTACAGTTCATATTGGAAGCTACAAAAATATTTCAATGAACCCGCGCACCAGGGAACGTCTGAATTTTCTTATCAACATCTATTCAAAGCTCTTTATCCGTGCCATAGAATATAATTTTGCAAAGAGCAACGAAGACAAGATGCGCAAGGCATTCAGCCACTTTATTCCTCCGTCCATCATCAACCAGATGATTGATTCAGATGATGAGATAAATGCAACCGTCGGTGAAAAGCGTGAAGTTGCAGTCCTTATCTGTGACATCCGTAATTTTACAACTATAAGTGAAATCAATGAGGCGGAGAATGTCGTTGAATTCTTAAACTCATACTTTGCCAGAATGGGAAGCATAATAAAGAAACACGGCGGTACCATAGACAAATTCATGGGGGATGCAATAATGGCCTTGTTTGGAGCCCCCGAAAGCTATGAGGACAACGGAAACCGTGCGGCAAATGCGGCCCTGGAGATGAGGCAGGCGTTGAACGACATGGAGATACCGCTGAACCTGCCGGATGACTATGTTTTTGAGATAGGTACAGGAATCCACTATGGAGCGACAATCGTTGGATCAATCGGTAGTGATGAGAAAAAGGAATACACTGTCATCGGTGATAACGTAAACATCGCTTCAAGAATTGAAGGATTAACAAAGCTTTATGGTGTGCCAATCATAATTTCGGAGACTGTAAAAAGGGATTTGAATGACGGCCAATATGTTCGTCACCTTGATACCGTAAAGGTAAAGGGAAAATCCAATTCAGTTGCAATCTACGAGCTTAATTCACCGGAAACCGAAGTTGACCAACTTTTCCTGAGCTATTATGAAAAGGGAATGAATCAATACTCAATGGGAAATTTCAAGATAGCCAGCGAGTATTTTTCCAAGGCAATCAACAGATGTCCTTCCGACAAGGCTTCCAAGGTTTTACTTGAAAGATGCCTTTTATACATACACGAGCGTCCTGAAAACTGGGATGGTGCATTTGCCCTGACAACAAAATAGGAGATTATGATGAAAGACGAATACGAGAATAAAATATATAAAACTTCCATAAGGCCAAGCCTCTCCGGGTTGCTGATAAATGCAATCTATATTTTCTATTTTGCGCGGCTACCCTATTCCACAATGCCTCCTTCCAGGATTGTATTATGCGTTGTTGCATTTTTACTTATCACTTTGTTTTTCCAGCTGGGTCTTCTCCGACTTACAAACCATCTCTTTACCCATAAACTTTCCACCGAGCTTTCTGATATTGAGAATTTCAATCAGTCCCAAAGAACAGCCATGGCAATCAGACTTATGAAGCTTCCATTCAAGGTCTGTCTTCATGTAGCAATCATGTTCCTGATTTCAAGCTTCATAATAATTGCCGTGTATTACTTTGCCCTGTCAATTCCACTCTCCTGCATACTGCTGGCATTGGTTCCGGCTGTGTATTCTGCCTTTAATACCGGTGTTATGGCATTCTGCGATGTTGAATCCTGGTGTACCGAAATTAACTATGACTTGATCCAGAAAGGCATTGACAGTGAAATAGTCCACGACAGAAAAGTATTCGGAATGAAAATGTATACAAGAGTGCTTTATCACGTCATCATTCCGGTGTTGTCCTCCATGACAATTTTCCTCATCTACATGGCAATGCAAAGATTTATCCCGATCGAGGAATCTTCTTTCCTGACGCACTTCATTCTACTTGTCATCTTTAACATTTCCCTCTGTGTCATGACAGCATCCCTTTTCTTCAGGCATATATACAACTCAATCACAGACGTAAACCAAATACTCAAGAGGATTACCAGTGCAAGCATAAGCGATGACATGTATTTGCCTACCGACCTCGGAACTGAATTCTCTTATTCAATATATGTAATCAACGACATCATAAGTCAGCTCCAGGCCATTATGGTTGACATAAAGAAAACCAGTGATACATTAATCGATGCAACACTCAAGCTAACGGAATCTTCCAAAAACACGGCAGACAATTCAATTATCCAGGCCAATAATGTAAAGGGCTGTCTCAACACAATGTCGGAAATAAAGCTCATGCTCAAGGAAATCGCATCAAGCATCAGCAATGTTTCCCAGCAGGCAGACGCTACCCTCTATGACGTTCACGAAGGCTCGGAACTCCTTCAGATGGATATCGGTAAAATGGGCGAGATTGCACAGGCAAACCTTGACACTATCATGGGAATCAGGGACTTGAGCGAAAAAATCGATACTGTGTGGAACATCATAAGCACAATTGATTCAATAGCAGAAAAAACAAGAATCATCGCTTTTAACGCTGAAATTGAAGCTACATCAGCAGGAGAAAGCGGAGAGAATTTCCATATCGTTGCCAATGAAATCAGACGCCTTGCAACAACGATAACAGATTCCACCAAAGAAATCAGGGACAGGATAACAGGCATACAGCATTCTTCCGATAACCTGATTATTACATCCGAGGGTGGAACTGAAAAAATCCGCGAAGGAAATGAAATGCTTTCCACACTGGAAGAAGACTTTACAAAACTCAGGACATCATCAGAAATAACCTCTGAAAGTGCATCGGATATACAGCAGATAACGAATTCACAGGATTCATCTTTCATGCAGATAATGGCAACATTGAAGCAGCTTAGCGAGGGATTTGATGATTTCAGTCAGTCTGCAAAAACCATTAACGATTCATCGCAAAACATCAAGAATATTGCAAATCAGTTGAACAGCATTCAGGATCGAGGAGGAAACAACTAAAATGATTTTTTCTATGGCACGAAAGTTTTTTTCTCAACACCCGGGAGAATCTTTTACAACCTTTATGTACAGGACATCATTGATAACACAAATTGTCCTTACATTCCTGCCCTTCTCGTATTCTCTTCTCTTTTTCGATTTACCCAAAGCAATCATCGGCGAATGTTACCTGCTTCTTTGCATTACTTTGCTGGCCTTGGAATTCTTTATTGTTCCATTGGCGAATTATTTTACATCACATTACATGTCATACAGGCTCCATCAATTTGACCATGGAAAACTTGACGAGGAAAAAAGAACAAGGCTCTTAAATGAAGTACTGCATTTCCCTGCCAAGAAAGCCTTCATATCATTGCTGTTTTCTATCGTCCAAATCATTTCAGTTTCCGTATATCTGTCATTTAAGCTGGAATTTACAATAAGAAATCACTTTTACTTCTTCATCATCTGCCTTTTGATTTCGAACCTGATAATACTTGTTGTATTTGATGTCATTCAAACGATATGCTCCCAAAAAGCAACATCCATTGTTTCCAGCGGAATATCTGAGGATTATGTCAACTCAAGGAAATACCTGGGCTTTTCACTCATAACCCTTTTCGTCATGTATGTAGCAATTCCGTTCATCACAAGCGGAATCACAGTCTTTCTTTCCTGCCTGTCGTTCAAATTGTTGAATTCAATTTTCATAGCGCTGATAAACCTCATTTTTACAACTACATTTTCACTCATCTATTTCAGGAAGATAAAGAAATCCACCGGCACAGTTCAGGAAGCATTGCACTCTTTGAGTGACAAGAACATCAAGAACAGCAACATAATACCTGCAGACCTTTCATCTGAGTTATCATATACAATCTATATTGTTAACCAGACTATCAGGCTATTTACAACCATAATGGAGCAGACTTCCCAGACAAATGAGGAAATAAACGTGGCATCGCAAAACCTTTCTTCAATATCTGAGGAAACTGCAAGTACATCAATAGAACAGTCAACGGCGGTAAAGGAAATTGTCTCCACCATGGAAATGACTGAGGAACTTTCACAATCAATTGAACAGAAGATTATCGAGGTAAAGCATCTTGCAGACAAAAACATGCAGGATATTGAGCATGACTCAACCTCAATAAAGCTTAACCTTGAGAAAATGCAGGAAATCATTCTTGCGAACCAGTCTTCCATCATGGGCATCCAAAGTCTCTCGAATAAAATAAAAAGCATTTGGGATATAGTCAACTTGATCGACGGCGTTGCAGACCAGACAAAAATCATTGCATTCAACGCAGAACTTGAAGCAGAAAACATTCAGGAAGGAAAGGCAAAGTTCAAAAACGTCGCACAGGACATCCGAACTCTGGCAGACAATGTCATGAAGCTGACAAAAGAGATCAGAGCCCAAATCCAACAGATACAGAATGCCAGCAGCAAGCTGATAGAAACAGGC
>JAGCYQ010000043.1 GCA_017960765.1 Treponema sp.
GACACCAAGGCACTTCTTGAAATCGCCGCATATTTCCGTGAGGTACGCTCACACTATTCTTCACTTGAGTCAAAATTCCTGGGAGCCGACACTCGCATTCTTTTAAGCCAGGTGCCGGGTGGAATGCTTTCCAACCTTGAGTCACAGCTTAAGGAACAGGGTGCAGGAGACAAGATGGATGCAGTTCTTGCTGAGCTTCCAAAGGTTCACAAGGATGCTGGTTATGTTCCTCTTGTAACACCTACTTCACAGATTGTTGGAACCCAGGCTGTAATGAACGTCCTTATGGGACCCTATAAGAACATGACCCAGGATTTCCGCAACCTCATTACTGGAAAATTCGGAAAGCTTCCTGCAGATGCAAATCCAGACCTCGTAAAGAAGGCACTTGAGCAGAACGGAATGGAGAAGGTAATGACCTGTCGTCCGGCCGATGAGATTCCTTCTGAATGGGACAAGATGGTTCAGGAGGCAAAGGCTGCTGGCGGTGACGGTTCTGACGAGGATGTCCTTACATATGCAATGTTCCCGAATGTAGCACCTAAGTTCTTCAAGGAAAGGGCAAAGGGTCCGGTTGATGCTAAGGCAACATTCGCCGCAAAACCAGCTCCTTCTGCAAAGGCAGGAAACGGTGGAAGCTATACTGTAACAGTTAACGGAAGCGCTTACAACGTAACTACAGGACCAGCTGGTGACACAATGAGCGTAAACGTAAATGGTACAGCATACAATGTTTCATTCGGTCCGGCAGGGGCAGCTCCAGCAGCAGTTTCTGCACCAGTTGCAGTTGGCGGTGCCGAGGTAAAGGCTCCGGTTGCAGGTACTCTCCTTAAGCAGTGCTTCTCAAACGGAACAAAGGTAGAGAAGGGACAGACAGTAATCATCATTGAGTCAATGAAGATGGAGCTTGAGGTAAAGTCTCCTGAGTCTGGTACAATCACATATTCAGTTCCAACTGGAACACAGATTACAAACGGTCAGGTTCTGGCATCTATCGGTGGCGTGGCAGCTCCCGCTCCAGTGGCTCCGGCTCCTGCTCCTTCTCCAGCCCCTGCAGCCGCTCCGGCAGCTCCAGCAGGTGGAAAACCGGTAAAGGCTCCTGTTGCAGGTGTATTCCTTCGTACTGCAGTATCTGAAGGTGCAACTGTAGGTGCAAATGACACTGTTATTGTAATTGAATCCATGAAGATGGAGCTTGAGATAAAGGCAGGTGCAGCCGGAAAGGTTCACTTTATCGCCGCAGTTGGCAGTCAGCTTACTAATGGTCAGCTGGTTGCAGAAATTCAGTAGAAGACTGACGTGTTTGTACGTGTAGTACTTGAGTAAAAAGGATAAATGTATGCCGTTTTCTAAGACACAGAATAATAAAAAAATCGCTTTGATTATGGGAGTGATTCTTGCAATCGCCGGAGTGCTCTCATTGTCAACAAATGTTCTTGCCCAGGATAAGACCCCGGAGAATAAAACGGGACTTGAGCATGTAATCAAGGGAACAGAGAACTGGGGTTCATCAAAGAACATCTCCGTAAAGAAATTCCTTGCGAACATCGGTAAGTCAACCGGTATCTACAAGATGATTCATCAGGAGACTGCTGAGGAAATCGCCGCGGAGAAAGCAGAGAAGGAAAGAGAAGAGACTGCAATGGCAGCAAACACATTTGGAGACACAAAGGCTCCAGGCTGGCAGTATCTTATAATGATCGCAGTCGGTTTCCTGATTGTATATCTTGGTGCCGCCAAGGGATTTGAGCCTCTTCTTCTTATTCCAATCGGATTCGGTACAATACTCGTAAACATCATGGGTGCCGGTATGGGCGAAGGTCCTGACGGTATGCTCCACATCATCTATAAGGCAGGTGTCGGAAACGAATTCTTCCCGATGCTTATATTCATGGGTATCGGTGCAATGACAGACTTCGGTCCTCTTATCGCTAACCCGAAGATGGCACTTCTTGGTGGTGCGGCTCAGTTCGGTGTATTCTTTACACTGTTCGGTGTATCACTCATGAACCTGATTCCAGGCCTTAACACTGAATACAACCTGCTTCAGGCATGTGCAATCGCAATCATCGGTGGTGCTGACGGTCCTACTTCAATCTATGTTTCTGCAAAGCTTGCACCTGAGCTTATGGCTGTTATCGCTGTAGCCGCCTACTCATACATGGCTCTTGTTCCGATGATTCAGCCTCCGATCATGAGGGCCCTTACAACAAAGAAAGAGCGCCTGATTCACATGGATCAGCTGAGGCCTGTAAGCAAGACTGAGCGCATCCTTTTCCCGATGATGCTTCTTGTACTTACAATTCTTCTTCTGCCTCCTGCCGCTCCTCTTATCGGTATGCTTGCATTCGGTAACTTTATCAAAGAGGTTGGTTGTGTTACACGTCTTTCTAAGACAGTTGAAAATGAATTGATGAACATTGTTTCAATTCTTCTTTCTCTGGGTGTAGGAAGCCAGATGACTCCGGAAAAGATCATCAACGGTAAGTCTGTTGGTATCATCGTTCTTGGACTTGTAGCATTCTGTGTGGCAACCGCAACAGGTGTAATCATGGCAAAGATCATGAACCTGTTCCTGCCAAAGGGAAAGAAAATAAATCCGCTCATTGGTTCAGCCGGTGTATCAGCAGTTCCAATGGCAGCCCGTGTATCCAACAAAGTGGGTCAGGAAGAAGATCCTTCCAACTTCCTTTTGATGAATGCAATGGGACCAAATGTTTCCGGTGTTATCGGAACCGCAATCGCAGCAGGTGTATTTATCGCAACATTCGGTTAATGCAATAAAGAAGGGATATGAATTTAGACAGTTATAGACTTAATGCCTACAATAAAGTAAAGGGTCCGCCAAAACCACCGGAAGAAGAATCATCCGAAGCGGCTGAGCCTATTGTCCCTGAAGAAAAGACTGGACAGAGTGATGGTTATGGATCAAGTGATTCAGGATCATCCGCTGCCAGTTCTTACGATTCAGAATACGTTCAGATCTCATCAGAATCAAAAGTAAAAAGCGTTTCCAGTCAGATACGCCACAATTCAAAGCCGGGGACAGAGCCTCTGGTTCGTGCCCCAGTGTTTGAGAAAATCAACCGCAAGCTGGATGAGGTTTTTCCGACAGAAAAAAAGGAAAGCCGTCCGACAATTGCATCAGAGATAAAAAAATCCGTAGAAAATAAAAATCAAGCGCCTGCAGAGAACAAGCCCCGTCAGGATGAATCGCTCTATTCAACAAGAAAGAATCTTTCCAAGGGAAGCGATATTCCTACAACAGAGGATTTCAAGATCCGTGATGAGGCAAAGAGGGCCGCAAAGACAGGCGCATGGTTCCATAAAAACACGACAACAAAGGAAGATGTAAAGGCCGCAACAGATAAGCTTACTTCCGGTGCGTTGATAAAGGTTCCTGTAAAAGAGCCTAAGCCGGGAGAAAAAGAAAGCATCTACCGTCGTGTCGCAAAGTTCATGGTGGTCATCGGTATTGACGAAGCCGCCAAAATCATGCCTCACCTTACCGAGGAGCAGACAGAGAAGATTATCCCGGAGATTGCATCCATACGTTCTGTTCCCCCGGAGGAAGCACAGGCCGTACTTGCAGAGTTTGAGTCTCTTTTGACTAAAGCCAGAGAGGACGGTGGAGTTGATACAGCAAGAACAATCCTGACAAAAGCATACGGTAGCGAGAAAGCCGAAGAGGTCCTGAAAAAATCCGTAAAGTATCCGTCAGGAAAACCCTTTGAGTATCTTGAGGATGCAAATGCAGAGCGCATAAGCATTCTTCTTGGAGGGGAAAGCATGGCAGTTCAGGCATTGGTACTTTCACAGGTGGAGCCGAAAAAAGCCGCCGCAGTGATCAATGCAATGGACGAGAAGGACAAGAGCGAGGTTGTACTCCGTCTTGCAAAGATGAAGCCTGTTGCTCCGTCTGTAATGGAGCAGATAGACAAGAGCCTTCACGAGAAACTCCTTACACAGAATACCGAGAACTCACAGAATATGGACGGAAGAAACGTACTTGCACAGATCTTGCGCCGTATGGATCCGACTGCTGAATATCAGATACTCGGCAACCTTAGCGAGCAGGATCCTGAGCTTGGGGCAGACCTGCGTAAGAGGCTCTTTACCGAGGAAGACGTCGTGGGCTGTGACAACCGCTTCCTGCAGAACAAGCTTCATGAGATGACTGACAAGGATATTTCAATTCTTATACGAGGAAAAAGCGAGAACTTCCGCAAAAAGATTCTGGAAAATGTCTCCATTCACCGATCCAATACAATACTTGAGGAAGAGTCTATCCGTGAGCACGTGCTAAAGGCTGACAGCGAAAGAATTACATCTCAGTTCTATGCAGACCTGCGCCGTGCATGGGAAAACGGAGAACTTATAGTCAAGGGTCGCGATGATGGGGAAATATATGTATGATGACTAAGGGTGAGCAGTATAAGGGATTCCGCGTTCTGGAAGTTGTTGATGTAGAGGACTGTGAGGCAAAGGGCATTCACCTGAAGCATGAGAAGACAGGCCTTGAGGTTTTCCATTTATTGAATGATGACGAGGAGAACCTTTTTGCTTTTGCGTTCAAGACACCGACATTTAACAGCACAGGTGTTGCACATGTAATCGAGCACAGCGTCCTTTGTGGCTCAGAAAAATATCCTGTAAAGGATGCGTTTATCCGTCTTGAAAATCAAAGCGTAAACACATATCTCAATGCCTATACCGCAAGCGATCATACAGTATATCCTGCAAGCTCAACTGTACGCGCAGATTATTTTAACCTGATGTCGGTTTATGCCGATGCCGTTTTCTTTCCACTCTTAAAACCAGAGATTTTTCTTCAGGAATGTCATCATCTTGAATTCGACTCAAAGGGAAAGCCTTCGATTCAGGGTGTAGTCTACAATGAGATGAAGGGAGTCTTTTCCTCCTATGAGAGCGTTGTAGGTGCCGAGATAGATAGGGCGGTTGAATGCGGGACGCAATATATCCATGAGTCAGGAGGAGATCCGCTGGAGATTTCTTCGCTTACATACAGGGACTTCTGTGCATATCATAAAAAATATTATTGTGCCGCAAACTGTTTTGTCTTTCTTTATGGAAACATACCGACACATGAGCAGCTGGATTTTCTTGACAAAAACATTCTTTCAAAAATAAAAAGCAGCGGACATAAAGCCATATACCCGAAACCTGATCCAAATGAAAAAATACAAAGCAAGGTTCAGGCTTACGGACCTGCCGATGGAAAAGAAAAAAAGAGTACGGTCGCATGCATCTGGAAAATACAAAACAGAGAGAAATCCAGAATTGAGATGGAGATAGAGCTTTTGTTCCTTAACCATCTTTTGTGGGGAAACGACGGCGCTCCTATACTTAAGAACTTGATGGCATCCAAGCTGGGAGAAGATATTGCACCTCAGACGGGGACAAGCTTTTCTCAGGATTTTTGCTTTGTGTGTTGCGGGCTTCGCGGTGTTGAAAAGAAAAATACAGGAAAAGTCCGCAAAGTGATTTATGACACGTTAAACGAGATATGTCAGAACGGACTAGAGTCATCTGAGCTGGACAGAATCTTCATGAGGTTTGAGATTGCAAACA
>JAGCYQ010000044.1 GCA_017960765.1 Treponema sp.
AAAATCAAGGAAATATCCCCTGCTTGTCATCATGCATGGAACTTCCAACGCCCTTGAAGGAGACGTCTGCATAAACTATGCGGGTGCGGAATTCTATTCTAAGGAAGAATATCAGAGCATACTTGTGGGAGCATACATTCTTTTTCCTCTTGCTCCGGAATATCGTGGAGACGACGGGATGGTTCACGGGCACTGGCCTGAGACAGATACAAAAACCGTTTATGAACTTATATGCAATTTCATCAAAAAACATGCTGAACAAAACGGCGGCATAAGCAAAAAGGCAATACTTGGAAATTCCAGCGGTGGAGCGATAAGCCTTAAACTGTCTTTTGATTACCCGGATTTCTTTAATGCAGTTGTTCCAATGGGTGCTCCAGAAATCCCTGATGAAAAGCTCTTTGACCTGTATGACCAGAACGACGTCCACTTGTTTTTTGCGATGGGAAAGCGAGATGAAGTCTGTTCCTATGAAAAAGATGTGGTCCCCCTGCTACCGAGGATGAAGAGCATGAAGCACTGCAGTGTTTTCACCCCCGACTGGGTTTACAACGGAGACCATGGAATCGCATCAATCAATTTCGGCTTCGAGATGGGGCAGCACTGCATCATAAATCCAATGCACTGCAACCTCATGTTCGATGACGGTACCCTCATGGATCCCAATCTGCCACAGGGAATAACAGGATGGCTGGCGGAAGCACTGAGGCCGTAATCATCTTAGGATATAAATCTGGTAGAATTGCTTAACTATTTTGCGAATCATGTGTATAATAGAGACGGAGTGAATCATGAAGAAGAAGATTATCCTGAATATCCTGATGTTTTTAGCTGTTGTCTCAATATGCCATGCGCAAAGAAAACTAAAGTATACGATTGATTCTGACAATAACCTTGTACTTGCAGGTTACGAGATTGTCCCACCGGATAACGGCGATGAATACGACAGATCCAAGACCACGTACCTATCCAGGCTTGAGGTTGAACCCTATGTCGCAGGAAAAAAGGTTGTGGGAATTGCAAAGAATGCATTCTGCGGAGATGACAAACTTTACGTCGTAAAAATTCCGGCAACAATTGAATTCATAGGAAACCATGCATTTACTGCCTGCAAGATAAATGAGTTCACCATCGCTCCGGAAAATACCCGCTATAAAGTTGAGGACGGTTTTTTAATCGACAAGAAAAACAATTCACTTGTCTCAGTTTTTGCAAAGGGAGAAGAGATTACAGTCCCGGACGGAGTTGAGGAAATTCCCGATGAGTTTTTTTATGTTTTATCACGTTACACAGGTGGCATCAAGAAAATCAATCTTCCTGAATCCGTAAAGCGCATCGGTGAGAGGGCCTTTGAAAAAATGAGCAGCCTCACAACGGTGAATATTCCCTCTAAAATTGAATATATCGGCGACAATGCATTCAACAAGTGTACGAGTCTTTCAATAGAGGTGACTTTGCCCGAGACACTTACATATCTTGGAACCGAGGCATTTGCAGAAACAAAGATAACCTCGCTCAAGCTTCCAGGCAACATGACTTCAATTCCAGACAGAACTTTCGTCAACTGCTATTCCCTTAAAAGCGTAAGGCTGCCAAAGAATCTGAAATCAATCGGAAATGAGTCATTCTCCGGCTGCAATAAGATTGAGGGTTTAATACTGCCTGACACACTGGAATATATCGGAAAAGAGGGCTTATCCGCTGTCAAATTCCCCAAGCTGGTTATCCCCAAAGCGATGACTGTTATTCCCTCCGAATCCTTTATGAACTGCGGAATCAACGAAATTGTCTTTCATTCAAAGGTTACCGATATCGGAATGCGGGCTTTTTACAGGAATTCAATTGAAGAGCTGACCATACCGAAAACCGTAAAATCAATAGGGGCCTCGGCATTCTACCAGTGCCATATAAAATCACTCAAGATTGAGAATGGAGTCAAGACAATCGGTGGAACTGCATTCTATGACAACGACATTGCTGAACTGACTTTACCTGATTCCGTTATCTCTATTGGAAGTGCCGCCTTTAGTGACAACAGGATTACAAAGCTTGTTCTCCCAAAAAAGATCACAAAGCTGGAAGAAAATGTTTTTGCCGACAACCTGCTGACGGAACTAAATTTACCCAAAACAATCACATATATCGGAAAGGGTGCGTTTGATTCCAACTGGCTCAAGACAGTGATTCTCCCGGAGAAACTTGAATACATCGGAGCCGGGGCACTCCATGCATCCGAATACTATGGGGATCTGAGGGAAATAAAGATTCCTGCAAAAGTAAGCTATATCGGCAATTCCGCGTTCAGCAAAGAGACAACGGTCTATGTAAAGAAAGGCTCTTATGCGCAGAAATGGTGCGAGGATCCGACAAACCGTGCGACCATTTACACCTTCAAGACATACTAGTTAAGGGCAGCAAGATCCTCTATCGTATAAAACTTGGTCAGCTCAAGAAGATTGAACTCTTTGTCTGAGCACACTACTTTGATGTCCAGTGCGTTTTCGCTGTTGTCGTTCTCATTCTCATAATTGTTCTTGAACTGCTCTGAGGTTCCTGAATATCTTATTGTCTTTAATGCAGGACTGTCAGCAAACATTGAGGTCCTTAGCTTCTTTACGGAGACCGGGATATAGACTTCCTTTACACCGCTTCCTGCAACAAAACCGCTTCCTATTTCCTTTACAGAGTCAGGAATCACAAGTGTTTCAAGATTCGTGCAGCCTTTAAAGGCATTTTCACCTATGGTCTTAAGTCCCGCCGGGAGATCCAGATTCTTGATGGCAGTACATCCGTGGAAGGCATCGCCAGAGAGGCTTGTGAGCTTACTTGGCAATTTAATTTCCGTAAGCTGCGTGCAGTCCTTGAATCCACACCATCCGATTGAGGTAACGGTTTCCGGAAGGGTTATTTTTTCAATTCCGCTACCAAAAAACATCTGGGAATCTATCTGGGACAAATCGCTGGGGAGCCTTACGGTTTTTAATGACTTGCAGTTTATAAAGAATCTTGAAAATGAATAAATGTACCCGTCATAATCCAGTCTATCGGGAAGTACGACGTTATCAAGCTTTGTACAGCCTTCAAACTGTCCGTATCCGACTGACTTGATGTTTTTCGGGAAAACAAATGACTGCAGGCTCTCACACCCGACAAAACAGAAATCATAAATATGCTCAGCTTCCGGCCTGAACTCAACATATTCAAGACTCTTGCATCCGCGGAATGTCTTTTCCTGCGGATAAGCCAAGTCAGGAACGTTGGTTATTTTCTTTATTCCGTTCTCAGAATTAAATGCATTCGGCGCAATCTTTATCACAGTGTCCGGTATTCTGATTGTATCGATTTTGTTGTTGGCAAGTGCAAAATAAATTGTCTTCTGATTCTGGTCCATCAAAAGACCGTCTTTAATGACATAGTCAGAGCCTTCCGGAAGATTTATGACAGAAAGATTCCTGCAGTTTCCCAAAGCCTTTTCACTGATCTTCATCTTTGGATTCTGTATCGTGATTTCCTTTAGGT
This sequence comes from Treponema sp., assembly GCA_017960765.1. Lineage (GTDB taxonomy): Bacteria > Spirochaetota > Spirochaetia > Treponematales > Treponemataceae > Treponema_D. The sequence goes on from JAGCYQ010000044.1 coordinate 3,520, forward strand.
TCTTGCATCCCGCGAAAACATTCGGGAACTCCTCTATGGTCTTGCTGAGTGTAATTTTTTCAAGCAGCTCACAGTCCTCAAAAGCACTGCCTCCTATCCTTTCAACATTCGACAGATCAATTTCCTTAAGGTTCTTCATGCCCTTAAAAACATCTGAGCCGATTATCCTGCAGCTTGGCGGAAGATTGATTTTCTCCAGGCTTGACGTGCGGTAGAATGAATACCAGTCTATCTCATACAGCTTTGACCCCTCAGGAATCTCAATTTCCTTAAGGCTGGCCATTGACTGGAACTGGTACATGCCTATGGTAGTCTGAGTTTTTGGTATCCTTACTTTCTCTATTTTCCTGCATGAATCAAAACGGTAGCCGACACCAGAATCAGGGAAAATCACTTCCTTTATATTTGAATAAACATACTCAAACCTCAACATGTCGGTAGAAGAAGTGACGTTCTGCAAATCAAGTATTATCGGACGTGAGAATACATAGGATTTCAGGGCTTCTATGAATTTCTCTGAGTCAATCCTTTTGTCCGTGATCACAATCCTAAGGACATCTTCTTTATCATCAATTTCAGAGCGTTTCGACTGCATCGATTTTGAAGTGCACAAGGTATAAAAATCATTTACGCTTGTTTTAAGCACTTCGGTTTCCGCAAAAGCATGAGTCAGGCATAAGAAAAATATCGTAACAAAAAGAATCTTCTTCATAATCCAACTATATCACAAATCGGACGGACGGTACAGAGCAAAAGCAAATTGTCAATACTGCAACATAAACCTGAGGAGCAGGCCTTAGTTGTATTTTCCTGCCTGAGCGTTCCACATCTCGGCGTACTTTCCATTACGATTCAAGAGCTGGGCATGTGTACCTTCTTCGATAATACGTCCACGTTCCAGCATGATGATTCTGTCAGCGTCGCGTGTTGTAGAAAGACGGTGTGAGATATAGAACACGGTTTTTCCCTTGGCGGCAGTCTGCATTGCCTTGTTCAATTCGTATTCCGCAATCGGATCGAGCGCACTTGAAGGTTCATCCATGATGAGTATGTCCGCATTCTTGTAGAACGCACGAGAAATCGCAACCTTTTGGCTTTCTCCACCTGAAAAATCCACACCCTTCTTGTCAAACTCTGTCGTAACCTGAGTGAACAATCCGTCCGGCAGCCTGGCAAGCTTTTCTCCAAATCCCGCTGCATCAAGGGCGGCACTTATCTGGGGTGCACGTTCCTTTTCTTCCTCTTTCGTCATGTTGTCCATAACGACATTTTCCGCAAGGTTTGCTCCGAACATCTGGAAGTCCTGGAATACAACACCAATCCTTTTGTGATATTCCCGGGGGCACAGTGAGCTGACGTTCTTGCCGTGGAAAGAAATTGTTCCGCTTGAGGGATCGTAAAGCCGCATGAGGAGCTTGATCAGTGTTGTCTTTCCTGCTCCGTTGTAACCGACGATGGCAATGTGTTCTCCTGGTTTTACCGTCAGGGATATGTCATCCAGAACAGTGCGTCCTTCCTCAGAATATTTGAATGAGACATGATCGAGCGAAAGTTCTCCGTTACCCTGTGGAACTTCATCCCCAACATCATTCTTGAGGCGTGGTTCATAAGCAAGGAACGAACGGATTTTGTCGATGAACATGCTGTTCTCATGTGCCTTTGGTCCAAGGTCTGCAAAACGGGTCATGCTTCCGCGGAGGCTTCCTGTACGGTTAAAGAGAATTACCGCATCGCTGTAGTTCACCGTGTGGAGCACCGCCGCCTTGTAAACGAGGTATGTGATGTAAAGTCCGTCAATCAAAAAGTCCCCCACACCGTAATCCTTGAGGAACTGGAACCAGACACGTTTTCCCGCAACCTTCTTGTGCTCACCGATGATGTTGTCGTTGGCCTCTGCAAATTCTTCCTCAAGCTGTGTTCCCGCATTGGGGTGGAGCCTTAATTCCTTTGCGTAATCCTTAAGGTAAAAGACACGGCTGACATAATCACGTTTTCTCATGTGTGGATTGACTGCAACACGGTTCTCATAATTCACCTTGTTCAGTTTTTTAGAAACGACAAAGCGCAGGATGAATGATGCAAAGACAAATATGATACCCGCAGGATCTGTCATAAGATAAAAGATTCCTGTCGTGAACAATACCGTAAGTGCCTGCACCGCCATGTTCAGCAGTTCCAGGAAACGGTCGATGGCCGCCTCAGATTCGGATACGCTCAGGACAAAGTCATTGTAGTAGGCAGGATCGTCATAACAGTAAAGGTCAATTTCCGATGCCTTCTTGAACATCTGTTCCTTGAGGGCACGGTATAGCCGGGGTTTGTACTTGTACTGCCATCCATAGATGAAGAATCCGTCCGGAATGATTTGAATTATGTTCAATATCAGAATGAGTCCGATGTAGAAAAGCACTTTTGTAAACGGCTCATGGAATTCCGCACAACGAAGGACATACCGTATTCCAAGAACATGCTCAAGGAAAATTACACCCTGATACCTGAATGCATCATAGAGGTGGTAAATCATGTAGAGCGGACAGGTCTTAAAGCAAAGCTTCCACAGGAAGATCTGGTTTTTGAGTACTGTGCTTTTTGATTTTGTCGAGTCAGTTTTATTCATCTTGTTTTTCATGCCCAGATTCCCTCCTTTTGTTTGGTCTTGTCTGCAAGATAGTTTTCTGCCTGCTTTTGATACATGTCAGCATAAAGGCCGTTCTTTTTCATCAGCTCGCGATGAGTTCCCTCTTCCCTGACCTGTCCGTTTTCCAGAAGGAATACATGGTCTGCGTTTTGAACCGACGAAAGCCTGTGGGAAATAAAGAGCAGCGTGTTCTGCCTGCATGCCTTGAGTATGTTGTCGAACAGTTTGTATTCGGCAATTGGATCAAGTGCACTTGAAGGCTCATCAAAGACCTTTATCGGACACTGTCTTGCAAATGCACGTGAAACCACAATTTTCTGGAATTCACCGCCAGAGAGTACAGCACCGTTGTCATCAAACTCACGGGTAAGCGTTGTGTCTATTCCGTTGGGAAGGCTCATCACCTTGTCGTAAACACCGGAAAGCTTTAGTGCATCAACGACAATCTGTTCACGTTGGTCAGCCGGAATATCTTCTCCAAGTGTCACGTTGTCTGCTACAGTCATCGAAAACATCCTGTTGTCCTGAAAAGCCGTTGCAAAAAGTGAGCGGTATTTCTGCAGGTTGTATTCCTTTATGTTGCGGCCGTTAAGGAGTATCTCTCCCTCAGTAGGATCGTAAAAACGCAGGAGTAGTTTTATAAGCGTGGATTTTCCTGCTCCATTGTGACCGACAAGCGCGTATGTTTTTCCACCGTCAAACTTCATGTTCAGATTTGACAGAACGACATCATCCTTGTATGCAAAACTTACGTTGCGGAATTCAAGGGATTCAATTTGAGACCCTGGATCATCACCTTCATAGTCCTCTGGAATCTTTTCCTCATATTCAAGGAAAGTGCGAAGGTAATCCACAAAGAGACCGTTCTTAAAACTTGCGGTAACACTGTCGGTAAAGCCGATCAAGATCCATGTTGTCGAAACCATCATGCTTGTAAGAACTGCCAGCTGTGGCAATGTCATCGTTTCGCTTACGAGTGTTCTGTATGCTCCGTAAATCAGGAGACCTTCAAAAATAAACGTAAAGGTAAACATGACGTAGAACCAGTGCAGGAATGCAGACTTCCACACGAATTTTTTAGTGACATCTGCCACTCCGGTAATCGCATCCGTGTACTGCCGCTTTAGCAGGTTGAAGATGTTCGTCAGGCGTATTTCCTTTGCATAATCCTTGAGGTACATGATTCGGTTTATGTAGTCGATGCGTCGGTTGTGAGGTGCCATCTCCTTGTTGCGCTTGTAGTCGATTCTGCTGTTCAGTATCCTAAAAAAGAAGTTTCCGATAATGGGCAGAAGAATGAATGCAACAGAAAGCCTGTCCACCTGAAACATAAAGATGAATGCACAGATGCTCGCAATAAAACCGAATAAAAGTCCAAACAGCATGTCCACGGTTTCAACAAGACGTGTATCGGCATTTTTCATTGCAAGGGTGTATTTGTCGTAAAAATCAGAATTCTCAAAACATTCAAGCTCAACATTACGCGATTTCTTGAACAGCTTTTGATACAGCTTCTTGTTTATCTCCGCATCAGAAGTAGGCTTTATATATCCCTGGATATAACTGTTGTAGAATGCCATTGTTGCAAACACCGCAACAGTAATACCGATAAAAATCATTATCGCACGGAAAGTTTCCCCTGTCTGAAGTGCGTTGATCACGTAGCGCATGAAAAAGGCACTGTAGAAAAGCCATCCAAAGTAGTAAAGGAGGCGGGCCAGAGCCATGTGTACAACCCTACGCGGACACATTTTCCAGACAAGGCGTAATGCGTAAATGTTGTTGCGTACAGCATGAACTTTAGTTTTTGTTTTTTTTGCCATTCAGTTCTCCCAATTAAATAATCCGTTCATTTTACATCATGTTCAAATAGTTTTCTAGTCTATTTCAAAAACAAGCAGATGGTATGGAAAAAGATGTGGAAAAATGATATACTTTAAAAATAAGGAAGGTGTCTTATGAAAAAGTTATTTACAGGTATTTTTATCTTTTTGTTCTCGGCTCTGACTGTTTTTGCACAAGTTTTTAACATTCCAAAAGTCCCGCTCGGCGTGCAGAAAAATGATCAGGTTCCTTCTATAATAGATGGACAGGTTATCTATGCCCAGGAGAATTCCAAGAAGGCACTTAAGTCTTCCTATGACATTCCAGAGGAGCTTTCCAATGGCGTCATTATCATCAAGTACAACACCGAGTATTATTATCTTGGACAAAAAAGAAACGTAATCTATCAGATGGTTTATTCAAACGTAAAGCCGGATAAAAAACTCCTTAAGGCAACAGACAAGAAACCTATTGACGTAAAGGAAGAGGATATTCTTGGTGTGGCAACCGACAACGTTACTGTTGTCATCCGCTGCATTGACATAGACGAACATCTTTCCATGATTGCAAGATCAACACCGGTTCAGTCAGGCGCATACTGGTATTATGGACTGGAATCCTTTATGCCGAACATAATGAAATACCTTCTCTTCCAGCCTCTTGAATCCAAGAAAACTGAGATTCCGATAGAAAAAGGAAAATCACAGTCACTTGCCTCAATGATTTCCAGCGGCGATCCAAAATCAGTTGTCTCTTATCCTGCCATGCCGATTAAAATCAAGACCACAATGAAATCTCTTCCTGGACAAAGGCGCAAGGCAGAGACTTTTGCAGAGCAGATGATTTACCAGAAAGACCTTCCCGACATGACGGTTGATGCTACCGCTGTATTCGACGGTGTGACCATGCATTTCATTTTCCCGGAGAACTTTAACGATTATTTCAAGAAAGAATATACCCCCGGCAATGACATCTGGCTTTACGGATATATCCTGTACACCTACAAGGGAGAAGTGGTTTTATACGGCCGCGATTTCTCCCTCAAGGATCCGGATCAGGACGTAAACCAAAAGGTGAACAATATCGTAATGGTCAACAGGACGGCAAGAACCCAGAACAATCAAAAGCTTAAGAATCAGGGTGTAGATCCTGAAGCCGGCGATTATGTTGACATGACACAGAAGATTCCGTCTGGTGGATATGCTACCTATGAGCGTTTTTTTGTGGTGGACGAGGACACTGGAAAATCACGTGAGAACACTGCCAACACAGCAATAAATTACTATGATAAAAAAGGCCTGTTGGTTGCAAGGATGTTCTACTACGACAACTCGGACATGATCAGAAACACCACGACATATAAATACGACAGCAAAGGCCGCCAGATAGAAGTATGTCATTATGACTCAAAGATGTACCAGGACAACGGCTGGAAGGTGGATCCCAAACGCAGCAGGCTTTTCAACAAGGATGTAACGGTTTACAAGGACACAAAGGACGGCACGGAGGCGGTGACAACCAAATACAGATACAGCTATCTTCCGAGGGTTGAGCATCCAGATGGAAAGACACTTAAAAAATTCAATTCAAAGGGAGTTCTCATCAGAATAGAAAACATAAGCGAAGAAAGCCCTGACAGCATCGACATTACCGAATATGACGACTTTGGAAACGTAACCTACGTTAAATATACAGTGGAAAAGCCAACTGAAATGTCCTATGAATATGTTTACGATGGAGACAAAATCATTCAGGGAACTGCAAATGACCTGATGAAGGGAGAAGTCACAAAATGGACCTGCGAGTATGATGAAAAGGGTCGGCTTATAAAAAAAGTCTATCCGAAATATCTTTATGAATACCGCTACAACAAGGATGGCAAGCTTATTGAGTCCAAGAGTACCAACACAGAAACAGGTGTTGTATGGCAAAAGGAGTCATACCGCTACGACAAGAAAACGGGCATAACGCTCCTTCACATAGAGGAAAGTGATTACGGCTCATGGTCAATGACAAGGTTCTGGTACACCGAACTGAAAAAAGATGGATGGGAAAAAGACCTTGATCCATGGAAGCTATTAGAGGAACTTCCCGAATAAAACAATTTGAAACATGTTCCGCATTGCCATTTGTGAAGATGAAAAAAATATCCTCGATTATGAAAATTCCATTGTAAAACAGTGGGCTGACAAAAGGAGTATGTCCCGCAATGTTGAACTTGACTCATACGTTTCCGCGGAAAACTTTCTATTTGAAATTGAAGACAAGGAATCCTACGATGTCCTGATTTTTGACATTCAGATGAAGAACATGAACGGCATGGAGCTTGCAAGAAAACTCAGGGCAAGGGGCTGTGATTCGGTCATCATCTTTATTACCGGCGTTCCCGACTATGCGATAGAAGGATATGAGGTAGGTGCCGTCCGATACATTTTAAAACCCGTAAAGCCGGAGGTGCTGTACAGTCTTCTTGATGCGGCATTTGAAGAACGTCAGAAAAAAACGGAAGATTACTTTGTTCTTGGTCAGGGTGCGGATCTTGAGCGTATAGCGTTTGACAGGATACTTTACATCGAGGCCCGTGGTCATTACGTTTACATGAAAGGCATGGATTTTGAGCGTGAATGGAAATCTTCTTTTTCTGATGCAAGTGTGGCATTCGACGGAAAAAACTTCTTCTGCCTGCGTCGTGGACTGCTTGTAAATCTTTGCCATGTATCAAGGATTACCCGTACCGACTGCATTCTTGACAATGAGGAAAGCCTTCCTGTTGCACGCGGTGTTTACAAGGATCTGAACGATGCATTCATAAAGTTTTTCAGGGGAGAGTCATGCTGAAACTGATTCTTCTCTGCTGTATCCTCTGCATCATCATCTCAGTATCTGTAACTCTCGTGGTGCTCAAGAAAAAATATGACAGGCGCTTGTCGGATTTTCAGGACAGCGTGCTCAAAAAACAGCGCGATGAAGTTCAAAACATCTATCAGACCATGAGGGCATGGAGGCACGACTACCACAACCACATTCAGTCAATCAAGGCAATGCTTTCCATGGGCAAGGGTGAGGAACTTGACTGTTACCTGGACAATCTGGAAAAGGACCTGGACAGCATAGACATAGCAATCCGCACAGGCAATGTCGGACTGGATGCAATCTTGAGCAGCAAGGTTTCAATTGCAAGAAAAAACAACATCGAGGTAAACTGCACGGCTAAGGTACCCGGGGAACTGAAGATTACAGACGTTCATCTCTGTGCCATAGTGGGAAACCTCATGGACAACGCAATCGAAGCATGTGAGAAAATACCTGTTGAGCCAAATGCCACCAGGTCTGCCTCTCGTTTTATCCGCATATACATCGGTCTGTTCAAGAATCAGCTTTATATTTCCATCACCAATTCCACAAACAGAAGAAAAAGACTTCGCGTTACGGAGCTTGTTACATCAAAAATCGGAGAACACGGTTTTGGACTCCGCCGCATAGACAAGCTCGTTGACAAATACGACGGTTACGTGAACCGCAAGAATGAACCGGGTGTTTTCGCCACAGAGATCATGCTGCCGCTGTAAATTACATTTCACGCCCGAATTTTTGCATTTCGTGCACGTTACGTCCGGACACACTTTTTATATGATATATTCTACCCAGAATAAAATTAAGGGGGTTCTATAAGGTTATGAAAAACGCAGGAAAAACTAAACGCAACAACATTTTTCAAAACGCGTTTATTGTCTACAAAGCTATGTTCAAGCGCTATCCCACGGCCATCCCGCTAGTGATTGTTTACATAATCATCTCGGTGGCCCTGCCTTTTATCAATACGCTCATTCCGGCAATGGCAATCAAAGGCATTACAAGCAGAAGCATAAAAATCTTTATTGAGTACATTGGACTTGCTGTCGGGATAATGTGCGTGTTCTCTGGAATCAAGATGTTCTGTGAGAAAAAAATGCAGATGAAGCATACCTACAACAGAATCAGTGTATTCATGATGAATTTCATTAAAAAGGCAATCAACACGGATTACCTGAATATTGAGCCCCAGCCAAAGCAGAAGATCATGGGAAAGGGTGTTCAGGCGGTCAGCAGCAACTACGAGGGTGTCGAAGAGGTTTCCACACTTTCAATCCATCTTGTTACGATTGTGCTTGGAATTTTCAGCTATGGCACTGTGATCTTCATTCTGGACTGGAGGATTCTTGCAATTACCTTAGGCATGTTTGTGGCTGATGTTTTGATCCGTAATCATGCCGTAAAGTTCGGGGACAGTCACCGCGAGAGTTTTTCGGAGCCATGGCGCAAGATGAATTATTATGAGCGCAACAGCATGAATATCAGTGCAGGTAAGGATATCAGGATTTTCAGTCTTAAGAGGCTTTTTGACTATCATTTTGACTTGATGATCAATACCTATAAAAAGTTCCGCTACAATTACCAGCTTAAATGGTATTATCCGACGATTTCTGATACAGCATTTAACTTTGCACGGGATTTTCTTGCCTATACACTTTTGATTCACAAGGTTCTTTCAGGCCAGATCGATGCCGCGACCTTTACAGTTTACCTGGGAATCATAGCAAGCTTCTCGCAATACATTTATGACGTTTCGATGCACTTTGCAAACCTGCGTGATTCAAGCCATCAGTTCAACGATTATCATGATTTCATGAACCAGAAGGATGTGTTTGAACGTGCTGATACCTCCGTGGCTACCGGGCAGAATGAGGCCACAGAGCATGTCGAAGGGACAGCTCCATCCATTGAGTTCAGGAATGTAAGCTTTACCTACGAAGGCAGCGACAAACCGGTCCTTACAAACGTCAGCTTTAAGATAAATGCCGACGAGAAAATTGCCCTGGTTGGAAACAATGGTGCCGGTAAGACTACAATCGTTAAGCTTTTGTGCGGACTTTATCCTCCGACAAGCGGTGAGATTCTTATTGACGGAAAAAGCATAAACGACATTGGTGTGGAAAAATATCAGGACATGATAAGTGTTCTGTTCCAGGATACTTCGCCGATTGCACTTTCCATTGCAGAAAACATCTGCGGCTGTGAACCTCAGGATGTTGACCGAAAGAAACTGCAGGAATGTCTGGAGAAGGCAGGCCTCCTTGAAAAGGTGAATACCCTTGCCAAAAAAGAAGAGACCTATATCACACAGACTCTTGATGAAAAGGGAGTTGTCCTTTCCGGGGGTGAGACACAAAAGCTTCTTCTTGCTAAGGCAATGTACAAGGACGGACCGATGCTTATCCTTGATGAACCGACAAGTGCACTTGATCCTATTGCAGAAAGCCGCATCTACGAGGAATACAATCAGATGGCAGACAAAAAAACTGCCGTGTTCATATCTCATAGGCTTGCAAGTACAAAATTCTGTGACCGCATCCTCTTCCTTGATAACGGACAGATTGTTGAGGAAGGAAGCCACGACCAGCTCATGAAGAATGACGGCAAGTATCGTGAGATTTTCGATATTCAGAGCCATTACTATAAAGAGGAGGTTTCAAATGAAGAATAAGAAAAATCGTGGAACTGTAAGTAAAGTTTTAAACCTTACACACCGAATCGTTCCAGGCTATATTACTTTTGTTCTTACTGTAAAGCTCATTGCGGCAGGACAGCCTTTTGTTTCGATATATTTTTCAAGCCTCATATTGGACGGTCTTTTCAGGATGGATCCCTTTGAATCAATTTTCAAAAATGTCCTCATAATGCTTGCCATCGATTCTGTTCTTGTTCTTATCCGATGGGGTCTTGAATTAATCAACTGGGTAAAGAAGCACGAGCTTACACAAAAGATAAACAAGATGCTCGTAGATAAAACCATGGATCTTGATTTTGATATCCTTGAAAAGCACGAGACCCTTGATATGTATAAAAAGGCAAAGGATGGAATGACTGCTGGCGGTGACATCAGAAGCTTTATCGATAATCTTGCAGGTTTGATAGAAAAGATTTCTACTATCGTTTATTCTCTTGTACTGCTTGTTCCGCTGTTCATTTCCCGTTCAGCAGCAGAGACAGGTGCCTTGAGCGGTCTGGGCTATTTCCTGAATCAGTGGTACAGCTTTACAATCATGGTGGTTGTCCTTGCCGTTCATGTATTCATTTCGTATAAGACAAACAAAAAGGCATCTCAGCTTCAGGTGGACTTTTTTGAAAGGAATGTTTCATACAACAGATATTTCGGCTACTGGTTTGACCTGATCTTCAACTACTCAATCGGTAAGTACATCCGTCTTTACAAAATGCAGAAGCTCATGACAAAAAGGGTTCAGGAAACAAACGACAAACTCGAAGAAGAAGGCAATGCCTGGATTAACAAGAGCCTTAAAGTTTCCATAATCCCGATTATCTCTCAGGGCCTCATGCAGCTTGCAAGCTATGTCTTTGTTGGACTCAAGGCTGTGTTTGGCTTGATAAGCACCGGTAAATGCATTATGTATGTCTCAAGCTACACAAAACTTGTGGAAAGCATCACGGGCATCTCTGACAACTTTGTTAAAATCAAAATGGAAAGCCGGTATCTCGCATTCTTCTATGATTACATGGCGATAAAGAACAAGCGCTACGACGGAACAATACCTACGGAAAAGCGTGACGACAATGTTTACGAGATTGAATTCCGTGACGTTTCATTCAAGTATGCAAACTCAGAGACATGGGCGCTTCGTCATGTGAACAAAAAGATTACCCTTGGAACCAAAAATGCAGTTGTGGGAAAAAACGGTGCGGGTAAAACTACTTTCATAAAGCTCTTGTGCCGCCTCTACGAACCTACCGAGGGACAGATTCTCTTGAACGGTGTGGACATCCGCTATTACGACAACGAGGAATATGCAAAGCTGTTTGCCATCGTATTCCAGGACTTCAACCTGTTCAGTTTCCCGCTTGGAGAAAATGTCGCCGGTACAGTTGACTACGACAGGGAACGCGCC
>JAGCYQ010000045.1 GCA_017960765.1 Treponema sp.
CCAGTATTTTCCATTATATGAAAAACAGACACCATTTAATTTATTAATCAAAAAAGATGGTGATTATCTGAAACTTTATTTAGACGAAATAGATAAGGAAAACTTTTTATTTGAATTAACTGCTTCCAGCAAAAAAGACATCAAATCTATGGAAAATTTTACAATTGGAAAAGTTTCTGAAAAACCGGAAGTATCTTATCCAAAATATAGAGATGGAAGAAGCAAATACATTATAAAAGACCCGCAGGAAAGAAAGCTTGAACGTGGGAAATATTATCGATTATTAGATTCTTGTGATTTGTTTAATAGCGAAAATGATTTTACAGGTATAAATTTAGATAAGAATGATATTGTTTTATTCCTAAATTATGAAGAAATCACCCCAGATCTTCCATGGATTGAAGATTTCCCTAATGATACATGGGTACACATTTTTTTATACAATGAATACAATAATAAATTTATAGACGGATATACTTATGGTTCCTATTTGCATGACTGTTATCTGGAAGAATCAGAAATCCCAGAGCTGGTAAGCGAATATGTAAAGAGCCATAAAATTTTAGAAGATGAACCAGAGGTAAAGGCTTCATCCTCCCTCCCGCTTTTAATAATTGTGGTATCAGCAGTAATATTTCTGCTGTGTATTGTAATCATACTTATTGTTAGGAAAAAGAAAAGATAGTAACAATTTCCTTTCCCGGCGGGGATAATTCCTTGACATCATATTAAAACAATTGTATTATACAAAATAGGAATAGTGTTCCGAAAATGTATAAATAGATCTGGAGTGAATATGACTGTAAAAAGGAGTGTAGAAAATTATCTGGCCTATGTCGCTGAGCATTTTCCTGTCGTAGTCATTACTGGTGCAAGGCAGGTTGGAAAAAGTACCCTCATAAAAAAATTTGCCGAAGAAAGAGGTGGAATCTCTTATGTAACCCTGGATTATCCGGTCCTCAGAAATCTTGCAAAAACAGATCCTGAACTTTTTCTTCAAAAATATGAACCGCCGGTTATTATTGATGAAATTCAGTATGCTCCGGAATTGTTACCATACATTAAAATTAGAATCGATAAAAACAGAAAAAAAGGTATGTACTATCTTACAGGTAGTCAGATGTTTCGTCTTATGAAGGATGTGAGCGAATCTCTTGCCGGACGTGTTGGAATCATTCAGTTATATGGTTTTAGTCGGGCTGAAGTTTCTGGAAAGGATGAGAAGCCGTTTTTACCATCTGAGGATTTGAATCCGAAACCTGTAGAAACAATTACAACTGTGTTTGATAAAATCTACAGAGGCTCCATGCCTTTGATGATTGTCGATAAAGAACTGAATCCTGAAGCTTATTTTGTTGAATATGTTCAGACTGATCTTGAGCGTGATATCCGTGAATTGGGGGAAATCAGAAATGAACGTAAATTCATTCAATTTCTTTCCTGCGTTGCGGTTCGTACGGGACAGGAGTTAAATCTTTCGGATATGGCAAAAGATATAGGTATTGATTCAAAGACTGCTGACAGCTGGTTGTCACTTTTGGTAACTACGGGAATTGTTTATCTTCTGCAGCCATATTCGGGAAATGTAATAAAACGCATTGTAAAACGGCCAAAGCTCTATATGATGGATACAGGATTGGCTTGTTATCTTGGTATGTGGAATAATCCCCGAGCCCTGGAAGTTTCTGCTATGTCGGGTCAATTATTTGAAACATATGTGGTGTCAGAAATAATTAAGACATACACAAATAATGGAATAGATGTCAGAAGTCGTTTTTCATACTATCGTGATAATAATGGAAAGGAAATTGATCTGATTATTCAGGAAAATGACAAGCTTTATCCTATAGAAATAAAGAAGAGTTCAGATCCTGGAAAAGATGCAATAAAGAATTTTTCTGTTCTTTCAAGTCTGGATAAATCTATTGGCAAAGCTGCTGTCATCTGCCTGTCTCCAATAACTGTACCACTGGATTCTCAGATAGTTCAACTTCCGATTTCTGTTATATGAAATGTTCGGCAAACGAATACGCCACGTTGATCCTTCATCTTCCTAAAACAACAGCAATCAGAAACTGATTATCTCATCAAACACAGAGATTGCAAACTGATCTGTCATGCCGCTCATGTATTCGATTACGCATTTCTCATAGCTTTCCTCGTCAAACACGTTGAAGACTTCCTTGGTCAGGTAGTGCAGGACCTTTTTCTTGCTGGGGTCGTAGTTCGTGTATTTAACGAGCCAGTCAGTGAATGTGGAGCAGAGGCGCGGGGCATAGCGCATGCACTGTTCTATCCTGTGGTTTTCCGCGTAGATTCTGGTTTTCATCAGGGTGTTGTAGATGCATGTCAGGATTGTCGTCGCGTATTTCTGGAATTCTATCAGGCGCCAGTTGTTGTAGATGTTTGCAAAGCTGAATCTCTTTAGCTCGGTGATGAACTTGAAATACTGGTCGCTGAAACAGAGGCCCTTTTCCACGCTGCTGTTCTCGCATAGATCAACAACCATGTCGTTGATAAGTACCGTGGTGTTTACGGCCCTTCCGCTTCTGTTTGTGTTTCCGTCTTCCTTTTTCTTGCTGCCGAGTGTGCTCACTACTATCTCGTGGATCTGCCTGTAGCTTGTCATGTCCAGTATGTGGTATGTCCTTGCATCCTCCAAGTCACGGCCCAGAAATGCAATCTTGTCGCTTACCTTTACGATGCAGCCTTCCCATGTGTAGGGTGCAATAAGTCCAGGGCGCTTTATGTTGTACAGGTCCATTGCCTCGGTTCTTGGGCTTAATCCCTGCTGGTCAATCTCACCGCAGTGGCAGATAAGGCCGTCCCTTACCGCATAGGTCAAATCAAGATTCTTTTCGTTTCCCTCGGGGTCCTGAAGCGTGTCGATGTAGTCTGCAAAAAACAGCGAGTTCCTTTCGTGCCAGAATTTCTTTGGGGCATTTTCTCCTTCTTTCTGGCTCATAAGTGAATTGAGTATGGTTTCGCCCGTGTGGCCGAACGGTGCGTGTCCCATGTCGTGTCCCAGTGCGATTGCCTGTGTAAGCTCCTGATTCAGGCCAAGGTGTTTTGCAATTGTGGAGCTGACGCTTGCAACATGTCCTACGTGCTCCATGCGTGTGCATATATGGTCGTTCTGCGGGGCATAGAATACCTGCGTCTTGTGCTTTAGCCTTCTGTATGACTCACAGTGAAGTATGCGTGTGTAATCGCGGTCAAATTCGCTCCGTATTCCGTTTCCCCTGTTGTAGAGGGAGTTCTCTCGTTTAATTGCCTGCATCCACTTGGGATTTTTTTCGTCCATGCGTACTTGTGAAAAAGAATCTTTCATGCTTTAATTATAAATCAGATTGAGGTGAAAGTCCATGACTAAAGGCGAACTCCGTAAGCAGATAAAGAAAAGAATCTCTCTGATGACACCACAGGAAAAATTCGAGGCATCAGTAGAATGCTCTGAGGCATTGATTCAAAAAAGAGAGTTCCAGGAGGCAGACATTGTGCTTTCTTACATGGCGACAGAAAATGAATTGAATCCCATGTACGTGAGCATCAAGACTCTTATGCTGAAAAAAACACTTGCATTTCCGCGTTGTGTGCCTGACTCAAACCGCATGGAATATTATGCTTTAAAAGAAAACCTCACAATCGATGAACAGCTCGAGGAAGGTTCCTGGGGAATAAGTGAGCCGAAAACATTTCTTCCGCAAATCCACGAGGAAGACCTTGCCGGAAAAAAAGTTCTTGTAATAGTTCCCGGTGTCGCGTTCAATTCAAATGGTGCAAGACTCGGCCATGGTGCGGGTTTTTACGATGCCTACCTTTCCCGCCTTAGGAAAACCGAGGGAATAGAGCTTTATACAGTGGGCATGTGCTTTTCATGTCAGCTTGAGGATGACATTCCACAGGAAGAGCACGACATTAAGATTGACTTCGTGATATATAGCAGCCTCTAAAAAAACTTAGCTGAGCTTGCTTGATTATTTTGAGTCGACCGATGTAACTGTAAGTGCTGGGGTCTCCGTTATGTATTTCTCAAGTACAAGTGTAAATTCCACAGGAAGAGCGTTGTACATGGACAGGTAGTTCTCCAGGTAAAGATACGGCCTTTTTTCCCTTAGTCCCTGCTGCATCAGCTTTACGGTTCCGGTATTGGTCTGTGTCTGAATCATCGTTTCCTTGATCCACTTTGACTTTAATTTTTCCACAAGCTTTTCCGGATTGTTATTTAAATCCTGCACGAGTGATGCCCTTGCTTTCTTGTATGCGTTCATGAATGTGGAAGGATACAGTATGCCGTTTATCCTGATTGAGCCTGTCTGTATTTGAGTTGTGGCTCCCTTTATCATGCATTTTGTGTCAGTTGGCAGTAGAGGCTGTATGCGGTCCCTCAATTCTGCAAGCAGGCAGTTGTAGATGTTTATTTCATGCGGGTCTGCCGGTGACTTGAAGTAATACTGAACAGGATCGTAATAGTCGGATGTAGGAACAAGAATCGGAACCTCATCTCCTGCGTCTTCCTTCGTAAGGTTTGATGTGTAATAGTGGTGGAGCTTAATCCTTCTTGTTTTTGCTGAAAAAGTCGGGTCAGCCTGTACAGGGTCTTTTCTCTGGTTCTGTTCACGGAGCACTCCAAAAGTCTCAGATACAAGCACATATATGTAAGAGCAGTTTACGTCTCCTGATATTGCTATTGAATAAAGCGATGCGTCAAGGAAATCCGTGTATGACTGCTCAAGGCTGTGAAGGTCAGTGGTCTTAAGCACGTCAGCGTTCTGGTTCTGGTCGTAGAATGACTCAAATGCAGTTCCCCTGTAGAGCGTGTGAAGGGTATCGTATTCCATCTGGTTGTCAAGTACGATAAGGGTGGAAGTCCTCTGTGCCTTCTGCTCGTTTACAAGACGGTCTGCGGTAACAGGAGAAATATCATTGTATATCAGGGCATGAACCATGGCGCTTAAAACCTGTGTGATGTCGGTCTTAACGCATTCAACCTCAACATAGCTCATCGTCATGTCTGTCCGTGACTGAATCTGTACGTTGCCGAAAATCTTTCCGTCCAGCCTGAGCCTTGTGATTTCATCCTGAAGAACCCGGGCATAGGTGTTTACAAGAACCGTCCTCAGAAGCCCCTCGTTTTTGGGAGAGACGGTCTCACCCCCGGCAATTCCCAGCGATATTGCTACAGTCTGCGAATGCTTGTTTTCCTTGACATACACCGGGATGCCGTTGTCCAGCACATAGTCATACATCCTGCTTGCATTCTCGTAATAGAAGGTCATCGGCCCCGAAAGGTTTACCGCACTGCTGTCTGGTAAGAAAGTTTCCTTTTGTTTTTCTTCTGCCCTTTTTTCTGCGTCCAGCGCTTCCTTTACGGCAATCTCGTTATGGTACCATGATGCGTTCTCGCGTGTAAGGAGTGTGTAGCCGAGTGCCTCAAATGCCTTTTTGTTCTTGTTCCATACATCGGTGTTCACAAGCGCAAAGATGTACGGGGACTCTGATGCCACTGCCTGTGCTATCTCATTTGCATCCTGATAGGACGGCTGCTTTGGTAGAGTCAGATATTTCTGATAGTATCCGTCGTCTGACTGTGTGGGATTTGCCGCCCAGTAGTCAGCAAGTATCTGCATGCCTGAGACTGCACTTCCGATTTTAGCCCTGTACCTTGCCTCAACCGTGTTCTTTGCCCTGGAGAACTGCTTGGCGCTCAGTGTGGCCGCTTCCTTTATGTGGGATGCAAAGGCTTCAACCTGAATTGCGGGATTTACGTTTTTTGCATCAGGCTGGCCCTCAAGTTTCTCTGCAAACGAATATGGCTGCTCCAGAAGTGACTGAAGAACAAGACGGGATGAATTGCCCCTCTGTACGCTTTCTGCGTCAACATAGTCCTTTGAGCGGATTCCCAGCAGGGGATCGGTTGTCATGAGCCTAACAAAATCAGAGTCTGATGAACTGAACGCGGCATCGAGTATGTCTGCCTGGACAGAAGAAAGGGATGTGTATTGGATTACTATCTGGGTCAAATCCTTTGAGAACTCATTGTCGGCAAGGACGAATTTTCTTCCGCCGGTGGAAATCTCGTTTTTTAGTGCATCCGATGTCCTGAAAGAGTTTCCTGCTCCGGTGTTCTTCCATGATCCGAAAAAAGATGTTGCAAGCTTGTATGCTTCGTCTGCGTTTATGTTTCCCGTAATGAAGAGGGCACAGTTGTCCGGGGTGTAAAAGCGTTTTCCGATGTCAGTGAGTATCGTGCGGACCTCCGACGGACTGTAGCCTGAAAAGAGTGCGGGGTAGACTCCGCTTTCGGTTTTCCATGGGGCTTCCTCAAACACGCGGCTGTCTATGGCACAGTTTATGAACGAGGACGCATCCTTTGACTGTGATTCCGATGCCGCCTTTATGAGTGAGTATTGTTTCTGTATGTCCTTGTCGCTGAAGTTCGGGTCCCTGGCACAGTAGCTCACTGTCTTCAGGAAGTCAGAAAGCCTGTCGGGACTTATGTCTGCGGTATAGGTTGAGCTGTCTGCGTTGCATGAAGGATAGATGTCCATGTCCTCAATTGGCAAGGAGCTCAGAAAAAGCTGCGAGTAAAGGGGAAAAAAGCCTGCGTTGGACGGTGTCTGGCTTGAATATCCGGCTCTGCACAGGAATTCCGCATGAAGAATGGCACTGGAACTGTCTTCGCGTACAAAAACGGTAAAGCCGTTGGGCATGGTCATTATGTGGACTTTACCGACATCCTGTTCCAGAACGAAATTTGACTGGGCGGAAACCAGAGCGCTTAGAATTAAACAGCATAAGCCTTTCAAGATTGTAGTCTTTTTCATGCATATATTATACCATAAATTGCACTAAAAGAAAAAGTATACTATAATGTGTCAGCAAGAAAGAATTCGATTATTCAATTTCAAGAGGAACGATATGCCTGAAGTAAGGTATTTGAATGGAAAAAACATATCCGGGAATGTGCCGGAAGAACTGCTGGAGGGAAAACGTCATCTTACGGCAAAAGAAGTCTATGTCCTGATCCAGAACCGAAACATATCATCAGACCCTGACTGGCAGAATGTCTATGTAAGTGCTGCCCCTGGAGAGTTTAATCCGGATCAGATCGTACAGTCTGAATTCTCCGGCTGGGTTGTTCTGGGGGCTGTACGTCCCGCAATGCTCCGTTTCCATGACCTTGAGCTTAAAACCGGGATTTACCGTTCAGTTTTACGGAATGTCGTTACTCAGGATGACTGTGTTATTCACAATGTAAGCTACCTCAGCAATTACCGCATCGGAAACCGTGTCATGCTGTTCAACATACAGGAGATGAGCTGCACAAACCACTCAAAATTCGGCTCCGGCATATTAAAGCAGGGTGAGCCTGAGTCCCACCGCATCTGGATAGGCGTAGGAAACGAGAACGGTGAGCGTGGTGTCCTTCCTTTCCCGCAGATGATTCCTGCAGACGCATATCTGTGGTCCCGGTACCGTGAGGACAAGGAGCTTTTGTCGCGTTTTGTTGAGCTTACGGAAAAAGACAACGACGGTCAGAACAATACCTATGGAATAGTCGAGGATGATGCCGTAATCAAGAACTGCACTTTGTTGAAGGACGCAAGGATAGGCCAGTGTGCCTACATCAAGGGTGCCTTCAAGCTAAAGAACATAAACATGCTTTCTTCACCGGATGAGCCGTCCCAGATTGGTGAGGGTGTTGAGCTTGTAAACGGAATCATGGGGTACGGAAGCCATGTCTTTTATCAGGCGGTGGCGGTACGCTTTGTGATAGGCCGTAACTGTCAGCTGAAGTACGGGGCAAGGCTTTTGAACTCTGTTCTGGGCGACAATTCCACGGTCTCATGCTGTGAGCTTTTGAACAACCTGATTTTCCCGTTCCACGAGCAGCACCACAACTCATCGTTTTTAATCGCTTCAACTGTGATGGGGCAGAGCAACATAGCGTCGGCGGCAACAATCGGATCCAACCACAACTCAAGGTCACCTGATGGCGAAATGCTTGCAGGACGCGGTTTCTGGCCGGGACTTTGCTCTGACTTTAAGTTTGACTCACGTTTTGCATCTTTTGTACTGGCGGCAAAGGGCAGCTACCAGAACGAGCTTAACATAATATATCCGTTCTCTCTTCTGGCCCCCGCAAGTGACGATGGTGGAGCGGTACACATCATTCCGGGCTATTGGTTCCTCTACAACATGTATGCCATAGTAAGGAACAAGTACAAGTTCAAGTCAAGGGACAAGAGGTTCATCAAGGTCCAGAACATAGAGACTGATCCTCTTGCACCTGATTCAATTCAGGAAGTAGAGGCCGCGATTACACGTCTTATAGAGCTTACATCCAGATACCTTAAGTTGAGCGATGAGGCACAGCAGAGGATGACTGAATCCAACCCGAATCCTGATATTCTCCTTCAGTACAAAAAGAAGGCTCAGGAGGCCAAGTCGGAGGAAGAGCTTTTACAGACAGCAAAGGATTATCTTCACCAGAACAAGGAATCCAAGTTCATGGTGACTGATGACCGCTGCCAGAAAAAGTACGGGGCAGTAATCTACAAGACAGCCCAGGGATACACCGAATACCGCCGTATAGTAAAGTATTTTGCGGCAAGCTCTCTTATCCTGTGGGCGGACGAGAACAAGTGCAAAGACCTTAACCCGGAGCTTTTGTCCAAGGTACTCCAGATTCCTCTTTATACTGCATGGTCAAATGTGGGCGGACAGGTTATTCCTAATGCAAAGATTCAGGAGCTTTTCGCTAAAATCAAGGACCGCTCGATTGACAGCTGGGAGCAGGTTCATGCCTTTTATGACGAATGCCAGAATGACTATGTCTCATTTAAGGCCCGCTATGCCGTCTATCTCCTGGAATTCCTCTATTCAAGGCCAATACAGGAGTTTGACCCGGAGGTTTACCGAGACATAATGGAGGATGTCCTCTATGTAAGCGACCGCATGCTTTCCTCTTCATTCAGCTCCAGGGAAAAGGATTACACCGACTTCTTCCGTTCCATAACATTCAGGAACAAGGAGGAAATGGAGGCTGTATTGGGAACAATCAATGACTCGGTGTTCCTCAAGGAGCTCAAGACCGCTACAACAGATTTTGACCAGAGGCTCAGGCAGGTTTTTGCAGGGTTGATGTAGTTTTTTTTCAAATATACTTGCCATAAGGCATAAAGATTTAGTAATTTATAATAATAGTTTTGATGAGGTAATATATATGTCTGACGAGAACAAGATAAGAAGTACTACGGTGGTGGCTGTAAAACGCAACGGACATGTCGCTATGGCCGGAGATGGTCAGGTTACGGCTGGAAACACTGTCGTAAAGGGAAACGCACGCAAGGTAAGGCGTATTTATGACGGCAAGGTTTTAACGGGATTTGCAGGATCTGTAGCGGATGCCTTTACACTTTTTGATAAGTTTGAGGAAAAACTCAAGGAATATAACGGGGATCTTACAAGGTCTGCTGTGGAGCTTGCCAAACTCTGGCGTACAGAGCGTTCAATGAGCAAGCTGGATGCCATGCTTCTGGTTGCCGACCTGAACAAGATACTTCTTATCTCGGGGGACGGAAACGTGATTGAGCCGGAGAATGACATAATTGCCATCGGTTCAGGTGGAAACTATGCCTATGCCGCCGCTCTTGCATATCTTGAGTCAAGTTCATACACTGCACGTGAAATCGCAGAGAAATCCCTTGGAATCGCAGGTCAGATCTGCATCTATACAAATAATAATGTTACGGTAGAGGAGCTTTAGGCTTATGGAAGAGAATACTCAGCAGGCAGTTCAGGAAACACAGGATAAAAAAGAGTTCAGCGCACCGGACGGGCTTACTCCGGCAGAAATTGTATCAAGGCTGGACACATACATAATCGGACAGAACAAGGCCAAGCGTTTTGTGGCAGTCGCATTAAGAAACAGGCAGAGAAGGATCAAGCTCCCCGAGGAAATACGCGAGGAAGTTGCCCCCAAGAACATCCTGATGATTGGACCTACCGGTGTCGGTAAAACTGAGATAGCACGCCGTCTTGCAAAGCTGTGTGGCGCTCCGTTCCTTAAGGTTGAGGCTACAAAGTATACTGAGGTAGGCTATGTCGGCCGTGATGTTGAGAGCATGGTGCGTGACCTCATGGCAGTGGGATACAACATGGTCAAGGCAGAGGTTCAGGAAACCCTTAGGGCAAAAGCAGGTCCCATGGTGGAGGATCAGCTCCTCGATCTTCTTCTTCCCGGCAGCTCCAACAAAAAGGAAAAGAAAAGTGCTCCGAAACCGAATGTACGCATTCTGGGAAACATTTTCGGTGAGTCAACCCCTGTTCAGGGCAGCGTAATCCGTATCGACATGCCTAAGAATCAGGAGAATCCAGAAGAAGCTGTAGAGGAAATTCCAAATGAACCCGAGAACAACACAAACGACATGAGCGAGACCCGCGAGAAATTCCGTAAGATGCTTCGTGACGGACTTCTGGAGGATCGCATGGTGGAGCTTGTGGTTCATCATCAGCCGCATCTTGGAATGGAGATGTTCAGCGGTGGAAATCCGGCAGACCTGGAGGAAGGCTTGAGCGGCCTGCAGGAGATGTTCTCCGGTGGAAGGACCCAGAAAAAGACCGTTACAGTCCGTGAGGCACGTCAAATCCTCATGGCAGACACATTGGACAGAATCACCGACAGCGACAAGGTAGCCGATGAGGCAAAGCAGCGTGTTGAGCAGAGCGGAATCATTTTCATCGACGAGATAGACAAAATCGCAACAAAGGGCGGGGAAGGAGACAGGCAGTCTGTAAGCCGTGAGGGCGTTCAGCGTGATATCCTTCCTATTGTTGAAGGAAGCAACGTAAACACAAAGTGGGGAGTCGTAAACACAACCCATATCCTGTTTATTGGAGCGGGTGCATTCTCTGTGTCAGCGCCAAGTGACCTTATTCCTGAGTTGCAGGGACGTTTCCCGCTTCGTGTGGAGCTGGAGGCTTTGACCAAGGAAGACTTCAAGCGCATACTTACTGAGCCCAAGAACGCACTTATCAAGCAGTACGAGGCCTTGCTTGCAACAGAGGGTGTCGAGCTTTTGTTCACTGATGAGGCAATCGAGCGCATGGCATTCATAGCAGAGGACGTAAACTCCCATTCTGACAACATCGGGGCACGCCGTCTGCATACGATAATGGAGACTGTGCTGGAAGACCTCAGCTTCAATGCCGACAAGCACGCCGGGGAGACAATCACCATAGACCGTGATTATGTGGATGACAGGCTCAACGGCATCATGCAGAACCAGAACCTGGAGCGTTACATTTTGTAATAGTCCATCTCTAAAATAAAGTTTTTAGAGTTTTTCAATAAAATAACTCAAAGATAGGCCCTGATTTCCGATACTATGAGCAAGTGGATTATTCCACACATTCTTGTAGAGGGGAAAAAATGAGCCAGTCATTAACAAATGCGACTGATGCTGAAAGAAAAAAGCTCAGCATCATCCGATTGTGCATCAAGGCAACAGTAGCCCTTGCAGCAGTTGCGATCATACTGGTTCTGACGGTTCAGCTGTCAGAATACCCGATATGATCAGTTTTTCAGCCGGTTTGAATCATTTCAGACCGGTTTTTTTTGTAACTTTCCCTCCATATGTATCTTTTAAAAACTTTCTGCTTAACAATTTATTTTAAATGCCGATTAACAGAGTATGGGAATGAATGATTTTGTAAACTCAGTTGATTTATTGCAACGCGCTATGGCGGTACAGAACCTGCGCCATCAGGTTACGGCTAACAATATTGCTAATGCCGAGGTACCGAATTACAAGAAGCAGTATGTCAACTTTGAAAGCGAGCTTGAACGGGCTTTTGAATCTCGTGACAATGAGCATAATTCTTTTCACATGATTACGAGCGATCCTCGTCATATTCAGAGTGAGACTCCTCGTGACTGGCGTGATGTGGAGCCTCGTCGTGTAACTGACTGGGTAAGCACTTCAAAGGCAAACGGCAACAATGTTGATGCTGAGGAAGAAGCCATGAAGATCCTGCAGATTCAGATGCAGTATCAGATTCTGGCAAGAATGCAGAATTTTGAGTTCAAACAGCTTGAAATTGCCATGAAGAAGATCTAGACGTTGAGTAAAAGGAGATAAATATGGGACTTTATACATCGATTAACATTGCTTCAACAGGAATGAGCGCAGAACGTCTCCGCTCTGATGTCATAAGCAACAATATTGCCAACGCCACTACTACAAGAACCCAGGAGGGTGGTGCATACCGCAAGCAGACAGTCATTTTTGAGCCCATAGCTTCGGAGCATCCTGTATGGAGAAGCCCGTTTGTAAGTGCAGACCAGGATAACGGTCCGGGAAAAGGCGTGCGTGTCCGTGAAATCGTAAAGGATACGACCCAGGGACGCATGGTTTACGATCCGACACATCCGGATGCAATTCAGTCAGGCCCGAACAAGGGATATGTTGAATATCCGAACGTAAACATCGTAAACGAAATGGTTGACATGATTTCCGCAAACCGCGCTTACGAGGCAAACAGCTCTGTAATCCAGGGCAGCAAGGAAATGTTCGCCGCAGCACTTGAAATCGGCAGCTGATAGTCTTGAATGAGTATTGTAAGTAAGGAATTAGGGAGGATTTTATGGATATAACGATAGGAACCTTGGAGTTGAACAGAACAAATCCCGCTCATGTGGGAACAAGGGCTCTGATTGATACTTCAAAAAAACTCCAGATGGATAGTTTCGGAAATGTAACCGATACAGAGGCTCAGCCAGGAAAAGTAAAGAAATCCTTTGAGTCATACCTGATTGATGCAGTTTCCGAGATGAATGATCAGCAGGTGCAATTGACCGCTATCCAGGAAAAGGTAGTAACCGATCCTGACAGCGTGAATATAGAAGAGGTAACGACTGCCATGGCAAAGGCTCAGATGTCACTGAACCTTGCACAGACCGTTATTGATAGATTAATCTCTGGTTGGAACGAACTTTCACAGAATCGTTAGCATTTTTTGTTGTAAAGTGGTGTTTTACCACTTTTCAATTATTAAATTGTATGTTATAATCTTACTATGGCTACTAACATAGTGAGTGGGAAATGCTATGATAGTCAAAGAAATTGAGTTCGTTCACGGGAGGGGAAAATGAACGAATGGTTTAAAAAAACGTTTGGAACCATAAAAGAAAAGTGGGGAAAGTGGAGCCTTGTTCAGAAAATCATTCTGATAGGCGTTATTGTGGTGGTTATTGCGGCCATCATCATTTTGCTTTCTGTTTCATCCAACAAAGCCTCAGTACGTCTGTTTAATTCTCCGGTAGAAGCAGCCCAGCAGAGGTCTATCGTTAGTCGTCTGCAGAGGGACGGCATCGATGCTGATGTTGACGGTGAAGGTTATATCACTGTGGAAAGCAATGACATAGCCAAGAAGTACCGCAGCCAGCTTGTTGCTGAAGGATACCTGCCAAAGGAAACTGACCCATGGAGTCTTTTTGACACACAGAAATGGACTCGCACCTCTTTTGATGACAGGGTGAACTGGAAGAGGGCTATGGAAGGTCAGGTAGAGCAGCATCTTGAACAGCTTGATGGCATCCGTTCTGCTCATGTTACCCTTTCTTTGCCAGAGGAAACAGCTTTTGCCGACGATCAGAATCCTACAACTGCATCTGTAATACTTTTCCCGAAGTACGGAAGTGATGTTCTTTCATCCCGCAGCAAGGTTCAGGGTATACAGCACCTTGTTGAGCTTTCTGTGGAAGGTCTTACATCAGACAACATTTCTCTCGTAAACGGTGATACCAACGAGGAAATAAACGATTTTGACAGCATGGAAGCGGCTGACAGGATAAACAACATTGACAAACAGCAGAAACTTATCCGCAAGCTTGAGTCAAAGTATTCTACTGATGTAGTAACCGCCCTGCAGAAAACATACGGTACTGATCGTGTCAGAATCGCAAACATGAAGATTGATATGGATATGTCTGAAAGGGAAAGTAACGGAAAGAAATACAGCGGTATCAACATCAAGGACGACAATCCAAATACAGTATATGACGACAGCATCACGGTGGAAAGCCTCAAACTGTCAGAGGAGACCGTAATAAAGTCCCAGACAGGCACAGGTTACAATCCAGAGGGCCCTGCAGGAATTGAAGGTCAGAATCCTCCTGTTTACAGTGACATGTCAAATGTCATTGGTGAGACAAAGGAAGAGGGAGCAAAGATTAACTATGCCCTCAACGAGGAGCATTATTCAGAGACAAAGAGTCCGACAATCGACCGTGTAACAATTTCCGTCAACATCGACGGTACATGGGATTATCCTCAGTATGATGAAAAGGGAAAAATCAAACGTTCTCCAAGCGGTGGTTACTTGAGGGAATACTATGGAATCAGTGATGAAGAATTGGCAGAGGTTACCCGCCTTGTTAAAAATGCAGTGGGATTCAATGCCGCCCGCGGTGATTCAGTTGAGGTAACAAATATCAAGATTGACAGGACAG
This sequence comes from Treponema sp., assembly GCA_017960765.1. Taxonomy (GTDB): domain Bacteria; phylum Spirochaetota; class Spirochaetia; order Treponematales; family Treponemataceae; genus Treponema_D. The sequence continues at coordinate 14,519 of JAGCYQ010000045.1, forward strand.
AGCAGTTCCGTGAAGAGGATGCAAGGCTCATCAAATCCGAGAATACTAAGCGCACAATAATGTTCGTGCTTATCGGCATTGCAATTGTTCTGGTACTGTTCATCATATTCCGTCTTATTTCAAAGGAAATCGAAAGACGCAAGAGACTCCGCGAGGAAGAACTGTTGCGCCGTCAGCAGCAGGAAAGGGAACAGGCTCTTTGGGATGCCAAGGAACAGGGAATGGAAGTTACCCTGTCAGTGGAAGAGAGAAGACGTGCAGAGCTGCAGGAAAATGCAATCGCCATGGCAAAGGAACATCCGGAAGACGTGGCAATGCTTATCCGCACCTGGCTTATGGAGGAGTAGTATATGGCAGAAGAAGAAGGCAAGTCATCATCAAGCATAAAGCAACCGCTTAAGCAGTTGAACGGTTCTTCTCCCAAAAAGAAGGGTAGTACCAGGGATTATAAAAATCTAACTGGAAGACAGAAGGCTGCTATTTTCTTGGTTGCATTGGGTAGTGATGTTTCATCAGAAGTAATGAAGCATCTTCGTGAGGATGAAGTAGAGACACTCACTTTTGAAATCGCACGTCTTGAGACCATTGATGCGGACTTCAAGGAACAGGTTCTTGAAGAATTCCAGGAACTCATGCAGGCACAGAACTTTATCACCACTGGTGGTATCGACTATGCCCGTGAATTGCTCGAAAAATCTTTGGGAAGCCAGAAAGCTATAGACATCATCAACCGTTTGACAAGTTCACTTCAGGTTCGTCCGTTCGACTTTATCCGCCGCACAGACCCTGCACACTTGTTGAACTTCGTACAGCAGGAATATCCGCAGACAATAGCACTTATTCTTGCATATCTTGAGCCTCCAAAGGCCGCAATCATTCTGCAGAACCTGCCGGATGAGATTCAGCCAGAGGTTTCAAAGCGTCTTGCTACCATGGACCGTACATCTCCTGATGTTCTTCGTGAAGTTGAGCGTGTTCTTGAAAAGAAGCTTTCAACATTGTCAAGCGAAGACTATACGGCAGCTGGTGGTGTAGACAGCATCGTAGAAATCTTGAACCTTGTCGACCGTTCTTCCGAAAAGGCAATCATCGAGACATTGGAAGAGGACGATCCGGAACTTGCAGAAGAAATCAAGAAGCGCATGTTCGTATTCGAAGATATTGTCATGATCGGCGACCGCGACATTCAGAAAGTGTTGCGTGAAGTTGACGGTCAGCAGCTTGCAAAGGCACTTAAATCTGTTGATACAGAAGTTCAGGATAAGATCTTCCGTAACATGTCTAAACGTCAGGCCAGCATGCTCAAGGAAGACATGGAGTACATGGGACCTGTACGTCTCAAAGATGTTGAAGAAGCTCAGCAGAAAGTTGTTAGCGTAATCCGTCGTCTTGAGGATTCTGGTGAAATTGTTATCGCACGTGGTGACGGTGACGAGTACATCAACTAAAGCACGAGTTTTAATAGGAGTTAGTTATGGCACAGACAGTATTCAGACCAAACCAGATAAACTTAAAGAACGAAACAATACCTCTACAGCTCACAAAGGAGTTTATTCCTCCGGTTGAAGAGGTAGTGGAGGAAGTTCCTGAATACACAGGTCCGACTGCAGACCAATTGCGTCGTGAAGCAGAAGAGTTTACCAAGAAGTGGGAGCAGGAAAAACTCCAGATGCTTGCAAAGGCCCAGTCTGATGCCGACAGCATTATAAAAAATGCCGAGAGTGCAGCATTCAACGAAGTCAAGAAACAAAGTGACCAGGCCCTTGTAATCAAGAACAATGCAGAAAAGGAAGCCGGTGATGTAGTTTCTAAGGCCAAGGCAGAAGCAGAGCAGATATTGAAGTCTGCCCATGATGAAGAGCAGCGCATTTTCGACAAGGCACAGAAAGACGGCTTTGACAAAGGTCATGAGGAAGGATATCAGGTTGGAAATCAGGAAGCAGAACGCCTGGTTGAAAGACTTCATAAAATGATTGAGGCTGTTCAGGATAAGAGACAGGACATTCTTAATCAGACAGAAGGTCAGATTGTTGACCTTGTTCTCCTTATGACACGCAAGGTCGTAAAGATCATGAGCGACAATCAGAAGAGCGTTATCATGGCAAACGTTGTTCAGGCTCTTAAGAAAGTCAAGGGACGCGGTGATGTTATTCTTCGTGTCAACATGGCAGACGTCAAGCTTACGACAGACCATATCAAGGACTTTATCAGTCAGGTCGAGAATATCCGCAACATCTCTGTTGTTGAGGACAGCTCAGTCGATCGCGGCGGATGTATCATCGAGACAGACTTCGGTGCAATCGATGCACGTATCTCCAGCCAGCTTGGTGAGCTTGAGACTAAGATTCTTGGTATTTCACCAATCAAGTCAGTCAACAAGTCAGAGGTACCGAATCCTGATTTATAATCCATAACGTGAGGGTGGGGTATGGAATCTTTTTTTGACAAATATATAAACGCTGTTCGTTCAACCGACACAATCAAATACACAGGTGCAGTTACTGCCGTAAGGGGACTGATGATAGAAAGCAACGGTCCCCGCTGTGTTGTCGGTGAAATCTGTAGAATAGAAATCCCTAGTGAAAAAACATCATTGACCGCAGAGGTCGTGGGTCTTGAGGATACAACTGTAAGACTCATGGCATACGGCGATACAAACGGAATCGAGATAGGCGCCCAGGTTACAGCATCCGGTCATGTCCTTGAGGTTCCTGTTGGAGAAGGCCTTTTGGGACGTGTAATCGATGCAACAGGACGTCCTTTTGACGGCAAGGGAGACATCCTTCCCAGGGCAATGTATCCTGCACTCGCGTCAGCACCAAATCCACTTGAAAGAAAGTCTATCAATAAAAGAATTACAACAGGTGTACGTGCAATCGACGGACTTCTTACTGTCGGTAAAGGCCAGCGCATCGGTATCTTTGCAGGTTCTGGTGTCGGTAAGAGTACGCTTTTAGGAACAATAGCACGCAACACAAACGCAGACATAAATGTAATTGGTTTGATTGGAGAACGTGGACGCGAGGTAAATGACTTCCTGAATATTGATCTTGGTAAAGAAGGCCTCAAGCGCTCTGTAGTTGTTGTCGCAACAAGTGATTCACCTTCAATTGCACGCCTCAGGTCAGCTTATGTATGTACTGCCATAGCAGAATATTTCCGCGATCAGGGTAATGACGTCATGATGATGTTTGACAACGTGACACGTTTTGCCCATGCACAGAGAGAAATCGGTCTTGCAACTGGTGAACCTCCTGCACAGCGTGGATATCCTCCTTCTGTATTCGATATGATTCCAAAGCTGTTGGAGCGTACAGGAACAAATGCCAAGGGAACGATTACGGCATTCTATACTGTCCTTGTTGACGGTGATGATTTGAATGAGCCTATAACAGATAAAGTCCGTGGTACATTGGACGGTCATATTGTTCTTAGCCGCGCACTTCAGGCAAAGCAGCATTATCCGGCAATAGATGTACAGGCAAGTATTTCTCGTCTTAGCAGAAGAGTATCGGGACCTGAGACATTAAAGGCCGTTACCAGAGTAAAGAAATGGATGGCAGATTACTCACAGCAGGAAGAAATGATTCTTGCGGGTGTATATCAGAAAGGCAATTCACCTGAAATTGATGAGGCAATCGACAAGCATCAGGAAATTGAAGAGTTCTTGTGCCAGGAAACAAATGAACACTTGACCATGGAAGACACTCTTAACAGGCTTTCGGAACTTAGCGGAATTACAATACCAAAAGAGGAATACGTGGAAAGCCCTGCCAATGCTCATCCGAAGTTTGATATTCTGGCAAAGTAAGGTGGTGAGCGGTGAAAAAGTTTTCCTACTCACTGCAAAAAATCCTTGACCTCCGCAATTTTGAACTTGACCAGGCCCAGATGGAGCTTGGAAGAGTCAATGCCCAGATTGCAAACGTAAACAATCAGCTAAAGGCAGTCGCTGCGCAAAAATTCAATGCCACAAAAGCCGCAGATTCAACAAATGATTTTTCACTTCATGTACAGACACAGGATTTCTTCATTTATCTTGATCAAAGAAAGGATGCCCTGCTTGCGGAATTGGTTCAGCTTGAGATGATAGCGGAACAAAAGCGCGAGGTTGTCCGTGAGGCAATGAAAAAAGTAAAGGTCCTTGAAAAACTTAAGGAAAAGAAATACGAAGCATGGAAAAATGAGTATCAGCATCAGGAAGAGATTGCTTCAGACGATGTCGTAACTTCCCAGAGTTTTCAAAAGGTAATGAGCAAAGAAACTGTAACTTCAAGCTGAAAAGATTATGAAAAAAAGTGTTTTGATTTTTTTTGCCGTTTTGTTTTTATTCCCGTCTTTTTTGTTGAATGCACAGGAAGATGATATTGACAGATGTCTTGAGGAATATCTGGATTCACTTCCGCAGGAACAGGCCATATCTCAGATTTTTCTTGTAAACATTCAGGGAAACAAGGATTATTATGCTGTTGAATATACAGACGACAAAAAGCCTCTTGTTCCCGGTGGCGCCTTGTTCTTTGCATATAATCTTGGAGACACAATCGAGGAAAGCATCTCATTTGTTTCCTCAATCGAGAAATATTGCGATGATAATTCAATCTTACGTCCGTATCTTGCAGTTGATCAGGAGGGCGGTCTTGTAAACCGTCTTCGTTCTCTTTCAAGCACACTTCCTTCCGCTCAAAAGATTAGTGAGACACTGACACCGTCACAGGCAAAGGAATTGTATTCGATTCAGGCAAGGCAGATGAGGGCAATCGGTTTTGACATGAATCTTGCTCCAGTTGCAGAATCATTAAGCGAAGAAAACAAAGATTTCCTTGATACACGTTCCTATGGTGACATTCCTAATTCAATAGTTTATACGATGGCCGCTGTCAATGCGTATCAGTCAAACGGAATAAATGCAGTTCTCAAGCATTTCCCAGGCAACACAAGCGTGGATCCTCATACAGGCTTGCCGGAGATTGATTATGATGCCAAAAGAATTGAATATGAATTTCTTATTCCGTTCTATTTCATTCTTTCATCAAATCCTTCCAGTGTCCTGATGTCACATGCCAGGGTTCCGGCGGTTGATTCATCTCCTGCATGCCTAAGCAAGATATGGGTAACGGATAAGCTTAAAGGTCAGCTTGGTTTTACAGGACTTGTTATCAGCGATGACATATTCATGGGGGCGCTTGCAGATAACGGTTATCCCCCGGAAAAAGCTGCGATTCAGGCGATAGAAGCAGGTGTCCATGTAATAATGCTGAGTGAAAAGCTTTTTGGAAAAGTTGCAGAAAATCTTCTTGAACATGCCGCAAAGGATAAAAACTTTTATGAAAGATTACGTGATGCAGAGAAAAAAGTCCTTGAGTATAAACTGAATGCAGGTATCCTTAAATTGATTGTCAAAGATGGAAAAAAGAAGATTGTTCAGGCAACAATGGAAGAACAGCTTGGCACAGAGCAAAAAAGAATTGAACAGTTCAACAAGGCAAAAAAAGAGGGAATGGATTTTTATAGAAAATATTTTGTGCAGGGAAATTGATCTTGAGTAAAAAAACGGAAAGCAATAATAAAAGAGGCTCACTCGGTTTTGAGGATTATTATTCTTCTCTTTTTGAAGACAGCTGGAATGAGCTGAAGGAAGCACTTCTTCTGGATCCGAAATACGTTCAGGTTGAATACCCGGAATGCAGGCCATATTTCATGGATTCTGCAAGTGTTTGTGCCGCACTATGCCTGCCGCTTGATGATGCAAAGGATGTGCTTGATTTATGTGCTGCTCCAGGAGGCAAAACAATTGTTCTGTCTGCCAATATTTCACCTGATGCAATCCTCACGTCAAATGAGCGTTCACCGGAAAGAAAAGCACGTTTGTCCAAGGTTATCTCCGAATCAATTCCAGAGTCAATTTCAAAACGGATTCAGGTAAAATGCAGTGACGGTTCAACATGGTGCAGGAAAATAACCGACTGTTTTGATTCAATTCTTCTGGATGCCCCGTGCTCAAGCGAGCGTCATGTCTTAAAGGATAAAAAATATCTTGAGCAATGGTCTCCTGCCAGAATTAAAACCCTCTCCATGGAACAGTGGTCACTTCTGTCATGTGCATGGAGGCTTTTAAGAAGCGGAGGTCATCTGCTTTATTCAACATGCGCACTTTCACCGGAAGAAAATGACAAGGTTGTATCAAGGCTGTTTAAAAAGTTTGATGATGTAAATCTTGTTCCAAAAGAAGAGATTCATTCAATTTTTGTAGATAACCTAAAGTCTCTTCAGGATAAATGTCCTGGAATAAATGGAATTGAAGAAATATTTGAAGCCGCCTTGCAAACTGAATGTGGATATCATCTTTTGCCTCATAAAACACAGGGAAGCGGACCGATTTATTTTTCACTTCTCAGAAAGAGGCCAGGTTCAGAATAACAGTTATTTATGTCGATAATAATAAAAAGTATTTGGGAGGAATTATATGAATAAAAAATGTATCGTTGTTATTTCAATCATGTCGCTTTTGTTTGCGGGATCTGCCTTTGCACAAAAATCATCTGCAAAGAATTCTGCTGTGGATCTTACAATTACATCTGATGACGTCTTTATCGAAAGGAATTCCGGCAGGTCGATAGGAACTTCCACCGATGGCTTTAACCTCTATGTGCGCAAAAAGAGCGGAATGCAGTCCGTTCTTCTGGTTGAGACTACAAAGGATCCTTTGGGAAAGGAAACAAATTATGCATACCGTGCAGAAAAATATAATTCTCTCAACGGCGATGAGATTCGTTTGCTTGACGGAAAAAAACTCGATTCTGATTCATCCCGCTACAGCCTGATTTCTTCAACTGTAGTTCACACAGACAGGTTAGGGGACTGTTTCCTGATTTACATTCCAAGAAAAATGGTTTACGGATATCCCTGGAGCAGGAATGGTACTGTAGAAATCTCAAAGGGTACATTCATTAATATCCGTACATTTGAAAAAAAATATGCCGACTATACAGGAAAATGGCAGGACAATCCATTTATGTTTGACTTCATATACCAGAATGAAACTGTAACTGACGGACAGGTCCTGGATGAAACAGAAGAAGTTGATGAGGAAGAAATCGAAGTTGAGCTCACCGATGACTATAGTCCTATAGCTGCAGAGAAATTCAAGGAAATTGCAAAAAAAGGAAACGGCAAGATGGTTTATTCAAAAGGACCGAGGACATTGCCGTTTGACCTGCAGAATCTTCTGGACAGTGTAAAATCAAAGATGAAAGTAGATGTAGTCTTTGCACTGGACACCACAGGAAGCATGAAGGATGATCTGGAGGCTCTTCAAAAAGTATGGATTCCAAAACTTGTGCTTCAGCTTCAGGAATTCGGAAGTGCAAGGCTGGGCCTTCTTTTGTACCGCGATTACAACGACGATTATTACACAAACGGACTTCCTGTGAAATTCTTTGACTTTACGGAAAACGTGCAGAGCTTCAAGTCTAATCTTAATTCAATTACCATACACGGAAACGAAGGCGGAGATGTCCCTGAGGCGGTGTATGAAGCCCTCTATGCAGGCCTGGAATATTATCCGTGGCGTGAGGATGCGGAAAAATGCATTGTGCTCATAGGAGATGCCGAGCCACATCCTGTGCCAAAGGGAACAAAAAAAATAACCGAGGACACTGTGATGTCACTTGCAAAGGAAAAGAATGTTGTAATCCACAGCATCATAGTTCCGAACAAGCTTGAATAGAATTTCTGTGTTGAAAAGCCTGATTTTTTATGTTAGAATGAATGCATGAATATCTGTTCAAGTAAACACAGACTCTCTGGTACTGTTACTGTGCCGGGGTCAAAATCTCATACCATCCGGGCGCTCATTCTTGCATCTCTTGCCGATGGCGTATCTAAAATCCACAATCCTCTTCCAAGTGCAGACTGCCTTAGCACAGCAGGTGCACTCTCTCTTATAGGAGCAGAGGTGGAGTTGAATCTTTCTACAGAAGGTGAGCCTGGAAGCGACTGGTTTGTTAAGGGTGCGGGTAAAAAGATTCATTTGCCTGATGATGTTGTAAATGTCGGAAACTCTGGTTCCCTCTTGTATTTTTTGTCTCCCATTGCTTCTACTTTTGAAGGCTGGTCGGTTTTTACCGGGGATGAGAGCATCAGGAAAAGACCGGTAGCGCATGTTGCCGACGTACTTTGTCAGATGGGCGCTAATGCATTTACTGCAATTCCAGGCAGCGCAAATTGTCCTCTTATAATTCAGGGACCTGTTAAATCTGGCTGTACCGTAAACACGGATGGAACTGCATCAAGCCAATACATATCAGGTCTTATGATGGCGGCATTGAGGATGGACAAGCCGCTTACAATCAATTTAAGCGATCCAAAGGAAACTCCATATCTTGTGATGACCCAGAAGTGGCTGGAGAAAATCGGAGCAACAGTAGAAATGTCTTCTGACTTCAAGCATATTAAGGTCACGGCTCCGTCAAAAATAGATTCATTTGACTGTACTGTACCAAGCGACTGGGAAGCTGTTGCATTTCCTCTTGTTGCCGCTCTCATTTCGGGTGGAGAAACATGCATAGAGAACATTGACGGAAGCGGTACTCAGGGAGATGATGCCATAGTTGAGGTCCTGAAATCTCTTGGAGCTGACATAAACTGGGACAAGGAAAATAATCAGATTCATGTTACGGGTAAGAATCGTTTGAGCACGGAGAAACTTGACGGTGGAGTGCTTCATGTAAATCTATCTGGTTATCCGGATGCCATCTGTGCACTTGCCGTTGCCGCATGTTTTACCGAGGGTACAGTGTGCATAGAGGACATTGCCGTATGCAGGAGAAAGGAAACAGACCGCATTAAGGTCCTGAAGAGTGAACTTGAAAAACTTGGTGCCGTTGTGGAGGAGGGTGAGGATTTCATGGTGATTCACGGACATTCACCTGTTCTCCCGGACGGAAATCCAAATCCAGCCTTTGCGCTTCATGGTGGAGAGGTAGAAAGCTATAATGACCATCGTGTTGCAATGAGCCTTGCATGTTTTGGCCTGGGGCTTCCAGATGGTATGACAGTTACCGTTAAGAATGCTGAATGTTGCGCCGTAAGTTTCCCGCGGTTCTATGAAGTGATGAATACAATCGGTGCGGAATTCTCTAAGTGTAAGGATGTGTTATGATTGCCATGAAAAAAAATGAGCTTGCCGGAATGATAGATCAGACATTGCTGTCTCAAACTGCTACTGAAAAACAGATCAAGGATTTCTGTATTACTGCTGGCCAATATGGTTTTGCATCCGTATGTGTAAATCCTGTTCATGTCAAGACGGCATATTCAATTTTATCAGAGACCGAAACTAAGGTCTGCACTGTAATTGATTTTCCTCTTGGTGCTGGTGGTGTTGAATCAAAAAAATCGCAGGCAAGAATTGTGGTTGCCGATGGTGCCCGTGAACTTGATTTTGTAAATGACCTTTCTCTTGTAAAGGCTCATGAATGGAATAAACTTGAGCAGGAACTTTCAGAAATTCAGCAGTATGTGAATTCCTTGTCTGATTCAATTAACGGTGAAAAAATCGTTACAAAGCTGATTTTGGAAACATGCCTTTTGAATGATGAGGAAATAGTTCAATCATGTCTCTGTGCAAAAAATGCAGGCTTTGATTTTGTCAAGACTTCAACTGGATTTGCCATTGTAAAGGGGGAGGGAGGAGTTCTTCTTCCTAATGGTGCAACTGTCAGTGCCGTAAAGCTCATGCGTCAAACAGTTGGACCTGACATGGGTGTAAAGGCAAGCGGAGGAATTCATTCCACACAAGAAGCCCTTGAGCTTATTGAATGTGGTGCAAGCCGTATAGGTGCTTCTGCCGGTGTTCAGATAGTTGACGGGCTGTAATTCAATTTGAATTGTCTTTAAGACGCTAGTCTTTGATGCACCAGAACATCTGGTTGTCTTCCATCCTGTAGCTTACAAGTCCTCTGTCTGCCATGCTTGAAAGATATGAGCGGAATGTTGTTCCTATCAGGACAAACTGGCTCAGCTTAAGGTTTAATCCTGCAAAATCTGCGGCTTTCTTTAATATGGTTTCGTGGGTGGCAGGACCGTTTTTCAATATGTTGAGCAAAAGGCTTTCGGTTTCAAATGTCACAAGGGAATTTAATTCCGTTATTGCAAGGATTCTTTTTCTGTCGCATGACTCACCATGGCTTGGAACATAAAAGTCAGCATCCTGAGACTCTATCTTTTCAATTGACTTCCTGAACATCTGTGGATCCAGCATATAGGGAATCCAGTATTTTTTCAGCATCTGGCTTCCAAAGCATGAGTCACCAAGAAAGAAAACAGACTGACCGTCGGCCTTGTCGGAAATGAGATATCCCATCTGTCCAAAATAATGCCCTGGTAAAGAAATGCATTTAAGTGATATCTTGTCATCCAGGTTAATTGTTTCTTCTGCTAAAAATCTCTGTACGGCATTTGAATTTTCCGGGATAAACCCCTGTGCCTTAAGGTCGTCAAAGCAGATGGCTCCCCAGTAGATTACGCTCATGAAATCAGGATTTGCTAGGATGTCAGCTTCCTTCTTGCTTGACCAGGTCTCAGCACCTGTGGTTTCTGCAATGTAATGGTTTCCGCCTGAGTGATCCTGATGTGAATGTGTGTTAAGTATGACTTTTATCTTTTTATCAGGAAAGAGTTCCCTGCAAGAATCTACTATGTCCTTTCCATCCTGTTCCGAATCACCTGAATCAATTAAATATAGACCGTCTTCAGCCTCTACCAGACCGACGTTTGTCCTGTGCGAGAAAAAACCTATGTGTTCTGAAAGTTTGGTAAAAGAGCTAGGATTGATGCCCATAGTTTTCCTGATGAATTTACGGGCAGTTTTTTAGGCTGCCCGCTTTTTATGCAGATTACAGTTTTGCCGGAACAATTGAAGTAACAGTAAGGTTGTAACTGTTTGTGTTGATGCTGAACGTGCGGTTCTCACCAACTGTTGCATCAAGCAAGTGTTCACCAAGAGGAGACAGGTAAGAGATGATTCCCTGGTTCGGGTCTGATTCCCATGGTCCAAGAATGGTGTATGTTACGTCCTTGTTTGCGATGTTGTCCCTGAATGTTACTGTTGTTCCAAAAGAAACGGCATGTGTATCAACTGTTGCAGGATCGAATGTGATTGCCTGTGACAGGTCGTTCTTAAGGCGGTTGAGTTCATCGTTTGCAAGACGCTGTGCCTTCTTTGCCTCATCGTATTCTGCGTTTTCACTCAAGTCGCCCTTTTCTCTTGCCTCGCTGACTTCCCTTGCAATCTGAGGCAGGATTTCCTTTTCAAGTTTTTCAGCGTGGGCCTTCTTGACATCAAGCATCTTTGCAGTAACCATAAGACCCTTCTGAACTTCCTGCTTGATCTCTGCTTCCTGGAACTTGAAGTCCGGATATTTGCCAAGGATTTCTGCCTTGAGTTTATCCCTGTACTTTGGTTCAATAGCTGAGGTATCCTTTTCTCCAAGATTGTCATTTACAAGAGTGAACATTCTGGAAATGGTCTCCACATCCTTGTCCATGATATAATCAAGCACGTTGTTCTTAGGTCCCTTATCTGTCTTTTCCTCAAAGAGAAGGGCATTGGCCTGCTTGATTGTTTTCTTGTTGTCAGTTGTATTTACGTGATTTTTTACCTCACGGAAACATACTGAAATTATGTTGATGAGTGTTACAAGCTGCTTTTCGTAAGGAATGTCGGCTTCCTTGTACCAGTCATCCTCACGGTTGTTGGCAAAGAAATAAATAACCGCATCACGATTGTTCTTGTATTCGTCAAAGCTTTTCTTGACAAGTTTCTTGAGCATGTCCTGCTTTCCGTTCTTAAGAAGAGTGTCAAGGATTTCCTTTTTCAGTGCAATCGGGAAAAGATGCACATACTCTTCCTGCCATTCAGATACATTTTCCTTTATGTATCTTAAGTAGAGCTCCTTCAACTGCTTGTTCTTGAGCTTTACATAAATATCGCGGCGTTTCTTTGCCTCTGAAATCTCTTCGTAGAATTCTGCAAAAGTGAACTTGGCTGGGCAGGTGTAATCCTTGAATCTTGGCTGCTCAGAGATATAGCGGGTAATAAGATATGATCCTACAACCTTGTCAAATTCATCATCGTTTGAGTTGATTGACTTAAGGAAGTTTGCAAAGTAGTTGAACATTTCTGCAAATATCTCATTGTCAGAATCAATGTCATCATTCTCTACGTAACGAAAGAGTATGTCGATGCGCGGATAGAACTGCTTTTCTGCCTTGAACTCATTGCCGAGTCTTTCTTCCGGTGTAAGCTCATGGTCACGCACCATGTACTGATTGATGTTTGTCGGTGTAACGGCAAATGTATTGTCAGATTCCAGAATGTTCTGTGCCTTTGAATGCCAGCTGGTCCATTCTCCCGGTGTAAGGATTGCGGGTACGAGCTCCTGCTTGATTTTCTTTTCGTCACAGGCATTGTCAAAACTCTTGATGATGGTCTTGAGTGTTCCCGCTACGTCTGCCTTTACGCGCTGGTTAAGGTCAGCCTTTGTATGTGTGGCCTTGATGACCCAGATATGGTTCTTTGGAAGCGGCTGAAGGGCTGTTACTGCCATCTTAAGGCTGATGTCCTTTTTGCCTGTCTTTTTACCGAAGTTGATTTTTAATGTGTCACCCTGAACGCTTTCGATTTTTCCTACACCCCATGTCCTGTGGTATACGAAGTTTCCTGCGTCGAATGCGATATGCTTCTCAAAATCGCTGATAGCCTCAAATACGTTGCGGAATGACTGGCTCAAGTTTGATGACTTGATGTAATCCTCCAGGTGGCTGCGGTCTGCATATTTTTCACGGTAGCATTCAACAAGTTCCTTTCTTGCCCATGCGTCCTTGCTGTCAATCTCAAGGATGAGCTTAAGGATTTTTATAGCCGTGGTCCAGTCGCTTGAATTCCTGTAATGCTGATAAAGTTCCTGCATCAGTACGACAGACTTATCCTCGCTGATTGTCTTTGCAATCTTTTTCTGTGTTGAGAAGAAAAAGTCGTTCTCGCGTGCAAGGTTGTCTGAGTTGAGTGTGATGAGCTTTGACCAGATTTCCTTTACTGCTGCGAAATTCTTTGCGTTTATGAAACGGCCGATGGCTTTCTTGTAAAAATTCACTGCGGCGTTCTCATTCTGCTGTGATTCATATCTTTCAGCAAGAATCTTTGCGATGTCCGCTTCCTCAGAGTCATTTTTTACGATTTTCTCGTAAAGCTCCCAGACCTTGTCGTCATTGTTGTTCTTGTAGTATTCTGCCAGCTTTCTGAGTGCAAACAGATTCTGTGGTTCTTCTTCCAGAATTGAGTTACACAGCTGCTCAATCAACTGCTCCTTGTGGTTCTTTTCAAAAATATCAACAAGAGTGATGAGGCAACTGTTATCCAGTGAACGGGATTTAAGAGCTATCATTCCGGAAAGATAGAGTGCGACAATGCTGTTCTTTGTGTTCTCCAGCTGCTTGTCACAGATCTCCTTGATCATATCTTCCTGGTTTTCGTTATAGGTACGCTCAAGAATTTGAGACAATTCCGTCAGGTTGTTCTTTGTAAAACCGCTAATTCCAACACGAGTCCAAGTTTCTTCTTTCAGCATCTCCCGCACTGAATTCTCAAGTTCTTCAGACATAAAAAACTCCTATGATATATATTTATTCCGCCGTATTCTCTCAGCGGCTTTTTTGCTCGTTAAGACTAAAATACTCTTTATAGATATCAGGATCCAAAAGCTTGATTTTTAAGAGCAGCTCTTTGATCTTGTTTATGCTTTCCTTCGAAAGTAAATAGTAATCCAATAACCAAAGATAAAGATTCATCAATCTTGGAACAATTATCTCACTGTCATTCGCAGGATCCTTGTTCTCACTTTCCTTGGCGTATATGTCCTGTTTAAGCCTTCCTACTTCCTGTGACCTCAGGGGCCTCTTTATGTTGAAGACTCCCAGAAGTATGCCGTATGGTCCAATCCATTCATGAAGTGGACGTCCGGTGTATCCCTCCTGCTGAACGCGGTCAATCAATCCCCTTATCAGAGGAGAATCAAGGTTGTCCAGCTCAATGCTTTCCGGGTCCTGAAAAAATGCTTCCCTGAAAAGGATTTTTGCCAGCTTTGTCTCTCCGCACAAATCGTAGCAGTCAGCCCGTTCTGCAAGAATTACAGACTGTCCTGAGAATTCTGAATTTGCCTTATTCAGCAGCTCAAGGGCTTCTTCGTAATCTCCAAGACGTTTTTTACACAGACCCTTTTTCCTGCACAGTTCAGCACGCATCTTAGGGTCATTCTCGTCATCGGCTTCCATGAAGCTTGCTAAGGCTCTGGTGTAAATGCCCTTTTTAAAGGCATACAGAGTCAATTCATTGGGGTTTGAAAACTTGTTTATAAGCACGATGAAATGGTTCCACTGACTTATAAGGAGTTCACCCTGTTCAATTGCAGTCATTTTCTGCATGTCTTCCAAATTTTCATTCCAAAAAGCACAGAAACTGATTGCGGTACTAAGATCCTCGTTGTCAAGATCAGCTGGTAGTGCGTCTTCTAAAACTGTTTTTGCCTGTACACAATCACCCTGCTCGATAAGTGCCTGGGCTTTTGCTAACGCCTGTGCTGATTGAGAATCCATGAGAACATTATAGAAAAAAAGAAAAAATTAGTCAATGAGTATTTTTTCTAAAAATGGGCATAATTTATAATGATTTTCCAGAGATTTGTCAACCACCCTGTGGGAATTTGTGTAAATTTGTAGGTAAGCCCTAACTTTTTTGGCATAGCAGAAATTTGGAGAAATTTTCAAAAAAATTGTTAAAAATGCCATGTGTGACACTATATATATAATGTGGGGGGGAAAAAAAAACTGTTGAATTAACAAAAACGATGGAGTATACTTTATGGAATATACAGGAGGATTTATAGATGAGGGCAGCTGATATCATTGTTAAGAAACGGGGCAGCACATCAACCTTGCCGCAGGAACTGACTAGAGAAGAAATCGCATTCATGGTGAACGGCTATACCGACGGCTCGATTCCGGATTATCAGATGTCTGCATTTATGATGGCTGTGTATTTTAACGGCATGACTTTTCAGGAAACATCATATCTCACTGACTGCATGCTTCATTCCGGGGATGTAATCGACCTGCGCTCTTTTGGAATTGACTGTCTTACAGGTCCCTTTGTTGACAAGCATTCAACCGGCGGTGTAGGAGACAAGATAAGTATTCCACTTGCACCGATTGTTGCGGCATGCGGGCTTCAGGTCCCGATGATGAGCGGAAGAGGCCTTGGTCATACGGGCGGCACACTGGACAAGCTTGAGTCCCTTTCAGGCTATAATGTCCACCTTGATCCTGCCACATTTGCTGACTATATCTCAAAAAACGGATATGCCATGATGGGACAGACTGAGCACATCGCTCCGGCCGACAGGAAAATGTATGCCCTGCGTGATGTAACGGGAACTGTAGAAAGCATTCCGCTTATCACAGCATCTATTTTGTCCAAGAAAGTTGCGGAAGGTTCTGATGCCCTTGTGTTCGACGTCAAGTTCGGTAAGGGTGCCTTCATGAAAAACGAGGAGGAGGCAGAGAAGCTTGCCCTGTCTCTTGTAAGGACCTCTCAGGAGCTTGGAAAAAAAGCAGTTGCGCTTCTTACAAATATGGAAAGTCCTCTGGGAAACAAAACCGGAAATTATCTTGAGGTTGAGGAAACCGTTGAATGCCTTCAGGGAAATGGCCCTGATGATGTAATGGAGCTCACCTATGCCCTTGGAAGCCGTATGCTGTATCTTGGCGGAAAAGCCTCCAGTGTTGAGGAAGGCGTAACCCTTTGCAAGAAGGCAGTTGAGTCAGGAAAGGCCCTTGAAGTATTCCTTGAGAACGTAAGGGAGCAGGGTGCTGATCCTGATTCCCTCATGGCAAATCTGGGTAAGAGGCGTTCAGAATATCATGCGGAATTCAAGGCGGAAAAAGACGGTTATCTTTTGATTGACGCATATAAAACCGGTATTTCGTGCATTCATCTTGGAGTCGGAAGAAACAAAACCTCAGATGCGGTTGACCCTGATTCTGGAATCATATTTGCAAGAAGACAGGGTGACTTTGTCAAGAAAGGAGAAAAAATCATGGATGTGTATGCCAGGGATCAGAAGTCTCTGGATGCCGGAATGACAGCCCTTTCTGATGCCGTAACATATTCAGGAGAAAAACTCCAGGAGAAAAAATTAATTTTGAAGGAAATAAAATAGTTTCCGAGTGGGTAAAAAAAGAAATTTCAAAAAGTGAAGTTTCAGAACTGACTAAACGCTTTGGAATCAATCCTCTTGCCGCAAGTATTTTTGTACGCCGTGGAATAAAAAGCGGTCATGATCTGCTTTATTATCTTGAGGGAGATTTGCGTTTCCAGCACAATCCTTTTCTGTTCAATTCGATGGAGGATGCCGTTGACAGGATTCTTCAGGCCGCAGAAGAAAAAGAGAAGGTCCTGATTTTCGGTGACCGTGATGTTGACGGTGTTACTGCCACAACCGTGCTTTATCAGGGCCTTGTGAGTTTAGGCATTGATGTAAGGTACAGGCTTCCTCTTGGTGACGACGGGTATGGACTTTCCATGGCTGCGGTTGATGATTTTGCAAAAGAGTATGGTTCCCTGATCATAACTGTTGACTGTGGAATCAGCAACAACCAGGAGATTGCACATGCCGCGGAACTGGGAATGGATATCATTGTCCTTGACCACCACAATCCTCCTGAGGAACTTCCTTCTCCTGCCATAATCGTTGATGCAAAGACCGCTGAGTCAGGTTATCCCTTTGTCGATATCTCAGGTTGTGCCGTGGCATATAAGACTGTCAGTGCCCTCAGGTTCAGCCGTACGAAATGGTACAAGATGGAGTTGTGCCTCTTGAATGCACGGGAGACGGAAGAAGGAACTGTAATTGAATGCGTAAAGGTCCGTAACCTTGTTCCACTGAGCCGTCTTGTGGAGACTGTGGTTCCCGGAGAAAAGGGAATAATGGATACAAGGCTTCCCGCATACCTGCAGGGACAGATGATTCTAGTGTGGGATGAAAAAAACGTTGCCTCAATTCTGGAGAATACATTCGGAAATTCCGCACAGTTCAATTGCCTTGACATAAGGCCGGAGGTTGCACAGATAATTCCCGGTGTGTCAAATCTTCCTCTGTCATCGCTTAAGAAAATGTCAAAGCTTGCAAAGTACGGAGATCATGAGGCTACCGAGATAGGCGGCTTCTACAATATTTTTGTAAGCTATGTGAACCAGAGCCAGAAGCGTGAAAATCCAGGTATGGTTGAGCAGGAGGAAAAGGACCTTCAGCTTGTTGCATTGGCGGCTCTTGCGGACATAATGCCGATGAAGAACGAGAACCGCATATTCGTGTCAAAGGCACTTGAGTCAATCAACTCCGGAAAAGTCAGGCCTGGGCTTCTTGAGCTTATGGCGGACGTGAACCTTCTTGGAAAAAGAGTCAACTCAACAGATCTGAGCTGGGTTTTGATTTCCAATCTGAATGCGGCGGGACGTCTTGGTCAACCATCACTTGCGGCCGAGCTTTTTCTTAGCAGGGACCAGAAAGAGAGGGAAGAGGTTGCCCGGAAAATTGTCGAGCTGAACATGCAGAGGAAACAGCTTTCTGCGGATGCGCAGGATTATGGATTCATTCAGGCAAAGGATTCTATCTCTAATCATGACGGAAAACTCTGTGTCGTTATTGACGAAAGGATAAACCGCGGTGTGACGGGTATCCTTGCGGGGCGTCTTGAGACATCGTACCATGTGCCTGCAATCGTCGTTACCTTTGTGGATGATGTGGCAGTCGGCTCAATGCGTTCATGTCGTGGATTCTCTGCCACGGCTTTTCTTGACCGCATGTCTGATCTCTTCCTTAATCATGGTGGACATGATGCGGCGGCGGGGTTCAGCTTTATGAAGGAGTTGCTTCCTGAGTTTGAGTCAAGGATTAAAAGTCTTGCACCGGACATTCAGCTTGAAAGTTCCAGCGAAGGGACCTATGATGTTGATGCGGAGATTCCGTTGCAGTTCCTGACCCCCGATCTGCTTGCTGTTGAGGATTTGTTTGAGCCATTTGGAGAAAAGAACGAGCAGCTTCTGTTCATGTCAAGAAATGTTCCTGTTGTTGATGCGATGATCATGGGCAAGGGAGAAAAGCAGCACCTTAAGGTTATTATCGAGACAGGAAAGCATAAGTGGCCGTGCCTTTTCTGGAATGAGGGCGAGAGGCTGCACAGGGACTTTGAGGTCGGTGATGACATAGACATTCTTTTTCACGTGGAGAGGAATATCTTTAACGGAATGGAGACGGCACAGCTGGTGTTGACGGATTTAAGGAAATCAAGGTAAGGTGAGTATGATTCATTCAGCACGTTCAATAAAAAAAATAATTCTTTTGCTTGCGTTTGTTTTTTCGGCAGTCAGTCTTTTTGCAGAGGAGATGACTCTTTATAATCAGGATTACAGGATGCGCATTCAGTACAATGACATCGCCTACAGCGGGGATGCGGTGTTCATGCGTCTTGAAATCAGTCCTGCCTCGGTTGCTCTGAAAAAGGATTTAAAGCCCAAGGCAAAGCTGACACTCTTTATTGACGGCAAGTCCTCAAGGAAATCAGATTTTTATTTCATACCGACAACAGACAGTAATCTTCCTTCTAGTTCCATAACCATGCTTACCGGCATACCTCTCTCAACATGGTGGACGAATGAGTCTTCATATTATCTTGAGCTTTCGTATTCAGTTGACGGAAATAACACCGAGGTACAGAAGCTTCCGTTTGTCCTGATGAACAAAACATTCGTGTCGGAGACAATCGAGCTTGATGACAGGAACACAAGCATAAAGACGGACAACTCAAAGCAGCGTATGGATCAGATCCAGAACCTGAACGAGATTCTTGCAACAATAAATGCTGATGCCGTTTACCAGACGACAAAATTCATCAAGCCTGTCAACTCAAATTACCGTACCTCATTTTTTGGAGACCGCAGGGTTTACGCATATTCAAGCGGCGGGTCCTCAACATCGCTTCATAACGGGATTGATTTCCGTTCTCCAGAGGGAAATGATGTCTTTGCATGTGCCAAAGGTCGTGTTGCTCTTGCGGGCTGGAGGAATTCAACGGGATGGAGCATCGTTATCGAGCATCTGCCGGGTCTTTACAGCCTTTACTATCATTTGAGCGAGATGCTTGTGGAGCCTGGTGATATTGTGGAGGAAGGTTCCCTGATTGCAAAGAGCGGTTCAACTGGACTTGCAACCGGTCCTCACCTGCATTGGGAAATCAGGCTGAATTCTGAGGCCGTTAGTCCGGACTTTTTTACTGTAGATTTTGCGTTTGAACCCTGAGGCATGCTATAGGATAAGTGCCCCGCTTTCGAGTGTCTTGAGCTTGCATCCGGCGGCCTGTTCTGCGAGTATGTAAACAAGGCGCTTGATGTCATATGCGTCATCCGCAGAGATTGTCATTGCCCTTACTTTTCCCGGTGTCTGAGTGTTTATTGCCCTGAGGTATTCCAGTGCATTCCTTGAGACGGGAAGGGCCTGGTTCATGTTCTCCTTGGACTGGTTATAGGATGAAAGACAGTCTCCGCAAAGAAATCCGTTCATATTTGGAAAATAATGTGTGGCACAGTTTCCTTCCTGAGTGTTGCCAGCTTCAACAGGTGATGAGCATGAAACGCAATAGGATGTATCCGGCTGAACACCAAGCAGCTTGAGGTAACGCCATAGAAAACGTAATGTTCCAAGTCTTGCACCTTTTTCGTCACATGCATCGATTCCGTTCAAAAAGGCACACAGAAGCGTGTATGTGTTCTGATAGTCTCCTGCCGCCTTTGTCTTTATGACCAGTTCCGCACCAAGATTTGCCGCCCATATTTTATATATGTCTGTGCTGAATGTCTGGTGGTAGTAAATTACGTCAAAGTCAGATATTTTCCTGAGGTTCCTCTGGCTGTCATCGTAATAATACAGCTTTCCGATGTTGAATTTCTGAACAAGTGATCGCAGCTTGCTTTTGGGCCCTCCGTAAACCGTGGCGTAGAATATGCCTGAGTCTGGAGAAAGCAGGGTCGCCGTCCAGTTGTTCTCTCCCTGTCTCGTGATGTTGAGGATTATTGCATCGCTAGTCTTGTTCCTTTCACCCATAACTCTATTTTACATTTTGGCATTGTAACAATCAATATATGTAATAATATTCCGTTATATCCACTTGTTTTTGAATTTATAACAACAATTATATGGCATTATTTTTAAACATGGTTTATTCTTTTTAGTATGAGCAAGATACTTGTAGTAGAAGACGTGCCCGAGATGGCGCAGCTGGTGACGATGTATATGGAAAAAGCAGGCTTTACGTGTTCCGCATGTGAGACTGCCGAGATGGCATTGGAAGAACTTCAGAAGGGTTATGCTCCTGATCTGGTTCTTCTGGACTTGAACCTGCCCGGCATGAGCGGTCTTGATTTCCTAAAGAAATTCCGCTCTGAGTACAAGGCAACGATTCCTGTAATAATTGTCTCTGCACGTGATGCTGATGAGGACATAATCTCCGGTCTGGGCTATGGTGCCGATGAGTTTGTGACAAAACCGTTCAGCCCCAGGGTTCTTGTGGCCAGGGTACAGGCAAAACTGAACCGTCTTTCTGCAACAGAGGCCTCCGTTGAGGAGACGATCACATTCGGTGACTATACTCTTTACTGCAACAGCTGCGTGCTTAAAAAAGGCGCGGAGAAGATTCCTCTTTCAACAAAAGAATATGAGGTCCTTGAATTTCTTGTAAGGAGCGCGGGACAGTCGCTTACGCCAGAGGTAATCTACAATCATGTATGGAAAAGCCAGTACGGCGACATTACTGCGGTTGCTGTCTACATCCAGAGGCTCAGGAAAAAAATCGAGGAAGATCCGTCCCATCCAAAGTTCATAACGACGCTTTTTGGAATGGGCTATAAGTTCGAGAAATAAAGGGCGACAAAAAATAAGAGGAGGTTTCCCAGTCCCATGAAGATACGGACACAGCTTAACATTCTGATTCTAGGCATAATTCTCATTCCTCTTGTATCGATTATAGCGCTGCCCCTCTACCACTATGCAACGTCAAGCGAGAGAAGGCTTTTAAACGGCTATAAGCAGATCAGGGAGATGGGCGAGTATGACCTGAGTGAGGATGACTGGGAAATGATACGTCTTGAGATAAACAACATTCCTCCTACAGTCCAGGTTGCAATCTATTATGATTACAGCGTCCTAATTTCGAATATCCCGGAACTCAAGGCAGGTAGCATCCTTACGCCCGGTGAGATATGGGGATTCATAACTTCAACCAACAATGAGTATGACTATCAGATGCAGGCCCCCATGATGGAAAGAAGGCGTTATATGAGCTCCTATGAGCCTGAAGTAATTGTCATAAGCCGCTCGAAGGTCAAGCCGGAGAAAAAAAGAGGATTGAACCGCTATGTTTTCCCTAGTCTTATAGGCATACTCGTGTTTGAAGTCTTCTGTATCACGCTGATTATCAGACTGTCTAGGACGATATCATCATCCATAACGCTCCTTCAGCAGAAAACCCAGAAAATCGCAGACGGTGCATTGGACACAAAGCTTGAGTCATCCAGGCACAGCGTAAAGAGCAACGAGATCACCTCCCTTACCGAAAGCCTGGACCGCATGAGGATCTCTCTAAAGGATGAGCAGGAAAGACGCAATAAATTCATAATGGGAATAAGCCATGACCTTAGGACACCTGTTGCACTGATAAAAGGTTATTCAGAGGCAATAACAGACGGTGTTGTAAACGACATGGATGAGATAAAGAAGTCACTTGGCATAGTGGAGACAAAGGCAGATCAGCTTGAATCCATGATAAATGACCTTATCAACTATGTTAAGCTCAATAATGCCGACTGGCTTCAAACCCTAGAACCGATTTCCCTTAAGCCTCTGCTGGAAAATTTTGCCTCCTCCTCAAAATCTACGGCAGAGGTTTATAATCGGAATATCGTCACTGAGATTGATGTGGACGAAAACCTCAAGGTCCCGATGGACAGGAATCTTGTGAACCGTGTGCTTGAGAACCTCTTCAGCAATGCCCTTAGGTACACAAGGGATGGGGATTCGATAACAATAAGCTGCATTCAGAAAAAAGACTCTGTTGTAGTTTCCGTTACGGATACCGGCATCGGCATGGAAGAAAAGGACCTGCAGAGGATTTTTGACCTTTTTTACCGCGCGACAAATTCAAGAAGGGAACAGGGCATGGGAATAGGGCTTTCCGTTGTAAAGACTGTAATTGATGCCCACGGCTGGAAGATTGGGATTGAGTCAGAATTGGGCAAAGGTTCTTCGTTCATCATCACCATCCCGCTGGAAAATGCTCTAGTGAACAAAAGCTGCTGATTGCATTTTCAACTTCGCCCATGTCGTCTGCATTTATCTGGATGCCTGATATTCCGTTCATGTACGTGTACTGCTTTTTTGCGTAGCGGTGGCTGTTGTGCTGTATCCTGCTGATTAAGTCTGCGTCGGCCTGGCTTTCTCCGTCAAAAAATTCCCTGTAGCCTATTGCCTTCATTCCGGGGCTGTCCTTTCCGTATCCCATCTGCCTCAGCTTTTCAACTTCATCCCTGAGTCCGTTTTCAAACATGGAGATTACACGCTGGTCTATGCGGCTGTATAATTCTTTCCGGTCACGTTGAAGGATTATCGTACAGAATGAGTACTCTGAGCGATTTTCAACAGGAATCATGTACGAGCTTAGTGTTTTTCCGCTGCTGTAGTATACTTCCAGGGCACGGCATATCCTGTAGCCGTCATGTAAATCTATTTTTTTTGCATATTCTGAATCAATCTGCTTTAGCTCGTGGTATAGCGCGGCGTTTCCCTCTGTGCTTAACCTTTGCTTGATTTTTTCCCGCATCACAGGATCGCTGATCGGGGTAGGTGGAAGTCCAAGTAAAAATGCCCTTATGTAAAAGCCTGTTCCTCCGACAATCACAGGAATCTTTCCCCGTGCATGGATTTCCCTGCAGATTCTGTCGGCTTCCTCAAGAAATTCACCCGCACCGAACTGTTTGTCCGGTTCAACCACGTCAACCAGATGATGGGGTAGGGATGTCATTTCCTCTGCCGTGGGCTTTGCGGTTCCTATGTCCATGTATCTGTAAACGGCCTGGCTGTCTGCGCTGATGACTTCTCCGGCACCTTTAAAACACGAAAGACTGCCTTCTCCAAAAATTCTCTGGACTAAAGCAGTCTTTCCGCAAGCTGTCGGGGCAAAAATGACTATAGCCGGTATTTGCCCTTTCTTATCCATGTTTTATTGCTCGTTTTTCTGTTCAATTCTGTACTGAACTTCGTTTGTGAAAAGCTGACGGGCTGCAAGACTTACAACCTTGTCATCATTTTCCTCAATAAGGGGGTCTTTTACCATTGCAAGCTGATATGCGCGACGGCTGGCTGCAACAGTGATTTCATAAATGCTGCCCTTAAATTTTACAAGATTTTCAAGTGGAAAAATCATTTACACTACCTCTGGAACAATGATTACACTATTTTATACTATTTTTTTGTCTATGTCCATACCTGTGCAATTTTTCAGGAAAAACTCAAATAATTTGTTGAAAAATATGGAAAATTTGTATCTCAAGTTGGGAATTGTAAATTCCGATAAGTTAGAAGAGGAAAAAATGTGCGCAAAAAGGGCGTAAGATACTTGACGACTTTTACAATAGCGTACATTATATAAAGATATGATAGAAGTAACCAGATTGAATGGAAAAAAGTACTGGATAAATCCTCACCAGATCGAAAGTATGGAACAGAATCCTGATCTGACTTTGACCCTTCTCTCTGGAAAAAAAGTCGTGGTTACTGAGGCACCGCAGGACATAGTTGACAAGATTGTCGAGTATCGAAAGCGGATAGGCGGATTTAATCAGGAATTATAGGCGACTCTTTAACTTGAGTTTCCGGACTTTTAAGCTGTTGTCATATCATTACCGTTCTGAGTAATGAAAAGGGAGGATTTTCTCTAAAATGGATTTTGCGTCATTAATAGGTTTTGTTGGCGGTCTTGCCATGATTATGCTGGGTGTGTTCAGTTCTGGTGGTTCTCTGGGAGATATTTTCGACATACCGTCTGTCTTCGTTACGGTTGGTGGTTCATATTTCTCTCTGTGGATTGTTGCTCCAATTGAACAGGCCATCGGTGTATGGAAAATCCTCGGACGGTGTTTTAAGAAGTACGATTACGGTGAAGCACGTACTGTCCGTGAAATGGTAGCGCTCAGTGAAAAGGCCCGCCGTGAAGGTATTCTTGCATTGGAAGACGGACTTGACGATCTGGATGATAAATTCCTTCGCTCAGGTCTGCGCCTGATGGTTGACGGCCATGATGGTGCTGCAATCCGTGCGATTATGGAAAGTGAGATGGCCCAGGTTGAATCCCGCCATATGGAATGGATAAATGTTGTTACCCAGTGGGCTGGTTTTGCCCCTGGTTTTGGTATGATGGGTACTGTTATCGGTTTGATTGGTATGTTGAACAACTTGGAAGACAAGAGTTCTCTTGGTCCTAACATGGCTGTTGCTTTGGTTACGACCTTGTACGGTTCATTCCTTGCAAACTGGCTGTTCGGTCCTATGTCTCAGAAACTCCAATGGCAGAATAACCGCGAGATGAACGCCAAGGAAATGATTCTGGAAGGAGTCCTTTCAATTCAGACTGGTGACAACCCGCGTATCTTGGCTACAAAGCTGCTCACATACCTGAGCCCGAAAGACAAGAAGATTGTTGAACCTGAAGTATTAAAAGACTAGTGCGCAAGAGGTAGACTATGGCAAGAAAGAAAAAGGAGCCTGGTAAGCCGTCAACCGCATGGCAGGGAACATATGGCGATATGATTACACTTATGTTGTGTTTCTTCGTCATGCTTTATGATCCTTCAGAGTCAGATGCAGTTCAGATGGCGGCATTGCAGGCTGCAATTACAAACACACGTACCGGTGGTAATCAGTCATTGAATCCCGGTAAGCTTTCTGATTTGGGAAATACAGTAAGTGCGTTGCCTTCTTCAGAACGTGGTACAATGCTTGCAACTGCAAAGAAAAAGGCCGTTACAATATTCAGTCCTGATGTAAAGACAAACCGCATCACCGTTACAAGCGATGAAAGGGGACTTGTCATTTCACTGCTGTCCGATACATTTTTTGAGCAGGGCAGTGCAGATCTGAACATTGCTGAAAACAGGGATACATTGCTTAATCTTGTTACTTTCTTCTCTGATCCCGAAATCAGCAAATTCAGATATAGAATCGAAGGCCACACTGATGACAATCCGGTTCAGCTGGATGCCAACGGTAATGGTTTCCCAAGCAACTGGGAGCTTTCTGCCGCACGTGC
>JAGCYQ010000046.1 GCA_017960765.1 Treponema sp.
ACAAGCGTGTCCCCTTTGTGGTAGAATTTTACTTTTGTCGCCTTGATTGTAACGCCATTGAGTTCGTGAGTCTTTGGAGCCTTATCCATAGGTATATCACCAATGTAACGATCCTCCCCTTTTTTCAAAGGCTTCTTTTTCAATTGCTCGCTCAATGGCCATGATAAAACGTTGTAGCCCTCCCTCTCAAACAACAAAACATAGTCTGTGCTGCCATCCAAGGTGATGTCAAAAAGCCAAAGTCCGTTTCGCCCCAGCCAACTCCAGTCAGCGTGAGCTGTAGTCGTGGCAATTATACTGTCGCCCTTCATAAGTGACACCTTTGTGCCAGTGAGATTTTCGTTGGTTATCCTGTCATGTATGAAGCCTTGAATAGTGGCAGTTTTTTGGGCAAGCATACTTCCGTTTACAAGAAAAAGAAATAAAACTCCTTGTATCACTTTTTTTTCAAAGACATTCATATTTTTCTTGTTTTAACTTTGCAAAAATACCATTTTTTCCTTGCTTGACAGCTTTTTCTGGTAAAAAATAGCTTATAGGATTAAAGTTTTTAGTGAAACTTCACCCGATTCCTGAAATCCTGGAGGGGAAGTTGAACATCCTAATACATTCGCACAGAGGGAATTTTGGGAAGAACAGCTACAAGAACAACCTTCAACTTTGTTGATGTTCTTGTTGGTTCCTCTAATGTCCGCACTTTCTTCTTCTGATTGTGGTTGACAAAAGAAACCGCCGACAAGATTACCCTCTCTTTCTACAGTAACAGGCGGGATTTCGGGATAAGTTTTATCCCAGCAATTTAATTTCATTTTTTTTGATTAGAGTTTTTTACAATTAACAATTCACAGACTTCTTTGTGCACAGAAAGCCTTTTTTATTACTTTAATTTTATTGTTTTTAACAAATGTATATAGGCAATAACTTCTATTGGGATTTTCCACGTCGACTTTATGATGCCCCTCTATTATTATAGACAAGGGACACCCGAAAATTGGCCTCTTTTTCCTGTTAAAAAAAACTTAAATTGGTGAAAACACACCCCGTGCATCCTTTTCTTTCTCGAACTGCAATCCAAAAATTCCATCACTTTTTCGGATTATATTCCAAAAAAGTTGTGTATTTCGGGAAGAATAATTATTTTTGCACACAAAACTAAATGCTATGTTTAAAAGAGTGTTATTACAAGAAATCCTTGACAGAAGTTTTAAGAAGAAAACGATTATTCTTCTTGGAGCAAGGCAAGTTGGCAAAACCACTTTGCTTAAAACAATCATTGAGCAACAAGATAAAAAGGCTATTTACTTAAACTGTGATGAGCCCCAGACAGTTTCTTCCCTTGAAAAACGCAATCTAAATGAGTTGCAAATGCTTATAGGGACAAACAAACTGGTTGTCATTGACGAAGCTCAAAAAGTAGATAACATTGGATTGTCTCTTAAATTGATTGTTGACAATATGCCGGACGTTCAGGTCATTGCAACGGGTTCGTCTGCTTTTGAGCTGCGCAACCAATTGAATGAGCCTTTGACAGGACGTAAATTCGAGTATCAGATGTTTCCTCTCTCCACCGCAGAAATTTATCAGACAGAAGGCTTTTTGGGCGTTAAAAAGCGATTAGAACCAAGACTGATATATGGTTCCTATCCTGACATCCTAAATCAAGGCGACGATCCGAAGGAACTCTTGCGAATGCTGACAGACAGTTATTTGTATAAGGACATATTGGCCACTGACAATTTGCGCAAACCCGACATGCTCGACAAACTGCTGCGTGCATTGTCTTTTCAGGTTGGCTCAGAGGTATCATATAATGAATTGGCCCAGACAATAGGAAGTGACAGTAAAACCGTGGAAAGATATATTGAACTTTTGGAGAAATGTTTTGTTATCCTCCGATTAAACGGATTAAGCCGCAACCTTCGCAACGAGTTGAAGAAGGCAAAAAAAATATATTTCTATGACAATGGTGTCCGCAATGCCGTCATACAACAGTTTGCCACTACCAACATGCGTAATGACATGGGAGCACTATGGGAGAATTTCTTTATATCCGAACGCATAAAATATAATCATTATCGACACCACTATTGCAACATTTATTTCTGGCGGACAAAAACCCAGCAGGAGATAGACTACATAGAAGAGGCGGACGGCGTCTTCCATGTCTTTGAAATCAAGTGGAATCCCCAAAAGTCAAATGCCAAGATTCCGAAATCCTTCCTTGAATCGTATCCTGTAGCTTCAACAGTTATTGTCACTCCAGAGAACTATATGGATTACCTGATGTAAGAGTAGATAGTTAACGGTTATTGTTTATTGGGTATTTTTACCCATGCACCCTGCACGGAAAACGCCCTCGGCAAGCCCCTCCTAACTCCTCCCCGTTAGGGATGTTAATAGGAAAAAGTTCTATGCCGAGGGCGCGTTCTTTTCCTACCCCCTTTTAAGGGGGCAGGAGGAATCTCCTACTGCACGACGCAGGCGGGGTCCCCTCTGGGGAAATAGAGATGGACTACTGCGCGAGAGCATTACAGAGTAATGCACGAGTGCAGGAAGAGGGCACCAATGATGGTGCTAATCGCGGTGCAAATGGCGTTGATAATTACAAATACCTTGTTCTTCTTTTCCATAATGCAGAATAGTTAACGGTTATTAGTTGAAGTCCAGCTTGCCACCCTTCGTCTTGCCGAACAGAGTGTTCGTCACCTCGAAGAAACTGGCATGGTTTATCTCCTCACGCAGTGCCTTGCACGGACGAAAGCGAACATACACGCCCCTGATTCCGTCGGTGCTCACGTCGTCCATGCTCTCCTTGCCGGCCGACTTCCACTTCTGCGTGCGGTCATCCCATTCGCCGGTCTTGCAGGTCAGACGGAAGTTGCCCAGTCCGTCCAGCGTCACCGAGTGGCCATTGAGCACGAAGTCCTCGATAGCCTGTCCCAGGGCGGCAAAGCCCGCTGCCAGATCCTGACGGTTGATATTGCTGTCCTTCAGAGCCAAATCCACCACTGCCTGCTTATCAATCACAGAGTAAGGCACCAGCCTCACCGTGTAGCGCTTTGCGCCTGTTGCCTCGTCTTCACGCGAGGTCTTGTAAAATCCTAAATTTGCCATAAAATTAAAATTTCATTTTAATAGTTAACAGTTAACAGATAACAGATAAGAGATGGTTCTTCATCTTACTCCATGTTCAAAACATCGTCGTCAACGAGGCTACTGAACTTCACCGACTTCGCTGCCTGCATGGTAGTACCTACCGGAGTGAAGCGAATCCTTATGGTCTTGATGCAGGAAGGCCCTGCCTTGTCCTTGTCGGCCACCGACTTGGTCTTTGCCGAGAGGCTGAAAGTACCCAGCTGCGGAATCTGCACCGTGTGACCGTTCAGCACATAGTTGGTGAATACCTGCCTCAGCGCGGCAGCGGCAGCGATGGCCACCACCTTGTTGATGCCCGAGTTCTGCATCATGCGCTCAATGAGGTCGTCATTTCCGATGTTCTTGAAGCTCACGATGTTAGGGTAGAGCTTCTTGCCACCCCCCGGGATGGTCCTTTGCGTAATGGTAGTCTTCAATGTACCCATAGTTAGTTTAATGTTTAAAGGTTAATGAATATGTACCACCTGGCACCTCTTCGGCGTACGGCCGTCTTGCCTCGAGATATGTATCCAGTTGTAGTGGTATTCGTCTATAATCTGTTTCACATTGCGGAGCGTGCCTTCTTTCATCATGCTCACTGCCAGGCGGAAAAGGCGCTCGTTGTCCTCCGGCTTGTCGCCAAGGGCATGTATGTCCGCTGCGCATCCATAGAGGTGGTCACTGTTCCTCACCCCGCCCACAGCTCGGTTCAACTGCGGGCATCTATAGCCGCTGCTCACCACTATCGGCGCTCCCCACCGGTCGCGCAGCGGTTGCAGCACCTCCTCGCATAGCATACGCAGGTTTTCCTTCACATTCTTGGACGGCGTGTTGTCAATGCCTCTCTTTTGTGCAGTCACCGACCGCACCAACTCTTCCATCTCAAAATTCTTTGTCAGTTGCATAGTTTTTATTTTACATTTCTCATAGAGTTCCTTCCAGCAGGTCACAGAACCGCTCGGGATGATTCGGGTCTATAATCCATGCCAACTGTGCAGGGCGCGCGCGTTCTTTCGTCCGTCCGTTACAGAAGGCATTGTTCACCATCTTCAGCAGACCTTCACGGATGATTTTGTCGGGGTAGCGTTTCATCAAATAGCGTGCACCCTCCACCTTGCGCCTGTCCACAATATCCAGCCGTGCCTTGGCCATGCGGGAGCGTCGGCCCCAATACTCTTCGCTGATGTCAATAGCCTTGTTATAGAGACGCAGGAAGTACAGCGTCTTATCGTCATAACTATTTTGCATAAAACTCACGTGTTGTTTTGTTGTTGTTGACATAGGAGTAGATTTATCTACGACTATGTCCCCTTCTTTTATTTTCTTTTGGTTACTTTTCTTTGTTTTTCTTTTAATGGTCAATCGTCAATCGTTTAAATTTTTCGCGCCATTTCCTTCGCCTCGCTGAGCAGCAGCTTCTTTGTGTTGCCATTCTGCGGCAGTCGGAAGGTCACAATCAGGTTACCCGTCTGCGTTTCCTTCGCATCGCCGTGGTCAGTGCTCATCATCAGTCGGTAGCGCGGTATGCCGCTCTCCATATAAGGATGGAAGATGCTGCGCCCGTTGTCGTCCGTAATCATTCGTCCGCGCTGCACCACCTGTGCACCCTCGTCACCCGTGAGGCTCACACCCGTGCTTTGTGGGATGATACTCACTCTGCCATTCTCGTGAAAAACCGTCTGCGCCATAGTCGCAGTCTTCTCCTTAAAAATCTTGTCCATAGCTGTTACGTTTAAGGGTTAAAGAAAGAAAAGGTTAAAAAGTTAAAAGGTTAAACTTTGTCTTGATTGACGGTGCAAAGGTATGGCCTTTGCCGCGAGGTTATAATTTTGAAAATTGTAACCACGCCACAAAGGCCTGATAACTAATACGATAACCATTTACGCGCCCCTAAGTGGCGGTTACAAAATGGTTATAATTCCACATACGGCAACTGCCTCTCAAATCTGCGAAAATCATCAACATGGCCCTGGTGATAACTGCCGACATGCCGGCATCCCACTATACGGCAGAAGTCGGCGTACCATGCTCTGAAACTGGCAGGTTTGTTTATCATCGACTTGCTGTTATAGAGCAGGTTGGCCACCCTCGCAAAGTCTTTCGGCTTATAATTGAAGGCTAACAGGTCATCAGCCAGCTGCTCCAGATGATCAATACCTGTCACCCTGTCGCGCCGGAACCTTGCACCGAAGTAGCCGCTCAGCCCCTCCACGATGGCATCATGCCTGTTCAGGACTTCCGCAGCGGGAATGTGTGCTTCGCACACCACCAGTTCATTACTCGGCCTGACCAGTGCCATCGGCAGGGTCATGCCCGCATACAATTCGCTGAGGTTCTCCTCACAAGAGACCTCCACATTCAGAACATAATTTTTGTCTGACATGATTTGAAAATTTTAAAAGTTACACATAGGCCGGGGCTTCCCGACCGTTATCTGTTGTATAACCTATCAAAATCACGCCGGGTGGGTTTACCCACACAAAAAAAGCCCTTAACAAAGTTAAGGGCTACCTTACAAAATATTATCGCGTGCTAAAAAAAACTAACCGCGACTTAACAGCGACAAAAAACTACTTCTCAAGATAAATATATAGATTAACTTTTTCATACGATAAATTACATTTAGAGGAGTCTTCTTACAATAAGCTCTCAGCTCTCTGAAAAAAAACGTCAAGCAGAAAGTCCGTTGGATTTTTATGGTCAGAGCAATCCATCTGTTTTCAATCAGATGCTGGAGATGCTGGAGATGTATGGCAGGGAACTGCCATGCTCGTCAA
>JAGCYQ010000047.1 GCA_017960765.1 Treponema sp.
CGTTTGCAACCAGCTACAGGGAGATTTTGAGTCAGACCGGTAACTTGAGCTGTGAGGAACTTTGTGCCAAAGCGGGATTTGACATTACGACAAAGGAATTCTGGAAGAGCGGACTTGAGCTTTATGAAAAAGAAGTTGAGGCCTTTTGCTCGGGAAACTAAGGTTTTATGCCTTGCCTAGGACAGCACGGTTTCTGCCTGCAGTCTTTGCCTCATACAGGGCATCGTCAGCTATCTTGATGTAATCCTCAGGAAGATACTCCGGTTCAACCTTGATAGCTGTGTAACCTGCACTTATAGTGACAAAACCGCCGATACCATGTGAGAACGGAATCTCCAGTTCACGTACTTTTTGCAGCAGCTCCTCTATCAGATTCTTGAACTCTTCCTCGGATATTTCAGCGCCAAGTGCAGTGAATTCCTCTCCACCATAACGGCAGAAAGTAAGGTCATGCTCACGACCGAACTGACGCATGGTTAATCCGATTGTTGCAAGACATTCATCTCCAACCTGATGGCCGTATGTATCGTTGTACTGCTTGAAAAAATCGATGTCCATCATCGCGACATTCAGGACTTTGACCGGCCTGTCAAGAAGCTCATCCAGCCTGGTAAAAAGAACGCGACGGTTTGAAAGCCCCGTAAGAACATCAGTATCACGCTGCTTTATCAGAATCTTATCCTTGTGGAAATTCTCAAGCCTGAGCAGACGGAAAAATCCACCAAGGAACGTTCCCAGAAGTGCAAACACGGCCGTATCCAGAGAATCAAGACATGCAATCTGAAGTGGTTTAATCCAGAAGCTCAAGGCAAGATGCACGGCAAAAACAAAGATGGTCTCACAAACTACACGGGTGCTCTTATCGATGTACAGCAACGGGAAAATAACGAGCAGGCCTGTGAATGTAACCGCCTCATGGGGCTCACCGTAAGGAGTATACACGCTTAGGAATATTCCAAGGGCATAGAATATCAGCGTGGACATATGAACCAGAATATTTGAATAACGTTTTACACGCTCACTTTCTGTCTTGAAAATGAAAAAGAAGATGAGCGATACAGCGGACATGCTCCAGTAAAACGAGGTATAAACTAAACCGTAGTGAAGGAAAATTCCCACAAGCCCGAGCACCGCCTCAATCCAGCAGACATGCATCATGACGTAGCGGGAAATCTTTATATTGCTTTCATGCACGGAATCTATGTTCTCGTAAAGGAGTCCCACTTCGGTATGGGAGTCCATCCATGAAAAAACGTACGGTAAATTCATAGTCAATCAGTCTTACTGCTTTTTTACGCTTGAAAGTGGTATCTCGTATGAATATGAAAGCGGAATATCCTTTGCATATTTTGTGTCCGGGAATGACAGGCCGGTATCCAATGTAAACACAGGATTGTTTCCGCTCTTGTTCAGCAGCTGAACGATGAATGCACCGCTCTGAATTGTATTAAGTGAGACAGTCATAGGAACTGTAGCGCTCTTGGATGTGATTCCGGTTGCTTTTCCAGAGGGAGACACTTTTGCAAGGGCACCAGCGGCAGTTTTAAGGGAGCAGTCCTTTATGTCAAAGCTCCAGTCTGCGCTACCCTCGTTGGCTACGTTGACGTCAAAGGTAAAATCGATGTTCATGTCGATTCCGTCAAGAATATCGGCTGTGATCTTGTTTCCTGAAAGAAGTGTCGTGGCAATCTGTGTTGCCTTTAAGATACCGAGACCGCCGTTAACCAGCTGATCCTTGAGGTCGCTCAAAGTCGGCATCTTAACCGCAAGGTTTGAGACGGACATCTTCGGCTTGAACACAGGAACCTCAAAGTCAGCGTGAACCGGAAGGTCCATCGTGTCGCCCAGATAGCTGAGGGCCGGAATCTTGCTGACATCCAGTGTCACAGTACCGTCAACCGCAAACGGAAGGGTCTTTTTTCCGCTTACAGAACGTGCCAGATTGATTATTGAGGTATATGGCACCTTGAAGTTAAAGCTGTTCTTTGTAGTGCTCTGTGCCCTGGCAGAAATACCACTGGTAGAGTTTACATTTGTAACTTTTGAGTTCTCGTAGGAAATGTCGGCATTCAGTCCTGCAAGGGAAAGTGACACGCCGTATGGATTCTTTATGGCATAATCACAGTTGAACGTGATTCCCTCGGTATCAAGGGATTTGATTGAAATTCCTTCCATGCTCAACGAAGGGGTCTGCAGCAAATCACCTAAAGCACCAAGGCTTCCGCATGAAAAAGTCAAGACAGAGACAGTTACTGCAAAAAGCAACGCAACAACAGAATTTCTTTTCATAATTTCCTCCACTTAAATATACATTTTACACTATTCAGGGTAGAAATTCTAGTGGACTTTTCCATTTTAGTGGGATATATTATTAGGAAACAACGTACTATGGATTTGGGTGGATAAATGACTGTTAACGAGATTAAGGAACGCGCTCTTGAGTCATACGGAGATTTTCAAAAATACATAATCACGATTTTATGCGGAACCCCAAGGGATGAAATCGGTTCATTCTTTCCCCTGCAGATCACCGGACAGGCCAACGGAGACCCGGACATACTGCGTTACTCCAAGGCAAACACAGGCTCAGGCTATTCCCTGGAGACCGAGACCATAGTCACACGGAGCAAGGGACCTCAAACCTATATCCGAAAGATATTTTTTGCCACAGAAGAAGACTACATTTCGTTCATAGACAAGAAGGATGAGGTAAATAACCTCCGCACCGCCATACTGATGCTCCAGAAAGACCGCAAGATCACAAAGGATCAGCTCAGGGAATGGGCATTTGAAAATATACCCCATCTTGTCCAGGATTACAGGCAGAACGTGAAATTCTGGAGTGGAATCGCCATAAATGCACAGGAAGAGAAGGAAGCCGCACCAGAACCCCAGCCGGAGGAGACCAGGGCAGCAAAGGCGGAAGAAACGGCAGTATTTGAAGAGCCAGTTGAAATATTCGAGCCACAGCCAAAAGCGGCCCCCAAAAAGGCACCAGAGAAGCCCAAGGCCCCAGAGCAGCCAAAAGCCCAGAAGGAAAGGGAACCCATACCCGAGAACAGGATAAGGCTCAAATACCCGGGACAGGAAAAACCGCGCTCATTCTTCATCAGGTTCCGCACGCTATCCATCGCAAATCCCGCACGGCTTGGAGCACTTGCCCCGGAAGAGATATCACTCACGCTGAACGACTTCATTCACCTTGACCAGACCGATTTCCTGAGGGACATTACAACGGTAATACTTGTGGACACGGAGGGAGCATACCTTAGCTTTCCACGCACGGAAAACTG
The DNA here is from genome assembly GCA_017960765.1 of Treponema sp. Lineage (GTDB taxonomy): Bacteria > Spirochaetota > Spirochaetia > Treponematales > Treponemataceae > Treponema_D. Next base: position 3,294 of record JAGCYQ010000047.1, read on the forward strand.
CCTCTGCATCTTTGCCAACGCATATACATTAAACGCCCTAAAGCTATGCCAGTGGTTCACCCTCTACCGGCTGTTTTATTTCGGAACCATAAGCGAATTCGGCTTTGACATGCTCTCCACATTCAGGATCTCCTACCCCAAGACAGAGCCTCTCTGCATGGACGATGAGACACTCGTTCACTTTGCGCAATATCTGGAGAAGGGCACACCGCTTAAAAACGATTCAATTCCACGGAACCTTACGCAGCAGGAAAAAAACACCTTTATCGCAATAAGACAGAACCCGGACAAGAGCCTTTTGAGCCAGGACCGCATTCCACCGGAATACATCCAGAACATAATGCACAACCTGCTTGAGGCCCTCCCGGAAGAATAACAGTTCTTTAGCGCTTGTACTTACTTTCCGTATTTTTGAAGAAGCTCGGCCCTGTCGTTTATGCCTGTCTTTTCGTAGATGCTTGAGATGTAGTTTTCTACCGCACGTCTTTTTATGCCAAGCTCTTCTGAAATCTGGTCGTTGGTATAATGCCGGACAAGAAGATCAAGAACTGCTTTTTCCCTGTTCGTCA
>JAGCYQ010000048.1 GCA_017960765.1 Treponema sp.
CGTTATTGTGTATACCTTCTTGTCCGCTCCGAGGGTTTTCTCCGTCAGGACGTTGCAGAAATACACAGCGTCATACCATGTTACTCCCTCTACAGGCCTCAGGTTCTGGGTGTCACCGCTTACGAGGGGATAAGTTCCTGTCTCCTGACAGTATGAGGGATTTAAGGCAAGTGGCTTGCCGTTAATGCTTTCTCCTTCCATGTATTGTGCATAGACTCCCTGTGTTACCTCATACTTGCACATCTTAAAGGAGCTAAGAGTGACATTACGCCCCGTCCTGAATACGCCTTTGTAATCTTGTTCTGCTACTGAAAAAACAAATGAGGGATCGGCACCTGTAATGGTTACAGTGTTTCTTGCTACATCCACCATAGCCAGCATTTCCTGTACAAAAGTCACGCTCACAGTCACATTGCTCTCCGGCATTACAAATGTGTATGTCGTTCCTGCGGTGACGGTTGTTGTCGCAATGTCATTGTTGTCCACGTCTTTTACGGAAAGGGATTCCAATACATAACCATTACTTGGGGCAATGGTAATTGTAACAACCTCATCCTTCTGTGCCGTCGTCTTGTCGGCAGACACTGTTCCGTGTGTTATTCCTGTGGCGACTGTCACCGTGTAGGTTGAATTAACATTTGGTTGAGGTTCTGGTTCAGTAATAGAATGCTTACAACCGGCAAAGGCCAGTGCAAGAGCCATAACAAAGATAGAAGTAAAAAGCTTTACTTTTTTCATTTCCTTCTCCTTTTGCATTTGACATGCAATTTAAAAAAATTAAAACCAGAATCCCTCACGCATGAAGAAATTCCGGCCTTCAGTTACATTGGAGTTTGCGAGAAAAGAATTTAAGCAGAGTGTTGAGTGTTGAGAGTTGAGTGTTGAGTGTTGAGTGTTGAGTGCATTTTACCCGACACACTTTTTCTGTCAAGAGATTTATACAACTTTTTTTCTGCAAACACTTTTTGTAACATGATTTTATTATGAAGTATATGAGAAAGGATGTCAAGGGTTAATTCATAATTCATAATTCTTAATTCTTAATTCATAATTACTCCTCCAGCCTACAGGCCAAATGATTGACATTTTTGGCGTTAAATGTACAATTAATTGCATGAAAGCATTTATCAGACTTACTAACAGAACACTTTTGACCGCATGCGGGGCTTTTCTTGCCCTTGCAGTTTTAACAGGATGTCCGGAAGACAAAAAGGACTCAAAGAAAGAAGAGAAGCCCCAGGTTTTAACTCAGGCCCCGGAAACCAACACAACTCCAGTTACTGCTGAACCGGTTGCCGCCGAACCTGCTGAAGAAACAAAGCCTGTGGAGGAAACCAAAAAGGAAGAGCCGAAAGAAGCCGAGAAACCCTTTACCCAGATGACTGTCGCAGATTTTGATGCGGATGAATGCAGGGTTGATCCGGTTTCATTTTCAAATTACGCAAACAAGGACCACCCGGGTGTAAACCCAGTTTTCTATATCCTCGGTTTTTCTGCAGACGGAAAGGTAGCCTACTCCTACTGGTTCCCCAATGAAGGAAGGGGCGGCACCGATTATTTCTTCTACATCCAGAGCCTTGTTACCGACAAGTTTTTGTTCTCGGAAAACCACTCTGACGAATATGGAGTTCCAGGCGATAGCGATGAGATGACCAACTACCTTAAATTCAAATCAAAGAAGATAGACCAGGCGCTCAAGGACAACAAGATTCAAAAGGTTGACTGGAAGTTCCACAAGTTCCCGATTTCTTTCAACGGCAGCAGCTACAACATAAAGGTTGACTCAAAGACAAGAGACGCAGACAATTATTTTGGTCAGGTCATGGATTTCTCAATTATCGCGGACAAAGACGGAAAAAGCAAAAAGACCCTTACAAGCAACAAGGAAAGGATGATATACGACGTGTTCCCCTGCGGCTATGCCCTTAACCCCCTTGAAGAAGGAAGGGCCATGATTGTTTTTGCAGAAATAGGACCTGCCTTTGAAAACGTTCAGGTGGAATACTCCATTACAGGCTGTGACCTGGGATACGGATTCAAATAATCTGACTTTATAAAAAAAATAAGGCTGCCCTTGTAATATCGCAACAACGATAAAGGACAGCCTTTTTTGTTTCTTGGATTTCTAGGCGTTAACCATTACATCTATCTTTTTGATCTCACCATTCCTGCAGAAGAGCATCTGGCTCAATTCCTTTGAAAGAACCTTACCTTCGATCTTCTCCTTTCCGTTTTCCATAGTGACTTCAATTGACGGCTCACCCTTGTTCTTATGGTAGACAACAGGAGTTCCGCACCAGGTAAATGAAATCGTTCCATTCTCCTGATACTCGTCTGCCTTGAGGATTCTTGGATTGAATTTTCCGCATCCGTCTTCAATTGAAACTCCAAGCTCACCCCAGCGTGTAAGGACTTCCTCTTTTACCTGACCTGTCATGCCGGGCTGTTTTGCTCCCTGTCCAAGCGGTGTGTGTGAGTACGGGTCTGAAGGGAATGCACCGTAGATTTCCGGAGTCTTGTTGAAGCTCAAGCCTGAACGAACCTCGTAATAAAGATCAATCAGCTTGTCCGCGGCCGGATTACCCTGATCAAGAGCGACAAATGCATTTTCCTGAACGGCAAGAAGCAGCTTGCTTACCATGTGCCAGTAGATGCTTCCAAGGCCTTCGTATGCATAGAATGTTCCGGAGCGTCCGGTAAAATTCTGGTGGTGGAAAGTATCCTCGTAAAGTTTTTCCAGTGCCTTGATTTCATCTGCAGACGGTTTCTTCTCTTTTGGGAGTGACTCAACGTATTCCCTCATCACGCGGGCATTTGTAAAGTCCGGGTTAAAGTGGAAGTTTCCGTCGTCATCCTCGCGAAGAATTGAATTTCCAGAACGCTCAATCAAAGACTTAAGCGCACTGCACTCCGATGCTGGAATACAGTTCTTTACCATGAATAGAGGAAGCTCCTTGTTTGGATAAAGTGTGTATGAGTTCTGTCTCTTCTCGTACATCTTGCTTGCCTTGAGTGCCTCAACTACCTCAACTGCCTCTTCAGGTGAAAGGAGACCGGCGGAAAGAATCGCAACCTGACCTTCAAGCATTTCCTGAAGACGTGAAACCTTCATGCCGTTATCCTGAATCTTGAGCGTGTTGTATGTGTGATAGAGACCGTCTTCCCTCTTGTTCTCTGATATGGAAAGCTCAACAATCTTCTGGATGTCCTTGAGGATTTTTATAAGCGCATTGCGTTCAATTTTTTCTGTCGCTCCGATATAGCCCTCTGCATAAAGAGATTCCCTCTGCTCCTGGAACAAAAGGCCTGCCCTATCTGTAAACGCTTTTCTTGCCTCGTCATCGTGGATGCATTTTCCGTCAACATTTCCGGCATAAAGCTCACCCAGACCCAAAAGACATTTCGCAGTTGAATGTGGAAGCGTGTAATCAGCCTGCGGTGCATCAGAATAAAGCTGAATGAGGAAAGAAAGCATTCTTCTAAGATAACAGAGAGTAACAACAGAAAGTCCCCATCCGGCAAGGGCATTGTTTGCATCGTTCCATTCAGGACGCTGTGTGTTCATCCATATACCGCCGCCCGGAACAAGGTTTGCCGCCTTTGCAATGACTATCTGGAGTATTTTCGCCGTAAACGATACAAGCGCGACATCTCCGTTTTCATCCTGAACAAGTTTCTTGTCCGTTCCCTCTGCACCTGATTTTGAAATCAAGCTGTCGCTCAACTTCTGATCAAACACAAGGGAGTTCCTTGGATCAATGCAGATATCCTTGTATGACTTAAGCCTGTACGGAATATTCGAGCTTGAATAAAGGGCCATGTCCAGTTCACCAAGAAGGCCTGTGCGGTTAAGGTTTGAATAAAGCTCAAGCAGCTTCTGAAGATAGATTACCTGATGATCACCCCAGTAACCGAACTGAGCCCATGGATTGTCAGGCTCTGGAACTTCCCAGTCAACACCAAGCCTTGTGATGCGGTATGGGTTGAATCCGTCTGCTGTCATTGCATTCAGGAATTTTGCGGTTATGTTCTGGATATACTCTGGATATGAATAGCTGAGCGCTTCCCAGTTCTGGAAAATATCACGCCAGTTTCCCTCGTAATTAAGAATCTGTTTTCCCTCTCCATCCTGAAGCTTGATGTTGAATTTATTCCATGGACGGCTGGGATCTCCATGCCTGCGTGAGAATGTTATCGGGAGATACTCAAGGAAAAGCCTTTGCAGCTGCCTGTCACGAGACTTAAAGATTGTATCCTTGAACACAGGATATGAGCATGGTTTATCCTTATCCATTGAAATCACAAGCGACTGGACATCCTGAACCTTTGCCTTGTTCCTCTGTGAGACAAACAAAATAAAATCAGAAGGAACTATGCAGCCTGAGTCAGCAAAAATACCGCCGCGCATTACATTGAACATTACGTTGGCACGGTGATGCACTGTCGTCATTGTTGCCGCACTTTCCTGAATTCCATCGGCCTGGGCAATTATGTCGGTCATCATCTTATCACCGGCATCTATATCTGCTTCCAGAGCCTGAACAGCCTTGTTCCTGTCAGAAATTGAATGCTGAAGGTGAACAATTTTCTTTGCATCAAGTGTTGTGTCAAATACCTGATACCAGTTCTTTTCCTGCGACGGAGTAAGTGTAAGGCTTCTCCATATAAAGCATGAAGGACGTTTCCCCTTTAGCACTGTGTCGGCCTCAAGCCTAGATTTATTGTCATTGCCAAATGGATCCTCTGCGAACAGAAGCGGTGCATCATTGGAGACGATTATTTTTTCCTCACCGGAGAACCAGCATGTGTTTGCATAAAGGCCCTCGCTTGGTTCAGCCTTGTCAGAAAGAACGGATGAAAGTGTAAACAAAGCCATGTTGTACTTTGTGTCGATGTCGGTTTTCTTGTATGCATCAAGAAGAACACTGTTGTTGTTCTGCAGTTCAGAAGTTGTGGAGGCAGGCATTACATTCTGTGCACCGTCAAGAAGTGATATCTGGATATCCTTGTTGCCAAGATTCCTGATCACGGCTTTACGTACCAGACCGAACACCTGGGAAGAAGTCCAGCCATAGCGGAATGAAAGATTTAGATTCTCGTTGATTTCCTCAAACCAGATCTTTGTGCCGTTGGGATTCTTGTAGATGTTTCTCTTGATTCCCTTCTCTGCCTTTACCCTCTGTGCAGGTGTAAAAGAAAGGCTTGCAAATGGCTCCCAGACCGTAACGTCATCGGAGGCCTTTACTGCAATCGCTGTGTATGGACCAGTGCAGTTCTTTGCATCCGATACCTTGTCCGCTGTGTAATAAGGGAAAATCGCATGCTCACGGTCAATTCGTCCGGCAGTAACACCGCCATAAGACCAGCAGAAATTCCACACGTCAGAAGAACTCGTAATCGTCATGAAAAAATCTTCCATGTGATCATAGTTCTCTATTTTATAGAAAAGTTCTCCATCAAGATTTACAAAGCCGCCGTTTACAGTCTTGTTCATATACTCCTCCACAAGTTTTTTCTGGTTCAGGTTTTAATCCATTTTAATCCATTGCTTTCTTTATAGCATCAAGAAGATCATCATAGTTTTCAAATGCCGGAAGATCAGGATTGTCTTTCTTTATCTGATCAGTACTCTTGAACAGGAAACCGGCCTTGCTTGCACGAATCATGGCAAGGTCATTGTGGCTGTCTCCGCTTGCAATAGTCTGATAGCCGATGGACTGCAAGGCTTTTACTGTTGTAAGCTTACTCTGCGGGCACCTCATCTTGTAGCCTGTGATTTCTCCAGACGGTGAGACCTCAAGTGTGTTGCAGAAAATTGTCGGCCATGAAAGCTTTTTCATCAGCGGTGTTGAGAACTGAGTGAATGTATCACTTATGATGATTACCTGGCAGATAGAACGAAGCTCATCCAGGAATTCCTTGGCCCCGGGAATAGGTTCAATTTTAGAGATTGTATCCTGAATCTCCTTCAGCCCAAGTCCATGCTCCTTTAAAATTCCAATACGCCATTTCATCAACTTGTCGTAGTCGGGTTCATCGCGTGTAGTTCGCCTTAATTCCGGTATTCCAGATGCCTCAGAGAAAGCAATCCAAATCTCCGGTACAAGAACGCCTTCAAGATCCAAACAGGTAATATACATATAATCCATCCTAGTTAATTAGAGTAGAAAAATTTATATCATATTTAGAAATTTAAATCGAGTGGTATTCAAGGAAAAAATTCATTTTTTTGAGGTGTTTGAGAGCCTGTAAAAATCCACCGGGGGGGGCATACAGTTTATACAGGCCAGTCACCCCAGCCGTACTTCTGCCTGAGTTGAACCGGAGTTCAACGAGAAGACTCCCTTTTGGTTTCCGCATGACAGTTCATAATTTCCCTTGAAGCCTTCAACATTGATGAAGCCCTGTGCATCTGTCTCTGTCTGGAAAGCCGTGTGCCATTCTTCCTTAATCAGTTTGTACAAGGCCTTGTAAGATGGTTTTAGGGATCCGTCTTTTCTGATTACTCCGCTGGGTGCGTTAAGCCATGCTCCGTCTCCAAAGTCCCAGTTGGTAATGGCTGTTACAAGCGGGTGATTTTCAAAAAGCCTGCGGTACATTGCCTCAAGGGATTCTGCCTGCTGCGCTTCATATTCCGGGGTGGCGGCATCGTCCTCGTAGTGTGCGTCCTGAAGGTCGTCCAAAGATGGATCAACAAGGGGACCTGCAACAATAGTGTTTTCCGTAAAGTGAATCGGAAGCCCAAAGTGTTCAAAACGGCTGAGGATTTCCCCGGTCTTTTCTTCGTTCCACACCCCCTGATGCTGGTGTGACTGCAGGCCTATGGCTTTAATGGGAACACCTGCGTTAAGGCATCCGTCGATCAGAATCTCATAATTGGAAGAAAGGTTAAAGTCATTTATAAGAAAGATTCCGTCGGGATTGCTTTCCTGTGCGGCATTAAAAACTTCCTTTACCAGGGCAACGCGTCCCTTTTCCTTGCAGATGCCATCCTGTGTTTTAAGTCTGCCATAATCGCTAATTGACCCCTAAATTGAAAGTTATGCCGCTTTTACTTGTGAATGATAATAGATAAGCTACATAACCATAAGCTTCCAGTGGCTCAACCAAAATATTGTTCACGTTTGGAGTCTCAAGTATAGTGTAGGAATCCCCATTTCTATATACGTATTCTTCCATGACAATCGTTTCTCCAACTTCAAGATTGCCGGACCAAAGACCCTCTGAAACCATTGTATCCTGACCTAATCTTATTATATATTTCCCGGTATCATAGAAAGAACAATCATAACTTATATTATTCAAATCATCGAAATAATTTCCGCCAAAACTATATGAATAATATCCTCCATCAGGGAGCAGGTATTTCATTTCCAGTTCAACAGTGTTGCCTCCACGGTACATTCTTTGTATTGCAGAAGTCCCGGTAAAGCAATGACATGATTGCACAACCCATCTACTACCATAAGTGGCATCCATTTTATAGGCGTTTGC
>JAGCYQ010000049.1 GCA_017960765.1 Treponema sp.
ACACGCATTTATGTAAAGCCTGTCATGGAAGTGCTCAAGAAATACCGCTCTTCAGTTCACGGAATGGTACACATCACAGGCGGCGGATTTTACGAGAATGTTCCCCGCATGTTCCCACACGCAAAAGAAGGCAAAAAGCAGCTTGTTGCGGTAATCAAAAAGAACAGCTGGAAGGTTCCTTCAATTTATGATGAGCTTATCCGTCGTGGCGCAGACCCAAAGAACGTGTATTCTACATTCAACATGGGAATAGGTTTTGTGCTTGCCGTAAGCAAAAAGGATGCCCCAGAGGTTCTTAAGATGTTCAACAAGAATGCAAAAAAATACCACAAGGCCGGAATACCCGACATGGTTGCCTACGAGATCGGTCACGTTGGACATACCGACAAAGTAATCAAGGGGGAGTTCAAGGGCAACAAGGAAATGACCCGCTTTGAGGACTAGAACATCTGACTGACAGGATTCATTTACCTGCAAACAGCCAGCCGATGTTTTGAGTTTTAAGGTTGAATTCACTCATGCATGCGTCATCAGCATCTGCCTTGTAAATTTTGGTGGTGTTGATGACGTAATAATTTTTGCCCTCTGTAAACGGAAGAAATACGCTCTGTGATCCAAACTGGTAGTCATTCAGTGTGAAGGTATATGTTTCCTTTCGTGCTGAATTACTGTTCTCGCTCGCTTCTGCAGTAAGGGCCGCAATCCTGTTTGATCCGAAATATGCATTCCTTGAAGATGCGTCTCCGTTTATTATCAGGGCCTCTTTAATCCTGAGCTTGCCGTTTTTCTTTGTCCATGCAGTGTCCGTCTTAAAGCTGAACGCAAGCGTAATGAAATTTTCCTCCGCATTTTCCCTGTAACATGTGTTCGGGTCCCCGTCGAATGCAGAAAGAATTGAATGTCGCAGAGGAACATTTGAATCAACCAGGAAATCGGATGCAGATATGGTCAGCATGAATTTGTCGCTGGCAAAAACATTGGAGTCGCCGTTTGCATCAATCAGGGTATATTGCGCGTTCTGTTTTGCATAATAGTGTCCGTTTCTTGTTTTTGGGGTGATTCGTGTAAGCCCGTCTTTCATCATGCCGATTGCAACAGGAAGGGAAAAAGTTCCATGGACTATTGCAACATCATCGCCAGCATTGAACAAGAGGAAGTCAGAATAGTAAACGTTAAGGCCGTTTAATCCAAGATTCTGCCATTGCCCAAAGACATCAGATGCAATGTAAGAATAGCTGTTTCCCTTTTTTTCGAATATTATCTGGAGGATTGAGTTTGTGGGAGAAGAAAGCCAATAGTATTCGGATTCAGAGAACTGTCCGTCCTCAACCTTCCATTGGCCGCTAAGTCCAAGCTCGCTGGAAGTAACAAACACGCGGTAAAAAAGCCTGTCACCGACACGCTGCGTGTAAACCGTATAAAAGGAAAAGTCATTTGCAAGGTTAAAGCCCTTTTTTGCATCATCCAGCAAGGTTCCGCAGTCCCGGACAAAAGCTTCAGTCTGTGCATCAGATAGCATGTTGAGTTTTGCATAATTTTGTGGAAGCATGTTCTTGAGCTCAGGCGAGGCCGCCCAAATGTTAAAGGTCCCCAGCAAGCAAAGAAATAAAATCCCAATACGTTTCATCCCATCCCCCTATGTTTAAATAAACACAATACAATTATATCAGGTTACAGATACACATACAAGGTTAAATTCCCCCAAAAGCTATTGACATTTTCCAATTTTTTCTATATTATACATTCATTCACTTGATGCTCCCTTAGCTCAGGTGGTAGAGCAACGGACTGTTAATCCGTGTGTCGCTGGTTCAAACCCAGCAGGGGGCGAAGCAACTCTCTAGAAATAGAGAGTTTTTTTATTTTAAAGCGATAATCAGTAAACAATAAAGACGCTGGGTTTGAAGCGGAGGAAGCGCCGACCAGGTGGGAGGAAAAGGCTGCAGGGATGCAGCCGACAGCGACCAGAGCCGGCCCGGAGTTAATAAAACATGGAAGTTGTTTAACGGAGGGCAAACCCAGCAGGGGGCGTTGTAGACTCCTTAGAGATAAGGAGTCATTTTTGTTTTAAAGCGATAGCAAGTAAAAGATAAAGCGCTGGGTTTGAAGCGTCGGGAGCGCCGACCAGGGGTGTTATGTCCCCCGGCCGCAGGATGATTATTTAAGGGTGTCTTTGATTGCCTGGTAAAGAGGCTTTTTGTTCAAGGCGCTGTCGTAGATACAGGGGCTTCCGTAGCCTGGGAAAGTTCCCGGTACCCAAGTGTCTTTGTCACTGAGACCCCACACAATAAAGGTTTTGACATTAGGCTCTGTTTTTGCAATATCAACAAGGGCAGTGTAAATCTCTGTCTGCTTTTTGATTTCATTCTCGTCGTTTGCTTTTCTGTCTGGCATTCTTACGTCAACTTCGCTGAATGAAACGTCGATTCCGATGTCTGCATAGCGCTTTACGTTTGCACGGATTGCCTCTTTGTCAAATGGAAGGTCTGTAGCAAGATGAAGCTGCATGCCTACGCCGTCAATAGGAACACCCTCGTCAACATATTTCTTGATAAGGTTGAACATAGCGTCTGCCTTTGCATTTCCGAGGTTCTCATTGTTGTATTCATTCAAATAAAGCTTTGCATCTGGATCGGCCGCTCTGGCTGTTTTTAGTGCAGGGGCGATATAATCTTCTCCCATCAGGTTGTACCAGATTGTCTTGCGGAAAGAACCGTCTTCCTCGAACATCTCATTTACAACGTCGTAATAGGCGATCTTACCCTTGTAGCGTTCCATGATTGTCTTTATATGGTCATCCATCATTGCTGTGGCATCTTCTTTTGTTTTCATTGAATTCAAGAAGGGAGAGTTCTGATTGTGCCAGAAGAGGGTATGGAATTTGATGGAGATTTTGTTTTCCTGTCCGAACTCAACCATCTTGTCAACGTCATTCCAGTTCCAGAATTTTTGATTCGGTCTCAAGTTGGCCCATTTCATTGCATTCTCAGCAACAATTACGCTGGAAAAATCCTTGATTCTTTCCTGTCCGTCAGGTGCGTAAAAGTCATTTCCTACTGCTGTACCTGTCTCAAGCTTATACTTTGCGGCCAATTCCGGGATTGACTTCTCCTTACATCCGGCAAGTCCGAATAAAGCTGCAAATGTCAAAACTGACAATAGAATTTTTTTCATAACAACTCCTTTTGGTTATGTATAGTTTTATTTTATAACCGTGATAATTAAGTGTCAAGATTGGGATGTGAATAATTTAGATAGCCACATGAATTTGAAATTTCAATCCATGTGGCAACGATTGGATTTAGCCTTCGATTTTGCTTAGCTTTGATTTTTTGTTTTCAACAAGATAGATGCTACCAAGGATGGCGGCGGTCAGGATCACGGCACCTACGATTTCCCACAGGCCGTTTGTAAGAAGGGTTGCACCCAGGATAACAAGATATCCCTTGATTCCGGAAAGACCTTCAACTGCAAATCCCATCTTGGAGAGAGTCTCCGTCATGCCCAGAATCAAATCATTTGCGTAGAGGATATAGATGGCACCCATAACGCAAACTGTGTTGGTAAGGGTTCCGAAAGCAGATGCAATTGTTCCGCTGATGACACGCGGCATTTTAGGAATAGCATTGAACAGCTTGTTGATAAGATATGTGACTACAGGAATCATAAGACGCGGTACGATGGAGACCAGAGGGTTCAGGAAGAACGGGTTGGATCCACCGCCTGAGATAACGGCCTGAATCAAGCTTGTTACGCCGAAGATAAGGCCTACTCCAAGACCCGGAATAAGGCCCGCAAGGATTGTTGCAAGTATGGCGGGAATGTGCATGATTGTGATTGCAATAAATCCGCCGATGGAAATATATCCAAGATGAGTAAACATAAGAACAAGCGAAAGTGCTCCGAAAATTCCAGTTACTGCGATTTTGTAATTAAGGGAGCGGTTTACCTTTGGTGTTCCATTATTCATTTTGTGCCTCGAAAAAAATAAAAGTGTCTACAGTATAACCAAAAGCGTAAAAAAATCAATCGGGTGGGGGAGAAAAAATGGTTATAAAGACAAATTTCCATCACTTTATCATAGAACGATAGAGGGGCAGTATATAATGAAGCCAATATCAATTTTTGTTTTACACTTGGCGAAACAGGGTGTAAAAACGGTGCGTTATGCACAAGGAGTGTTTATGACAAGAGAAGAGCTAGAGGAAAAGCTGACTATCGGTGAGTTCGTGACAATTGTGATGGAGGATAGAAAATTTATGGGACGTGTTGATGAATTCTGTGAAGATGGGTTAAAACTCATCAATCTGGTGAACGACAGACCCAAGCGAATAGATTACGCCTTTATAGACGATTTAGATAAAGGCGAGGAGGATTCTGAAGACGTGATTGGTTTAGGAATAGACAGGGATTACAAGATGATTTTTGTTCCCGAAATTGGCTACATGATGGGCCAGACACCTGTAACACAGAGTCTATACAAGAAAGTAATGGGAGAAAACCCAAGCTGGTTCCAGTTTTCTAATGATAAGCTCAGCGACAGAGAACGATCTTGTCTTGAGAGAGATGGTCAAGCATTAAGAAATCCTGTGGAAAATGTCAGCTGGTATGACGCAATCTATTTCTGCAACAAGTTGAGTTTGATTGAAGGACTTGAACCTGCATATTTTGTTGATGGAGAGGTTGATCCTGAATACTGGGGCTATATACCTCATCATGGGGAAATATTGGGCACGAAGGTTTTGTGTGACATTGAAGCTAAAGGTTACCGGCTTCCCCTGGATGAAGAATGGGAAGAATCGACAGGCAGTGTTGGAAGCTACAACTATTCCGGAAGCGATGATCTGGACGAAGTTGGCTGGTATGGTAAAAACAGCAGTTTTGTAACGCATCCTGTGGGACTAAAGAAGGCCAATGACTTTGGACTTTACGACATGAGCGGCAATGTGTGGGAATGGGTTTCTGATTTTATTCCTGATAGAAAAAATTACCATTGTTCTCGCGGTGGCTGCTACAGTAGTCAAGATCTTTCCTGTGGAGTATCACAACTTATGTTCAGTGATGCAAATGAAAGAAATAAGGACATTGGTTTCCGCCTGTACCGTCTGTTGGAGTAGAATGGGAGGTCAGGCCCTGGTTGCATTTATCGGGGCCTGGGGGGGATTATTTCAATTGTTTAACCTTAGATTCAAACTCTTTAACTATTTCCTAAAATTTTTTAGAGTAACTATCGATTGTTTCTATGTTATGCTCAGGCTCTGCATAATAAACAAAATCTATACAACACCAATCATCATCAATCAATGGCTCTTTAACTGGCACTATTAAAGACTTCTTATCAGCAAACTCAACTAAATCGTAAAGAATCTTCTTAAATACTTCCTTATTCCATTTTTTCTTCGTTTCTTTTGCCCAGAAACCTATTTG
>JAGCYQ010000050.1 GCA_017960765.1 Treponema sp.
CGCTTGATTTTTGCAAAATAGTCCTGCATCCACTTGATGTCGGCAAAGTCCATTGCAAGACCGAGTTTTGTCCTGTATGCCTCAAGATCGTCTGCATTCAGGCTGGTGAATCCTTCAACAACCTCTATGTCGCCCGGAACATGGGTCTCCATCTTTAAGGTCTCTGGTTTTGAGCTGTCGGTCTGGCGGCTGTCCACCGGGTTGATAAGATAATGCTGAATTTTCTCTACGTCTGCGGCAGATACCTTTCCCTGAAGAACAACGATTTTGGCACAACGTACGCGAGGAGGCTCGGTACCAACCTTGGCAATGTTCTTCATTCCCTCACGCAAAAGGGTAAGGCACTGTTCTGCGGAATCCGATCTCTGGTCGTACTGTCCCGGAAGATATTCCCAGATGATCTGGGTGGCCCCGTCAGGAATCTTGAATTCCTCAAAAGCCACACTGTCGCTCTGAGGCTCGGAGAAAATGCGTGTAGCTGCTGCCTTGGCAACATCATCGCTCACGTTCTCCACATCGTACCTGTTCAAGTAACGAACAGAAGTAACACCGTCAATTCCCAAAAAACCGCTGATATCAGCATAAATGCGGCGGGCCACGTTGACAAAGCCGGCCTTTCTTTCAACATAGATACGAATCATGGGTAAATTATAGAAGAAAACCGATATTTATTCAATCAACATACAGCGCATCAAATGGCGTCAGGTCAAATAACTATACAGAATTGTGGCAACCGGCTTTAAATTTTAAACTTGTGAATACGGCATTCATGGTTTATAATTTAGTATAGGAGGTGCCGTTTTAGGTTCACTGGCATGGGGTTCATTTTTTCTCACCCGAAAATATACTTTGATATAGTCGCTTTACTCTTTTCCATGATTATTGTTGTCTTTACGATAATCAAGTTTTATGAAACGGAAAGAAGTCGTGGATTTAAGATTTTACTTTCTGCCATAGTTTTGACCAGTATTGTAGAAATTCTCAGAGTTTTTGCCGGAGATTTACCCGCATCACCATTTTACAGCCGATTAAAACAACTGGCATACTCAGCAACATTCATCTGCTCAACTTCCACAGCGTTTTTCTACATGCGCTATCTGGATTCCTTCCGTACTTCACGAAACAAAGTCTACAGCGTATTCAAGACCATCAACTTCTTCATTTACCTTATCTTCATTGTCCTGATGATTCTGAATATAAGTACCGGATGGGTCTGCACATGCGGCTCCCATTATGACGCGGTTAAAGAACAGATGGTCACTGACTGGATACGAGGTCCTCTGTATATTTCTGTGGGTTACGGCATTCCGGGCTATTTCATGCTGTTCACAGTCCTGACGGTCATCTTTGGAATGAAAAACCAGTCCAAGAGAATCCGTGCCACGATTTTCGCTTCGATTGTCGTTATCCTGGGTTCGATCATCCTGCAGCCTTTCTTACACGGAAGACTCACAATCACCTCTTATTTTGCAACCTTGAGCCTTTTCATCTGGTATTTCTCCATTGAAAACTCTGACTACCAGCGTCTGGTGGAAAGCACAAAGAAACTGAAGGAAACCGAGCAGCAGGCAATCCTGGCAAGCAAGGCAAAAACTGTCTTCCTGGCAAACATGTCCCATGAGATCCGCACCCCTCTGAATGCAATCCTTGGTCTGGACGAAATGATCCTGAACTCCCAGGAGAAATCCGAGATAGACGAATACGCACGCAACATCCAGAATTCCGGAAAATCACTCCTATCCATCATAAACGACATTCTGGACTTCTCAAAAATTGAATCCGGTAAGCTTGAGCTTGTGCAAACCCCATACCATCTTGCGGCCCTTCTCCACGACATCAACCTTATGATGAACCTCAAGGCATCCAGAAAGGGCCTGACTTACAAAAGCGACATCGACGAAAACATTCTGGAAAACCTCTACGGTGATGAAGTCCGTCTGCGTCAGATAATCACAAACCTCCTGAACAATGCAATCAAATACACGCAGCAGGGATCTGTCTCGCTTAAAGTACGCGGCTATACGGAAGGCAACACAATGAACCTTGTCGTTGAGGTAAGCGACACTGGAATTGGAATAAAAAAAGAAGATCTGCCCAGTATCTTTGCACGCTACAGACGTGTGGACGAACAAAAAAACAAAAACATCGAAGGTTCAGGTCTTGGACTTGCAATCGTACAGAGCCTCTTAAAACTGATGGATGGAACAATTGAAATCGAAAGTTCCTACGGCAAGGGCTCAACCTTTACCGTTGTCATTCCTCAGGAGATTTACGGCAACAGTACGATAAGCTCATATAAAGCGGCTGCCACGGACAAGATAGAAAAATCAATCGAAGACCTCTATGTCGCCCCGGATGCAAGGGTCCTTGTGGTTGATGACAACAATGTTAACCTTGTGGTTGCAAAAGGCTTCCTTAAACGCACGCAGGCCCAGGTTACGACATGTGACAGCGGAAAAGAGTGCCTCGAGCTGATGAAGAGAACCAAGTATGACATAATCTTCCTTGACCACATGATGCCGGGAATGGACGGTGTTGAGACTTTGCACCGCTCGCAGACTATGATAGGCAACTTGAACCGTTTTACTCCGATAATCGCCCTCACTGCAAACGCCATCTCAGGAATGAGGGAAAAATACCTGGACCTTGGATTTACCGATTACATAAGCAAGCCTATCGACAGCCATCATTTCTACGAGGTGTTCTACAAATCCATACCGCAGAACATCATAGAGCCCAAAACCACCGCACCGGAAACTACAGCTGAAAAAGAAAAACCAAAAGATCCGACAGACAAAGCGCTTGATTTTGATCAGGCATCAGGAATAAAACTATGTGGAGGAGACAAGGAACTATACCTGAGTACACTCAAGACTTTCTGCCATGATAAACCTGAGACACAGAAAAAGCTGGTTCAGTTTTTAATGTCAGAAGACTGGTTGAATTATCAGATTATAGTACATTCGCTAAAATCGAACAGCCTTTTAATCGGCAGCAAGAACTTTTCCGATCTTGCATTTCAGCTTGAATCAGCCTGCAAAGCTATCCAAGACAAATCTGAGGTCGAAAAAAGTATTAAATTCATAGAGAGCCATCACGGACAATTCATGCAGATGTATGACAATCTTGTTGATCTCGCTTCAAAGATTTCCTAGAAGTCAGAGGTAGAATATGCAAGATTTGTTGACCCAGCCAGACATTCTATTTAACCTAGCCTCTCTTATTCTGGATCTGCTCCTGCTGTTCTTTTTGCTTTCAAAGCCGGCAGATTACACCCAGCTAAAGAATTTCCGTATTCTTGCTTGTACGATAACTGCAAGTGCTTTCATGGGAATATGCAGATACCTGATTATCAACCTGAACCTTGGTCCCAGTTTCCATTATCTGATTGTTTCAGTCTGTTCCCTTGCACTCCTTCTTGAAGAAGCCATTCCATTTCTGGATGCCGTGTATCTTAGTACATATGTTAATCCTCAGGTCAAAATCAAGAAACGCGTCACAATAGTCCATCATATTGTCTTTACCATTTTCATCCTGCTGATGTTTGCTAATGTGCGCTTTGAGTTCATAATCGGTTTTGATGACAATCAGGCAACCTGGTTTAAAGGTCCTCTGTATATTATATGTGAGCTGCTTCCTGTCTATTACGCCATCTTCATTACGATTTCTGTAATTCGTGACCTGCGTTACATGAAGCGCTATGTTTACATCACGATGAGCTATGCGGTTTTCCTTCCGTTCCTGTTCTTGATTCTGCATATCCTGGGATTCTTCCCATCTGCACTCGTTCCGGTGGGTATATCCATTGGAATGTACATCTGGTATTTTGCCGTAGAAAACGCCGACCACCGTTCGCTCTATGAATCACGAAAGGCTTTGGAAGAGGCAAAGAAGCTGGCATCTGACGCTAACAAGGCAAAGAATATCTTCCTTGCAAACATGTCACACGAGATCCGTACACCGATGAATGCGGTCCTTGGTCTTGACGAGATGATCCTGCATACCGACAACATCGACGAGATAAAGAAATATGCCACCACGATTAAGGCATCTGGCAAACTGCTTCTGGACATCGTCAGCAATATCCTGGACTTCTCCAAGCTTGAGTCCGGCAAGATGGAGTTGATGGAAGAGGAATACCATTTTGGCAAGATTATTGAGCATGCGTGCTCCAAGGGTGAAATAGTCGCAAAAGAACACGGAGTTGAATTTACAAGCGACATCGACCAGAACATTCCTGATTTACTTTTTGGTGCCAGAGAACATTTCATACGTATCATAGAAACCCTGATTGACGTGGGCTTTACAAATACAAAAAAAGGCTCTGTCTCGCTTAGCGTTCAACAAAAGAAAACAGGTCCCACATACGAGGAAGACATCATCCACATCTGGATTCAAGTTAAGGATACGGGAATGGGACTTCCTGAAAGGGCATTGTCCGAGGCTTTTGACAGTTTTGAAAAGCTTGAGGAAGACTCACTGAACGAGGTTGAAGGTACAGGTCTGAAGCTTGCCGTTGTAAAGCACCTTGTGGACTTGATGAGCGGTAAGATATCCATAGACAGCGTTGTGGGAGTAGGCTCAACATTTTCTCTGGTGATACCTCAAAAACAGGTGGGTAAAACAACCATCGGAGAGCAGAAGGAAATCACAAAGACAAACACCAAGCCTCAAGTTGCACACAGCTCATATTGCGCACCCGATGCAAAGGTCCTTGTAGTCGACGACAACAACATCAACCTGATTGTTGCAACCGGACTTTTAAAGCCAACACGTGCTCAAGTCACCACATGCGAAAGTGGAGCGGCCTGTCTTGAAATGATAAAGAAGACACGTTTCGACATCATTTTCCTGGACCAGGAAATGCCCGACATGAATGGAATAGAAACACTGCAGAAGGCAAAGACACTTCCCGGAAACCAAAACAGATACACTCCGTACATTGCCCTTACCGCCAATCGTGAACCGGGATTAAGGCAGCATTACATAAACGAAGGTTTCACTGACTATATTTCCAAACCAATAGACTCTTCACTGTTATATGAGATTTTCTTCAGGAATATTTCACATGACTTAGTTCAGACTGTATCAGAAGGAGGTGACGAAAATGCTTGATTTTATTATTGGAATACCCAAGATTCACTTTGGAATTGCCGGTCTTATTTTCGATATTCTTTTGGCTTCATTCCTCGTTCTGAAAAAGCACAAGGGCATGCGTTTCAAGCAGTTTACCTTCCTGCTTTTCATCATTACCGCTGCAACTTCCTTGGAAATACTAAGACGCGTAATGTCCCTGCTTCCATATTCTCCCAAAAACCTTTTTATCCTGAACATATTCCATTCATTTGCCTATATAACCTCTACCGGTATGGCCTTTGGTTTCTATCTTTACATAAGCCGTTTTGTGGTTGCCCATCACCGTTCAGTAAAAATCCTTACTATTTTTAATTCCATCATTTATGTCGTTTATGGGATAATAATGATTGTCAACATCTATACCGGAATAATAAGCTGGTATCCGAATCCAGACATGCAGTGGGTTCCCGGTCCCTTCTATAGGACAATAGGCTATGGTTGCCCTCTTTTGTTTATCCTGACAACATTGGTTATTCTTTTTACGAACATATCGACTCTTTCCCGCCGTGTTTTCTTTACTCTGCTGTCTACGGTGGCTATTTCAAGCCTTGGAATAATACTTCAATCCGCAGCAAATGGAAACATCATGCTTACGACATTCTCAGGAACAATCGGTGTCTATCTCTGTTATTTTGCAGTAGAAAACTTTGACTATGACAATCTTCTTCTAATGACAAAAGAATTGGAGCTGGCAAAAATCAAGGCACAGGAATCCAGTCTTGCAAAAAGCTCATTCCTTGCAAACATGTCACACGAGATCCGTACCCCTATGAATGCAGTCCTTGGTCTTGACGAAATGATCCTGAACACGGATGACCCGGTAAAAATCAAGGAATACGCAGAGAACATCCAGACTTCCGGCCGCTCACTCCTTGCAATCATCAACGACATCCTTGACTTCTCCAGAATTGAATCCGGTAAAATGGATCTTATCAAAACCGATTATCACCTTACAAAAATGCTCGACGACATAAACCTTCAGTTCCGGATCAGGGCGGAGAAACAGGGCCTTGAATACAAAACCGACATTGACGAGAACATTTGCGAGCAGCTGCACGGAGATGACGTACGCGTAAGGCAGATAATCACCAACATCCTGAACAATGCCATTAAATACACAAAGCAGGGATACGTAAAGACAATTGTCAAAGGCACAAACCAGGGAGACACGTTCATTCTTCATGTTACAATCGAAGACTCAGGCATAGGAATAAAGGAAGAGAGCATCCCCTATTTGTTCCAGAGTTTTGAGCGACTTGATGAAACCAAAAACCACAGTATAGAAGGTACAGGACTTGGACTTGCCATCGTCAAGCACCTGTTGGATCTGATGGACGGTTCAGTGGACGTAAAGAGCACCTATGGTCAGGGCTCAGCTTTTACGGTTCACATCCCCCAGCACGTAACCGGATCTGCAACCATAAGGGATTACAGGCAGAATCAGCAGGCCATCTCAAAAGAAACAATCAACCTTGATTTCTCCGCTCCCAACGCAGAGGTCCTTATCGTTGATGACAACAAGATGAACCTGATGGTCGCAAAGGGCCTTATGGAACGAACCAAGGCAAAAGTCACAACCTGTACCAGCGGAGAACAGTGCCTTGATCTTATGACAAAGACAAGATTCGACATTATTTTCCTTGACCACATGATGCCTGATCTGGATGGAGTCGGAACTCTCAAGAGATCACAGATATTACAGGGTAACCTTAACCGCTTTACTCCCATTATCGCACTTACTGCAAATGCAATGGCCGGAATGCGAGAGGAATACCTTAAGATGGGATTTACAGATTACATCAGTAAGCCCATAGACAGCGAGCAGCTTTACAATTTGTTCTACAACACGATTTCAAAGGAAAAAATAGTAAAGAGTTAAAAAAATTGGAGATGAGATGGATTTAGTTTTAAGCGAGCCTAAAGTTTTCTTTAATATCGCCGCGTTTTTTCTGACCTTACCGGTCCTGTTCTTTTCGCTGTATTATTATTCATCAAGCAAACAAAGCTGGTATTTCACTTTTTTCATCTGTACCATTCTTCTTTCGGCTACTATGGAAACTGTCAGAACACTGTCCTATCACTATCCGTATGCCCCCGATTCAACTTATCTTTTCCCAAGAATCATACAGTCCGTGAATTTCATCACTACCACCACCATGCTTTTATCAAGCACACTGTATTTTAACAGTATCATCGAAAAACCCACAAAGTTTTCCAGAGTCTTTGTAATCACAAACATCTCTGTCTTCATAATATATTCAATAATCTGCCTCATGAACATCCGTTTGGGGTGGATTGTAAGCTATGACCCTACTATCCGTAAGTATGATCTTATACGCGGTCCGCTCTATTCTTATGTCGGTTATGGTGTTCCGATATATATGGTCACCATGCTGATTGTTGTCTTCATCTACAACATCAACTATTATTCCAGGCAGATAAAACTGACCATGCTTTTTTCCCTTCTTTCTTCCAGCGTCTTTATGGTGGGTCAGCCCTTTGTCGCCAATTATGTTTCCATAGTTCCATTCGGTACGACAGTCACTTTATATATCTGGTTCCTTGCCCTGGAGAACGGAGAATACAAGAGGCTTCAGAAAGTAAACGCAAAATTATCTGTTGCCCAACAGGAGGCAGTACAGGCCAACAAGGCAAAGAATGCTTTTCTTTCCAATATGTCTCATGAAATCCGTACCCCGATGAATGTAATACTGGGACTTAACGAGATGATCCTGAATTCCAATGACCCTCAGGAAATCACGCAATATGCAAATAACATCCATGATTCAGGAAAAAACCTGCTTTCGATCATAAACAACATACTTGATTATTCTCAGCTTGAATTCAATCAATTTGAAATTGTAGAATCAGAATATCACCTGTGGGATTTTTTAGAGAATGTCAAAACAGAATTCTCTCCTCCAGCAAGACTCAAGGGCCTGAGTTTTTCCATTGATGTTGACGAGACACTGCCGGATTCTCTTTTTGGCGACAGCTATCATATTACACAGGTTCTCAGAAACCTTATTTTGAATTCCATCAAATACACGCCAAAGGGTTCTGTCCTATTGCGCATAAGGGGAACAAAGGACGACTCCAACTGTAATCTGGTTTTTGAGGTTGAAGACACAGGCGACGGCATCCGCAACGAGGATTTGCTCCAGCTTTTCCATGGATTCCAGCATCTTGAGAGTATTCAGCGTGATGAAATACAGGGAATAGGTCTTGGACTTGCTATCTGTCATAAACTGGTTACTTTGCTTGGCGGAAGCATTTCCTTTGAGACAAAAAAAGGCGTAGGAACAAGATTTACTGTCACCATCAATCAGAAAGTATTGTCAGAAGAAAATGTTGCAAACCGAAAGCAGCATACTGTAAATCAGGCGGAACGAATATCAAGGGAGTTTAAGGCACCAAACTGCAATGTCCTTATCGTAGACGACAACAGCATAAACCTGATTGTTGCGAGCGGCCTGCTCAAAAAAACAGAGGCAAAAATCCATACTTGTGAAAGCGGACGGACCTGCCTTGAGTTGATGAAAAGAAAAAAATATGACATAATATTTCTAGACCATTTCATGCCGGAAATGGATGGAGTAGAGACTTTCAAGAGATCCCTGGAGATGCCGGACAACCTGAACCTTTCTACACCTGTCGTTATTCTTACGGCAAACTATACTCCAAAACTGTATGAGTATTATTCTGGAGAAGGATTCGCTGATTATATTTACAAGCCTATAGACCGTGACAGACTTTATGAGGTTTTCTTTCGTATTATACCAAAGAATTTAATCGTTCAGAACAAATAAGGAGTGCCTATGCCAGATATCGAAATCAATCAAGAAAGTGCCTTAGCTTATTCAGGTGGAGATAAAGAGCTTTATCTTACCATTCTTGACGTGTTCAGGCAGGAGAAGGACGATAACAAGCAAAAACTTAATGCATTTCTTCAGGCTGAGAACTGGAAAGACTACGAGATTATAGTTCATGCCCTAAAGGGAAATGCCCTGATGGTGGGTTGTACAGCTTTTTCTGAACTGTCAAAATCCCTGGAATTTGCTTGCAAGGATATCATGGCTGGTAACGAGGTTGAACAGAAAATTCAGTATGTAAAGACAACTCATCCTCAATACCTGGATTTCTATGATGCCCTTGCAGAAAAAACCAAAGGAATCTCCTGATCCATATTTTCTTAAAATTGACCGGATCCTCATTCAATACGGAAAGAGCACGCATCGTTCAGTCAGGCGAATGCTGCTTAACAGAAGCGTAATATTGAATGGGGAAATCGTCACAAGTGCATCACAGCTGGTAGACACAAGGAATGATGTCCTGTACATCAACGGAGAGCAGGTTCCCCTTACACCGCACATTTACCTTATGCTCAACAAGGAGCAGGACACCGTATGCTCAACTGTCTCAGGCATGCTTCACACAAGTGTACTGGAACAGTTCCCGCCACACATCCTTAATCCGCAGAACCTTCCGCCGCTGCATCTTGTAGGACGCCTGGATGCCGACACCGAGGGCCTCTTGCTTTTGACCACCGACGGACATTTCTCGCATTTCCTGACCGACCCGGAAAAGCACATACCCAAAACCTATCTTGTCTACCTTAGGGATTATGTCCCGCCAGAAGACCGTGAACGCTACATAACTGAGTTTCAAAAGGGAGTTACTGTTCCACCCGCCACAAAAAGTCCTTCTTTTACGACAAAGCCTGCTGAGCTAAAGTGGATAGAGAATGACAGCAAGTACTGCACACTTACAGGAGATGACTTTACAACATGCATCCTCACAATCACCGAAGGCAAATTCCATCAGGTCAAGCGTATGTTCCTTGCCATGGGAAATGAGGTTATTTTTCTTAAACGAATTGCAATGGGAAATCTTTATCTGGACGAAAGCCTTCTTCCCGGACAATACCGCCCTTTGAGTGACCAGGAATTATCTGAATTACAGGGCATGGTTTAAAAAAACAAAAGCGGCCGCTCAGGCCGCCTGTAATCCTTCCGATTAACGGAGGAGAAATGAAGTGCCCCAATCAGGCAGGAGCCCGCCAAGCATTTCTGCTTAACTATAATATACCATGACTTTCCCCAGCTGTCAAATTTTTGTTTAAATTTTTTTGAATTTTTTTTCACATCAAATCTCTCCGATCATCTCCAGGACAAGTGTTGCACTAAGGGTGGCGGCTGTCTTTTCGTTGAAGTCGTAGGTGGATTCCCCGTTATCGTCTGCCATGTCGCTCATGCACCGTATGATAACAAAGGGCGTTTTGTTCAGGTAGCAGGCATGGGCTATTGCGGCACCTTCCATCTCCACACATGCGGGATTGCAGTCTGACCTTATCTTTTCCTTTTTGGCCTTGTCGCTTATAAACTGGTCACCGCTTGCTATGAGGCCTGCGACAATCTTGTGGTTCTTTGCCATCTCCATCCTGTTGAATGAATCCTGGGCCGCCTTTACCATGGTTTTGTCAGCCGGGAAAACCGAGACATCCATCTGTGGAATCTGGGTAATCTTGTAGCCGAATCCTGTGGCATCCATGTCGTGATACAATGCCTCGGTAGAGACCACAAAATCAAGCACACCCAGACCGGATGCCATTGCCCCCGCTATGCCTGTGTTTATGATGTGGCTTACCCCGAATTGGAGTATCAAACGCTGGGCACACAAGGCCGCATTCACCTTGCCCACACCGGACTGAACAACAACGGCATCAATTCCGTTCAATTTGCCCTGAATGAACCTGAGGCCCCCCTGAATTTCCTCTTTTTTATCCTGCATTTCGGCTTTTAACTGCTCAACTTCCACCGACATTGCACCGATAATTCCTATTCTCTTTGCCATATTTTGCACCTCTTTTCAAAAAACCGTAAGATTTTCAAATATTTTCATCAAAATGCTTGACTTTTTTTTTCATAGTAACTATACTGCCATCAACAAGAAAAATCCTCCCATAACGAACCGTATTTCTCCCTCCTTAAGAGCGGTTCGTTTTTTTATTTCCAGACGGAAAAATTACTTGAATTCCAGTCATTTTCGTTATATCCTATAATATATAGTATTCCGCTATAACTGGTAAATTTCAAAAAAGGTCTCCAAATTCTAACAAACTTTTGAATTTGACTCAAGAGAGGAGGTTGTACTGTGAATTTTTTAAGTGCAATGGGCTTGGACTGGTATTATTTAGTTTTAGTTGTCCCGCCGCTGATATTGAGCCTGATCGCTTCCTCTATGGTCAAAAGCCGTTTTGCTGAATACGACAAGGTTCCCAGTAAAAAAGGAATTTCAGGAGCACAGGCAGCCAGAATTCTAATGCAGGCCAATGACATAAACGATGTCCAGATTAACCGGATAAGCGGCTCCCTTACCGACAATTACAGTTCCAGCGACAAGACACTCAACCTGAGCGACTCAACATACTCAAGCACTTCCATCGCTGCGATTGGAGTTGCGGCACATGAGACAGGACATGCAATTCAGGACAAAAAAAGCTACGGTCCACTGGGGCTTCGGCATACTCTTTATCCTGTGGCAAACATCGGCTCACGCTTTGGCCCTACCATGGCAATCCTTGGCATCATATTCGGTGCTTCAACTCAAAATGCACAGCTTTATTCAATTTGCTCGATAATCTCAAAGGTCGGCATCGTTCTGTTTATAGCGGCAACACTGTTTTATATCGTTACACTGCCGGTTGAATTTGATGCCTCACGTCGGGCTATGGCTATTCTGCGGGATACTGGCACACTTGATGACGAGGAGCTTAAAGGAGTCAAGAAGGTTCTATGGGCAGCGGCAATGACCTATGTTGCATCTGCTCTTATGGCAATAGGATCACTGATACGCTTGCTTTTGCTCTCAAAGGGAAACAGAAGAAGATAATAAAACGGAGGATTTGAATATGAAAAAAATCGCTTGCACATTATTTGCATTTGTCATGGTCATGGCTTTTACATCTTGCCAGAGCACAAAGAAATCAGCCAAATACCAGATGAAGACATTAAAAGAGGAAAAGGATTACACCACCACAACAATTGAATATCCTGAATTCTTCGACTACCTGGAGATCAATCATGCAGTGGGAACATTCATCACCTCAGATTATGATGAGGCAAAGAAAATGTTCGCGGAAAACAATACCTGGTGGCTGGAAGAAGGCGATCTGGATTTTGTCCAAGGCATACACAACGAGTATTACGTAGACTGCCCCGAAATATATGTCAACGATTATGTAATTACATTCATCATCTCTAAATATGTTTATCTATGCGGAGCTGCACACGGTTCAACAACATACACTTCATTCAACTATGACATCGCATCCCAGAGCTTTAAGGACATCACGGACATTCCATGGGTTGATCTGGAAAAGCTTTCCGCCTATTGCATCAGTTCCATCAAGACACTGTATTATGACGATCCCGACTATGAGGATGACTGGATTGACGATGGAGCCGGTCCAGACATAAAGAATTATTCCACATTCATCTATGACGGCAATCAGCTTACCATTTATTTCCAGGAGTATCAGGTTGCTCCTTATGCATCAGGAATACCTGAGGTCAGCTTAACCGAAAAAGATTTCAGGGCTTTCTCTTACAAATAGAATAGATGGACGATTTTCTTTCTAAGCTGAATGATGAGCAGAGACAGGCTGTAGAGAACACAGAGGGGCCGGTAAGAGTGCTTGCCGGTGCAGGCAGTGGAAAAACACGTGCCCTTATAAGCCGCTACTGTTACCTTGTGCGCGACGTGGGCATCAGTCCACAGAACATTCTCTGCGTGACATTTACAAACCGCGCCGCCAATGAGATGAAAATCCGTGTCCGCAAGGAACTGGGCGATCAGGATCTGGGCTATATCTGTACGTTTCATGCCTTTTGTACGCTGGTCCTTCACGAGGACATCAACCGCCTGAATTTCCCCAAGGACTTTGTGATTCTGGACAAGGAAGACTGGCGCGAGATAATGCTGCGTATTTTTGCCGACATGGGACTTACTCTAAAGGAAACAACAGTCCAAAGAAAAATTGATGAAGTTCTGGAAGGAAAAAAACTCCAGGCCGACACCTACGTTGACTACATCTACAAGCTGAACAACGACGAGCTAAAGGAAAAATGGAGCCAACCGGGAATCAACCAGAACCAGGAAATATTCCTTCGCTTTTTATATGAACAGAAAAAATGTTTTGGCGTAGACTTTAACGACCTGATAAATTTTGCCACCTATATCCTTGAAAATTTTCCGGACGTAAGGGAAAAATGGCAGGAGAGGATGCAGTACGTAATGGTGGACGAATTCCAGGACGTAAGCAAAAAGCAGTACCGCATAGCTCAGATACTTTCGGCCAAGCACAAGAACCTATTTATCGTGGGAGACTCAGACCAGACAATCTATTCATGGAGGGGAAGCCATGTGCGCCTGATTTTGGATTTTGACAAGGTTTACCCCGCCGCAAAAACCATACTGCTGAACAAGAACTACCGCAGCACACCCCAGATCTTAACCGCCGCCAACACATTGATCTCTCACAACACGGTGCGCTATCCCAAGCAGCTTGAGCCTGTACGCAACTCAGGGAAAAAACCGGTTTACTATCATGCAACAAGCGAGGAAGATGAGTCAAAGTGGATATGCTCAAAAATACAAAAGCTGATTCAAAAAGGTGACCCTTCCACCAGAAAGAAAATCAAGCGTTCCGAAATTGCAATACTTTACCGTGCGCATTATCTTTCACGCTCTCTGGAGGAGATATTCATCAAGGAGGATATGCCCTACCGCATTCTTGCAGGAACTGAATTCTACGGACGACGTGAGATAAAGGATTCAATCTGCTACCTCCGCATGCTTACCGCCGCCGATGACGTGGCATTTTTCAGGACGATAAACACTCCTTCAAGAAAAATAGGAAAGACCAAGCAGAAATTCCTGAGGGACTGGGCAGAAGAGCATTCAACATCCGCATATCAGGCGCTAAAGGAAAACGCAGGCACTTCCATGTTCCAGGCCACAGGTGCATCCGACTATATCCGTGCAATTGAAGAGACCCGCGACATGTTGCCGCATCCGGACAGTTCTGCACCCACACTCCACACTCAGGCAAAACTGGGCGATATTTTCCAGAGCATTCTGGACAAAAGCGGTTACGAGGCATTTTTACGGCTTGAGGCAGATCAGGACCGTCTGGATAATCTTGCGGAATTAAAGAGGGCCGTTAACGAGGCAGGCCTTGATGACGACACGACCCTGGAGACCTTCCTGCAGCATGTTGCACTTTTTACGGATCTGGACCGTGAGGATGACAAGGATTCTCTGAAGCTGCTTACGATTCATGCGGCAAAGGGAATGGAATTTCCATACGTGTTTTTGTGCGGCATGAATGAGGGTGTTTTTCCAAGCCGTAAAGTTCAGACACCGGACGACATGGAGGAAGAAAGAAGGATTGCCTATGTTGCAATGACACGAGCAAAAAACGGATTATATCTTAGTGATTCGGAAGGTAAAGCGAACGACGGAATATTCAAGTATCCAAGCAGGTTCATATTCGATGCGGGACTTGAAAACATGGAAGTAGAACAACCGCTGGATGAATCTCTTGTTGAGCAGGCCCAGAAAGTCATCACATACGACGAAAAACGACTGGCGAACATGCGTTCCCTTTTATCTGTAGGAGACCGTGTCCACCACAAGACATTCGGAGATGGCACCATAACCCTGGTCAATGCAAATGCCTTTTGCTATATGGTCAAGTTTGATGCCATCGAAACCGAACGTTCAATTCAATTCTCTGCAAAACTGGAGAAGCTGGACGTTTAGCCCTTGAATGCCTGATCAAGATCCCCAATGATATCCTCGGCGTTCTCTGTACCGATTGAAAGGCGGATTGTGTTAGGCTTGATTCCCTGGTCTGCAAGCTCTGCCTCGCTCAACTGTGAGTGTGTTGTGCTGGCCGGATGGATTACAAGTGACTTTACATCAGCGACATTGGCAAGCAGAGAGAAAATCTGAAGACGGTCTATGAATGCCTTTGCTTCTTTTTCCCCACCCTTAATCTCAAAGGTAAAGATAGATGCTCCACCACGCGGATAGTATTTCTTGAACAGCTCATGCTGAGGATGGCTTGGCAGTGAAGGATGATTGATGTTCTCCACATACGGGCTCTTTGAAAGGTAGTCGATGACCTTCTTGGTGTTTTCGATATGGCGGTCTACGCGCAGTGAAAGTGTTTCCAGTCCCTGCAGAAGAAGGAATGCGTTGAACGGAGAAATTGAAGCTCCAGTGTCACGCAAAAGGATTGCACGGATTTTGGTAACGAATGCAGCCGGTCCCACAGCCTTTGTAAATGAAACACCGTGATATGAAGGATTCGGTTTTACAAGTGAATCGAATTTTCCGCTTCCTTCCCAGTCGAATTTACCGCTTTCGATAATTACACCACCCAATGTTGTACCATGGCCACCCACAAATTTTGTAAGTGAATGAACAACGATGTCGGCACCATGCTCAAACGGACGGAAGAGATATGGCGTAGAGAATGTTGCGTCAACAATCAGAGGAATCTTTGCCTTGTGAGCGATTTGTGACAGAAGATCGATGTCGGCAACATCTGAGTTGGGGTTGCCAAGAGTCTCTACATAAAGTGCCTTTGTCTCCGGTTTGATTGCAGCCTCTACTTCTGCCTGATTATGGATATCCACGAATGTAGTGTTGATTCCGTAGTTCGGGAGTGTGTGTGCAAGGAGGTTGTATGTTCCGCCGTAGATTGTCTTGGAGGAAACAATGTGGCCGCCGCCTTCCGCAATGTTCTGGATTGTATAGTTGATGGCCGCTGCACCAGATGCCACAGCAAGAGCCGCAGAACCGCCTTCCAGAGCTGCCAGACGTTTTTCGAGTACGTCCTGTGTAGAGTTTGTAAGGCGACCGTAGATATTACCTGCATCTGCAAGTCCAAAACGGGCTGCCGCATGAGCAGAATCCCTGAATACATAGGATGTTGTCTGATAAATAGGAACTGCACGTGCATCGCTTGCCGGATCAGCTTCTTCCTGTCCAATGTGGAGCTGTTTTGTGTCGAAGCCCCATTTGCTTGTGTCTGTTATCTTTGCCATAGTGTTCTCCTTTCTCATCTTGAATATTAACCTACTAGGTTACTCGGTTTAATGGTAATATACAATAACCTATCGATTTTGTCAACAATTATTCAAAAAAAAATTTCGTTTTTTACTGGGATTTTCTGGCAAATGACAAAAAATGAGCAATTCAAAACAAAAGATTGCCGATAATCAATCAAGGAGAAATAAAAAAATGACGGAATCTCAACTAGACCTTACGATTAAAATGCTTCAGCTTATGCCAGACCAGGCCATAAAAACCCTGTATCCCAACACCGGCGCCCCGGAAACCGACAGAGTACTCCGCATACAGAGAATACAGGACTATTACACCGAAAGCATCCTGCCCATCCTGTTTGAAGGCAAACCAAAGAAAAAGTAAGATCCCACCTCAATCCTCAGGTCTAGAACAAAAAACTCCCATGTGCTATAGTTTTTGTATTGGAGGATATTATGATTCAAAAGAAACCGCTTGTTATGGATTTGTATACTGCAGACCCATCTGCTCACGTATTCAACGACAAGATTTATATTTACCCGTCACATGACGAAGACATCGATGTAGAAAGCAACGACAACGGCGACCAGTACGACATGAAGGACTATCA
>JAGCYQ010000051.1 GCA_017960765.1 Treponema sp.
CTACGACAAAAAGGAATCGGGTGCTGTTTCCCTGGACGACTACAAGCTTTCCGACCGCCAGAAAGACTGCATAAAGGAAATCGTCCTGAACAACACCACAATCAAGGCTCTGGCAATCAACCACAACGTAAGCGAAAGTGCCATTAAAAAGGATCTTGCCCACATCTATTCCGTTTTGGGCATTACGGGTAAGGCGGATTTAAAGGCCCTCTTCATCGGCTATAAGTTTTAATGCTCAAATAAAGAGATATTGGAGATTTAAAAAAATTTTATTCTTTATGCACCATTTTCTTGATTTTTCATTTCACATTTTCTGAATTTAGGTTTACAATATAATATAATTGAAAGAAGTTTTTTGTAAAAGATTTATGGAGGATAAAAAAATGGTGAAAAAAGCAGCATTGGCTGTCGGAATTTCAGCGGCGTTGATTTCCACGATTTTAGGTTTTTTCCCAAAGAACGAAGGAAAAATTAAGGCACAGAATCGTGAAGTCACCCAGAACATTTTGAATGATTACAACGTGAACTTTGAGGGTGTCAGTGATACCGGAAGCCTCTGGTGGTGGAATGACAACAGCTGGTCTCCAAACTGTATCCCCCGCGTGGCATACGAAAGCGGCGAACAGCCTGGGCCTGACTGCGGCGGATCTTATGTAAAGGTCATTTCCCAAAACGGAAATTCAGCACAGTGCCAGATTTGTGCAGGACCAATCGCTCAGCTTATCGAGGGAGGAGCGACCTACTCTTATACCTGCTACATGAAGACAGCCGATGACAGTGCAGTGCCAACTGGAAAAGTATATCTTGTGGTAAACGGAGCGGCATCAGACTGGTCAAAGGTTGATTCTGCCACAGTTACACCAGATCAGGATTATACATTGAATGATAAATGGCAGCTTATAACAGGCTCTTTTGTACTGGCAGACCCGCATGATCAGGTTCAGTTCCAGTTCAACGGATCCGAGGGACTCAGCTACTGTATCGATGACTTCAGGGTTGGCCTTGAGACCCCTGCTGTGACTTCAATTGAAAAAGACATTGTAAGCCTTAAGGATGCAGTCACATCAAGCAAGGGATTCGGAAGAAAAGTCTGGATTGGTGGAGCCGTAACAGGAGCGGAAGCCTCTGACAGCCTCTATATGGACCTCCTGTTCAAGCACTTCAATTCAGTTACTCTTGGCAACGAACTCAAGATGGATGCCATGAACGGATACCACGAAGGAAACCGCAGCCCAATCGGAATCACCACGGACACGCTCAACGGAAAGGAAATAAAGGTTCCAGTTCTTGACCACAGCCGCGCAGATGCCCTTTTGGACAAGATTGCCGCATGGAACAAGGAAAATCCAAAGGATGCCATTAAAGTCCGTGGCCACGTTCTGGTATGGCACTCACAGGCACCGGAATGGTTTTTCCACGAGGACTACAATGCCGCAAATCCATACGTAACAAAAGACGTCATGAACGAGCGCCTTGAATGGTACATCAAGACGATGCTCACATATTACACTGACCAGTCAACCGCAACAGGCAAAAAGTACGGCCCACTCTTCTACGGATGGGATGTCGTAAACGAAGCCATAAGCGATGCAACCGGAACATACCGCACTGACACGGAAGGTGGAGCAGATCAGCTTAGCGACTCAACACACGGAAGCAAATCAAGCTGGTGGCATGTCTATCAGAGCAATGAGTTCATCATCAACGCATTCAAGTTTGCAAATAAATATGCCCCCGCCTCTCTTGAGCTTTACTACAACGATTACAACGAATGTACGCCAAGCAAGGTAGAAGGTATCGTCCAGCTGCTCAGGGATGTAAAGAACGCCGAGGGAACACGTATCAGCGGAATGGGAATGCAGGGACACTATGATTTGAACGGTCCTACAATCGCCCAGATTGAAAGTGCAGTACGCGCCTATTGTGCAGAAGTCGGAAGCGTCATGATTACCGAATTCGACATGAAGGCAAGTTCAAGTTTCGACCCGAAGAATCCAGAGGAAGAATACAACAAGCAGGCATACCGCTACAAGGCAATCTACGATAAGCTTGTTCAGCTGGATAAGGAACCAGGCATCGAAGTAAAGGGAATCGTATTCTGGGGAGTTCTTGATCCGTACTCATGGCTTCAGTCATCCAACAATGTGGGTGGAGCATCAGACGGAACACAGACCCAGTGCCCGCTCCTGTTTGACGGAAAATACAAGGCAAAGCCGGCATTCTATGCATTTGCAGATCCGGACAAGCTTGAGCCTGCCATCCAGAACGTAACGATAATTGAAGGCGACGGAGAGGATTTCTCAAATGCAATTGAATATGTAATTCCAGTTGGAAATTCAACCGTAAGCTTCTACCCGTTGTGGTCAGACGGACAGGTATTCATTTTGGTTTGGCCAGATGATGACATTGCCGGTGGTATAGTCTCTGTCTTCATTGACGATGGAAACGGAATAACACCAGTTTCTCTCTTTGCCAGTGAATCACAGGTAATCACGATTGATACTCCTGCCGCAAAGGTATCCGGAAACATGAAGATTGATTTCCGCTATAAGAAGGACAACGAGGTTTATTCATTCAACGACCTCAAGAACACACAGGATTCATCTTCCAAGTTCTATGCAAAGGCAATGCTCAAGCCATTCGCTTCTGTCAAGAAAGGAAGCCCGTCACTCAGTTTTGATGACCCGGAATGGAACAAGGCAGATCCTGTTGACCTTACAATCCGTCTTGGAGCAAAGGCAGATTCTTCAATGCGCCTTCTCTGGGATGAAAAGGCCCTCTATGTCTATGCAAGCGTAAAGGACAGCGTAATCAACACAGACAGCGCTGACGACTATCAGCAGGATTCCATCGAGGTATTCATCGACGAGAACAATGCAAAGGCAGAAAGCTACGAGGCAGATGACAAGCAGTACCGTGTAAGCTGCAGGAACAAGACTTCGTTCAACGGAGAAAAGTGCCTTGCGTCAAACATGGAAAGCATCGCACGCCTTACTGATGACGGTTATGAAGTGGTTGCCGCATTCAAGTGGACAGACATCACCCCTGAGGTATGGCAGTCAATCGGACTTGAGCTTCAGATAAATGACGCCGACAACTCAGGAAGCCGCATCGGTACACTGAGCTGGTATGATGAGAACGGAACCGGCTACATGAATCCATCAGTATTCGGAACCGTGTTGCTGGACGAATAAAAAAATAGCCGCCATCCGCGGTTAAACAAGGACTGCCTCAGGACCTCACGTCTTGGGGCAGTTTTTTTATGTTATTTCCAACAGAATATTAATCAACCAGCATTTCCTTGATAACTTTTTTTACTTCAGTTATTTTATTATCTGAAATCTTTCCTAAATGCTTTATTAATCTGATGCTGTCAACAGTTCTTATTTGGTCTAGAATAATCCAACCTTGTTTTGAGTCAAATTTTACAGGAACTCTGGTTGGATAAGCCTGGGATTTTGTAGTCATCGGAGCAATAATAACAGTATCGATATTATGATTCATCTCATTTGGTGAAATGACAAGACAAGGACGTGTTTTCTTTATTTCGTGTCCGACTGTTGGATCAAGATTGACAAGATATATATTATACTGATTAACTACCATTCCCACTCTAAATCCTCCGAGTCAGGAATGTTTTCCAGCATATCCTCTTTATTATCGTGCATTGAACAAAAAGCCTCTGCCCAACCCATGCGGGGATGTTCTGGTATAGGGGTAAGCAAGATGCCTTTGTCCGTTATTTCCATATCCATTTTATCTTTTACGAGAAATTTATTTAATACTACTTTTGGGAGTCTAATCCCTCGGGAATTTCCGATTGGAACAACAGGAACTAACATATTCTACCTCCTTTCAATTGTAATTATTATGTAATAACATCATTTTGTCAAGTTTTTTTACTAAGCTTTTCGAATACAAAGTGGTCGGTCTTTTTAAGGTAAGCATAATCAATCCTGCTGACGGGAGAATTTTTCCATCATTTTATATGACTTGAAAAGAATTGTAAATCTCCAGATAAAATGGATATGACAATACTTGTGGAATATGTTGCCATATGACATGCTACCTTTCCCATTAAATATCATTCAGCTGGATTGTCGTAGCTTACAAGAGGCGTGATAGGTGCTGCGTTTGATGGTGGTTCGTCCGGCTTGGCGGCAAAGGCCTTCATCGCTCCCGAGGATTTGTACAGAATGACAAGCTCCCAGACTAAGAGACCAACGTCAGCAAGCGCGCATAAGATTGCAACTATTCCAGCAAGAATATTTATGCCAGATATAAAAGCTAGAACTGCACATACAATCGCAATGATAAGTATATTAATATTTGCCTTGCGATAAGTATCCCATGACTCTGACAAGGATGCATCGGCACGCAAAAGCCGTGAGCTCATTGCATTGGTAAATCTCAATAAATAGAAAATACTGAATACAGAATTCAAGAGAGACAACAGCAGAGCCGTGGAATTATCCGGTAAAAACAATTTTATAAAGGAACATATGGTTGAAAGGATATTAAAGAGTCCTGCTACACCAAAGTCAGAATCATACTTATTGAGTGAAAATAGGATTATTGAGTTGATGATATTGACTATAAGAACTATGCCGCCAAAATAAATTACTGCCATACCAGATCGGGCAGCAAAAACAATTATGATGGATTTAAAAGTGGAACAGATAAGAAATATCTGGATCACGAACATGGTCATGAATTTCCTTGCCATGTCGGTATACTGTGCCTTAGAATCAAACTGCTGTTCATCTTCTGTGTTAATCAATTCATTTTCCATAATAAATTAACTCCTTTTTAGAATACTATTCAGTTTTATTATCATTGTCATTTTGCGTTGAACGGAATTCATCCTCCCAATCTGTGTGAACCTGTGCAGGGAAAGGTATAGTATCCGACTTACTGGCAAAGGCCCTCATTGATTTTGCTGATTTGTAAAACAGGACAAATTCCCAAATCGAAATAACAATGGCAGCGATTGTACAGAAGATTAAAACCAATGCGGCGAGACCCATAAGAATTGGAGCAAATACAACGATGGCACATCCAAATGTTATGGCAGTAAGGTAGATATTTGCCTTGCGAAAAGATTCCCAGGAATTCTTAAGGCCTAAATCAACCGGTGTAAAAAGCTCCATCATTATACTGGTGAATTTCAACATATAAATGAGACTTAACACTGTTACTACAAGGGAAAGAACTGTTGATGCGTCTTTGGAAATAATCTTTAGGAAAGATACTATTGCAATGAATATAGAAAGAACCCCTGCCAAATTAAAGTCGTCATGATATTTTGCAAGCCTTATCAATATAACCGAAAATGCCAGATCTATTGCCAACGCCATGATTCCAAGAATAAGCTCGATTTTAGAATCACTGGTAAACGGATTCAGGGTGTTTATGATTATGCCAATAATTGCAATTCCCGCCACAATTACAGCAACAATCTTGATCTTGAACAGTAAGTCAAACTTTTCCGCCAAATCAAATCCCATGGACTTGGGCTCAAATTTGGTGTTCTCTTCTTTTTCAACTAATTCGTTTTCCATAAAAATACTCCTTTTATATTTTTTTCATCAAGGCTTCCTGGTAAAACTAAACTATGAAAAGCAAGTGGAACAAGTTTGCCAGACCCACCTTTACTTTAAATGGAGAATAATTGTCGTGATAATAATTTTTTAGTTCTTCCGGCCCCAGGGGGAATTCATAAATGACTTTAACCTCCACTATCATACCGCTTAAGGAGGCTTCGGCAAATGCAGTCAAAAGAAGCTGGTTATTCTCCGGCATGATTCCAATTCCACCGCCCACTCTAAGCCATAACATCCAGAATTTAGTACAATAGGTGGAACTTCCTGCCGACAAACGGAAAAACATATTGTCCGGGGAGTCGGACTTTGAATATTCGAACATGCCATAGAAGCCTGTAGAGATATCTGCGGTCTTATTCCACACGAAATCTCCGCCAAGATCCATTGACCAATTTTCCGGGGTACCCCATGATACGGAAAATACAGGGAAGA
The DNA here is from genome assembly GCA_017960765.1 of Treponema sp. Taxonomy (GTDB): domain Bacteria; phylum Spirochaetota; class Spirochaetia; order Treponematales; family Treponemataceae; genus Treponema_D. The sequence continues at coordinate 6,036 of JAGCYQ010000051.1, forward strand.
AGACCATTTCTTCATTTTTATCTTTGTCCTCTGTCTTTTCCCCTTCAGTAGTTTTATCCTCCTGCTCAAGCTTTGGATCTTGGATTGTTTTATCTTCCGGAAC
>JAGCYQ010000052.1 GCA_017960765.1 Treponema sp.
CATCCTTTTTTCCGGATGCAAGGGAAAGGATAAAGTTGAAGAACCCAACTCCAGTTCCGAGGCCATGGCAACAGTAAATTCGGAAATCACATACAGCAATATACCTGACAGTTTCCTGTACGACTGGCAAAGTGACGACAAAATGATTGGCTTTTACATTGGCTCAAAGGACAAAAGCGGAATGACTGCACTCTACCAGCTTTTCTGCGGAAACGGAAGGGCTTTTGCACGCGGCCTTACAAGACATTCTTACGGAGGAATCGATGCCGGAGGAATTGTCCGCCATGAGTTCATCCTCCTCGAAGCACCCGATGAAAGCAAAGTTGATTTTTCAGCTTCCGACGGACCCGATGAAAAAAAGCAGGTCATACTGGACTACCTCTTCCCCGACGGAAGCGACTGCGTGATTGAATACAATCCGGACTACAAGAACCTGGGAAGAAAGGGAGCCTTTATCTACAAGGACACGGTCTTTTACCACAGCGATTACACAAAGAATCTTGCTGAGCATTCGGACACAATTATTGAAGGACTTCCGGCAACTTACCTTGGAAGGAAAGTATACACGCCCAAAGACAGGACATGCGTTTATTCTGAGCCTGATGTAAAAAGCGAAAGAATCCCGGTCAAAAACATGAGCTGGCAGGCCTACTCCAAAGACAAAAAAGTAATGCGTCTTTACGAGGATGATTCAAAGCTCTTGGAATGGTACCGAGGAATTCAACTTACCGTACTTGGAAGAACAAAGGAATTTTATAAGGTAAACGAAAAGGATAACAACTGGTATTATGTGGAAATATCTTCAAAGTACGGCTGGGTTTTCGGAGGCGACATAGAGCCTTGGGACAATTCACTGACGGATGAATACGGAAAGTCTATCATTGAAAATGGGGTCAAGGACGGACTGATCGAGCTTAGCGACGTTGACTATTCATCCATCCCCGACGACCTGGCTGAAATCACTTTGGGTGAGGACGACGGTTCTGCAATCTACTACAACGACGATGTTATTTATCTTGCCTACCCCTACTACTGCAATGCCTTTGCAAAATATGACAGGAGCAGAATGGCCTACGACAAAGACGGATTTATGAAATTCAAGTACGGGCCCGGCGAAAACGACAGCTATCTTTTTATCATGGGAGGCCAGATAAACCAGCGTTTTACAAACTTTAAGAATGACGGCGCATTAAGCTACAGGGATGAAGAGGACGATGACCTTATGAGGTACCACAGCTATTACTTCAAGTCCATTTCGGCAAGCTCATCCTATTCTGAAACTCTTGGCGGAAGAAAAGTCGTCTATGAGCCTGAGAACCTTGAGAAGTGCTTTGAGATTGGCTGCAAGTGCCATCCCTACTGGTGGAACTACTCGCACATTCCCTGGGTTGAAGGCGCCGAGGGAAACGGAATCGGAGAATCAATCACGGTTGAGTTTACTGAGGATATGGCTGGCATGTCTGTCTTAAACGGATATACCGACATCAACAAGCTCAAGCTCTACAAGGAAAATTCCAGGCTCAAGGAAGTACGGATGGACGACCTTGTGAACGGAGATTCCTGGACGGTTAGTTTCGACGACAAGGTTTACTTCAACTACATAGCCTTCCCCAAAAAGACGACCAAAATCAAGATGACCATAAAGAGTGTCTATGATGGAACCAAGTATTCCGACACCTGTGTCTCCGCAATCATCCCGAGCAAGACCAATCCTGCGGCCGCGAATTCTGATGATGCCAAGCAATACAGAAAGCAAGTCTACGAGGATTTTAAGAGGGTCATGAGGGACTGCGATTTAGTTACGGCGGAGGAGCTTGTCAAAAGGCTTATGGAAGATTGATTAGCCTAGGAGGACAAAAAAAATCCGTTATCATGACATGCATTGCCAGGATAACGAATCTCATAGTGACAGCGTTAAGAAATGCCCTTTTCGTATTAATTTATCGAATGAATCATTGTTATAAGCGAAGATTCCCTTTGCGGTGACTTCATGTCTTCCCTTATGGAATCCTTTTCGGCTTTTGCGGCGGCGGCAGTTGCAGGCTCACCGTTAGCCTTTGCGGCGGCCCTTGTGTCCGTAACGGCATTTCCGTCACTTGTCGCGGCATCCTTAAGCTGAACAAGGATAAGCTCATCACCGACGTTCAGGGTGTCGTAGAATCCCTTCTTTGTATATGTACCCTCTGAGATTTCCTCGTTTACGGCGGTCACTACGAATTTTCCAAGAACATCCGCATCTGCGTATGACACACCATAGCCTGAGTCTGCAGTGCGTACCTTGCCTTTCTTTACGACATCAAAGGTTGAGCCCTTTTCAATTCCATCGCTCTTACCAAGATCTGCAAGAACTGTGCTTGCTGAATTGTAAAGTACTGTTCCACGGATCGGGAGGATGTCAAGAACAGCCTGTCTCAAGCGGCGGATTGATTTTGCAACCCTGTCGTTGCCTGTGCGGTATACCTTTACGGAAGTTGTCTTTGTTCCTGTCCTTGCTGAATATACATCTGCATTAAGCGTGAATGAGCGGCTTGTCTCGTCCATAGTGATGATTACAAAATAATCTTTTCCTGCTGTACGTGCCATGCGGTATGCCTGAGAGAATCCGTCAACAGACTCAACATCAACGTCAACCGTAGTAACTGCAACACCGTTGAACAGGTTCTTTGCGGCTATGGCGATGATCTGCTCTGCCCCGGAATGCATCAGCTGGATCTGGGACTTCTGATAATATATTCCGATGTTCCACCTGGATTTATCAAGATAGAACGGTTTTACAGAGTATTTGTGTGCCAGGTTTTCCTTGAGCATGCTTTCAAGGGCCTCGATTGTGTCGTCGTTCTTTACCTGCTGGCTTGTCCTCTTTATCTTTGCTGAATTCTCGTCCTTCTGGATCTGACGTGCAATTACATCGCTGTCGTTTGAGCGGATGAACTTGAGCTGTTCAAGATAGAGCTCATAGAAACCGTCGCGTTCAAGCATGTTTGCAAATGACTGACGTGCCTTCTTGTTGAGCGGATCCACTGAAAGGGCCCTCTGGTACTCGTAGCGCTCGCTTGGACCGTCATAGGCCCTCTTGTACTCTGCAGCCTTGTTGATGTGGAAATTCGCCCATGTTGAGCGTCTTGTATCCTCGATTGCAAGGCTTCTGTTGACAAGCTGTTCAAGTGCAAGCCTCATAACCTCATCAAGAGGATCAATTGAGAGTCCTGTGTTGAACGTAGAGATGGCATCCTCATAAAGACCGAGCTGCTGCTGGGAGAGCCCCTTAAGGTACCATGCAAGAGGAAGCTTTCTGTTGCGTCCGATGCGGAATTCACATATATCGATGACCTCACTGTAGCGTCCCTGTGCATAAAGTATGTCTGCAAGGAGCTCATAGGCCTTGTCGTAGTCACCCTTGATCTGTACTGCAGAGCGTGCACGGCGTTCAGCTTCCTTTACATCCCCGCGTTTTGCGGCAAGATATGAGGCCAGATAATGAACCTCTGCCTCACCGCTGTGATACTCAAGGGCCTGGTTTACATAGCGTTCTGCGGCGGCATTGTTTCCCTGATCAGCAGAGACCAAAGCCAGGCTCAAAAGTGCCTTGCGGTTGGTGGAATCCCTCTTTAGGGCATCAAGATAGCGTTTTTCAGCAGTTGTGATGCCGCCGTTGTATAGATCAATCTCCGCCAGACCAAAACGTGCGTTCAGGTCATTCGGATATTTTTTCAGGACTTCCTCAAAAACAGTACGGGCCTGGGTGATATTTCCCAGGGAAATCAGAGCCATACCCTTTAAATTCTGTATGTCGCTAAGATTACGGGCATATTTTGCGGCTGTGTCTGCGTATGAAACAGCAAGGTCATACTCACCAAGATGGAAAGTACACAGGGCAAGATTGTACCATGCGTCTCCATACTGGGGATTCAGCTGCAATGCCTCGCGGTAGGATTCAATTGCGGAATAATAATCTTCCCTCTGCTGAAACTGCATACCCTTGTTGTAAAGTGAAAGAGCAGTCTTTTGCTGGGCATGAGCAGAGGCCACGGAGAACAGGAGCACCAAAAGAATGGCAAATATTCTTGGCCTTTTGGATACGTTTTTCATTTTTTCCTCCCAAAAAAAGTGACTAATCGTCCTTATTATCTTTTCGATATATTATCTTGATAACAGTAACTTTATGTCCTTCCATGTCCTGGACAATAAAGTCGTAGTCTTTCCAGGTGACTTTCTCGAATTTTACCGGAATCTTGCCAAAGAGGTCAAAAACAAAGCCTCCGAGGGTATCAAATTCCTGTGTCGGGAAATTTGAGGATATGGTCTCGTTCAAATCCTCCAGCAGAACGCGGGCGTCACAAACCCACACGTTGTCGGCAAGGGATATTATGTCTTCCCTCTCGTTGTCAAATTCATCCTGTATGTCACCGACAATCTGCTCTATAATATCCTCCATACAGACTATGCCGCTGACTCCGCCGTATTCGTCTATGGCTATGGCAATATGAACATGCCGCCTCTTGAATTCACGCAGAAGGCTGTCTATATGCTTGCTTTCCGGGACAAAATATGCCTTTCGGATGATTTTTCCCAGATCTATCGCTTCCTTACTGGCAAAGGCCCTTATCAAATCCATTACATAAAGGACACCCACGACATTGTCTATCGAGCCGGAATAAACTGGGAGCCTTGAATGTCCGCTTTCTGTAATCTTAAGGGGCAGATCCTCCTGCGCAGTGTCAAGAGAGATGAAATCCACGTCAATTCGCGGGACCATGACTTCCTTGACGGTAGTTTCCGCCAGATCCTCTACCCCCTGAATCATGTCATTTTTTTCTTCAGCAAGAATCTCTTGTTGCGACGGACCGGAGACGGTCGATTCACTTTCCTTTTTTTCCTTCTTTTTTCCTTTACCAAATATACCCATATTTCTTCCTAACTGTAATTTTCAGTCATAAATTTTTGTTGATTCAAATCTCTGCATCAAGCGCTTCTGTATCTTGAGCATCTCGCATACAGGCTCCGCATCTTTCTCCACATGCTCATCACCGTGGTCAAGGCCGTGTAGATGTAAAAGCCCGTGAATAAGAAGGCGTTTAAGCTCCTCGTTGCATGAAACCTCAAAATACTGTGCGTTCTTGGGCAAAGTCTCCAGGCTGATCACTATATCTCCCACTGATCTCCATGCATCACCCTGGTAATCGGTATATTCTTCTCCGTTCTCAAAACTTAAAACATCTGTAGGGCCGTCAATGTTACGGTATTCCTTATTTAAATTCTGTATGAACGCATCGGAACAAAAATACACCGACACTTCCTCTTTATCATACGACAGTTCGTCCATTACTTCAAGCAAAAAAGGCTCTATTCTTGAAATCCAGGCAGGTTCTTCTATGTTTTCCTCTGTGTCAACTAAAATACGGTTTGCCATCTACTGTTTATCCTTTGTTGAATTCCTTGCCGCAGCTCTCTTGGCCGGCTTAGGCGCTGATTTTTTGTTCTCTTTTTTATCTTTTCGGTGATTCGCTTCTTTTTTCTCTGTGTTCTGCTCGTTTTTCTGCTCCAGAGGGACTTCCTTTGAATTTGATGCCGTCAATACAGAAAGCTGGCTCTTTTGAGAGGTGAATTTAGGCTGAACGTTCTGTGAGTTGCCGGGATTATTCTGAACTGTAGGAACATTGCTGTCCTCATCGACCTGTCCCGGATATTTTACGCGGCTGTGGTAGTATCCCGCCAGAAACTGCTGGAATGCGTCGTGTATGCGCCTCAAATCCTGGAATGTAAGGCCGCAGTTATCCATCTGCTTTGCCGAAATCTTTGCGTTTATCAGGTCAGAGATCTTGTTGTCCAAAGCAGAATATGACGGGTTCTTACCAAGAGACTTGCAGGCTGCCTCAACGGTATCAGCAAGCATGACAACCGCACTTTCCCTGGTTGAAGGAGGATTCTCGGTATATGAGTAATCTGCAGGGTCCACGTTGGGATCCTTTTCCTTTGCCTTTGCATAGAACCATTCTATGACCTGGTTTCCATGATGCTCACCTATGATCTTTATTACAGGCTCCGGAAGATTAAGCTCCTTTGCCTTCTCCACTCCACGGCGCACATGGCTTTTTATGATGCTTACAGAAAGGGACGGGTTTATGTCGTTGTGGATGTTTTCTCCGTCCAGCTGGTTTTCCGTAAAATATTCCGGATTGTCGATTTTTCCGATGTCGTGATAGTATGAGGAAACGCGTGCAAGAAGCGCATTGGCTCCGATTTTTTCACATGCGGATTCGGCAAGGGCCGCCACCATAATCGAATGGTTATAGGTTCCCGTGGCAACCTCAAGCATTTTCTTGAGTATCGGGGTATTCTGGTCGCTCAAATCCATCAGGCGGAACACGGATGCGGTATTCAGGGCAAGCTCAATCGGTGTAAGGAAGCCCAGGGCAAGGATTGCGGAAATGAAGCCGTTGAAAGCCACCCCAAGGAAAGCGAGATGCTCCCCCTCCATTGAAAGGTGGAAAATCAGCTTGAACATCAGGAGGAAGAACACGTTGCATAAGGCCTGTCCCAGAGAAACCCATACCATCTGAGTGCGGCGGCTCACCTGATATACCAGACGGACGGAAACAAGTGAGGTTGCAAGCAGATAGAGGCAGGGCATGACAAGATAACCGCTGGCATTGTATACACCCAGCGATGCGACTATCGTAAAGAACATAGCGTTCCTGTGGCCAAAGATGATTGCAATCAGGAACACGCAGAACGACGAGGGAAGGAAAACTGCAAGGGAGAATTGGGAGCTTACGTCCAATATGCTCACGCTTACGCTGACAATCGTGTAAATCAAAAGGAAGCACACGCAGTCCATGCCAAGTTCCTTTGCGCTTATGACATATCCGATGGATGCCTTTGTAAAGAGGAATACCGCCAGTGCCGCCAGCAGAAGCAGGTACAAGACCGAATACAGGAATGAAGTATAGTCGATGTACGCGGGTGAATTGGCCATCTTCTGGAGCTTGTCGTACTGTTCCTTTGTAACGGGGAATCCCTTGCGTATTATCTGCTCGCCCTTTTCAACTGATGCGGGGTTTTCCGCAGTTGCAGCCAGAGCCCTTTCGGCAACAATGGTTTCGTCGGCAATCTGACCGATTTCGTATTCAGAGATTGACTTTGAGGCGATTGTAGTGCTTGAGGCGATCCGTATGAATGATACAAAACAGCTTGCGGCAAAGGTTATGCCGAATATCAGAACAAGCAGCTTGTTTTTCCTTAGGTAGATGCCCAGGCCCTTAAAGCCCTTCTGCACCCTTCTTTCGCTATTCGTCTTTGAGTTCTTCATCTTCGTAAGCCTGTATTATCTTCCTGACGAGGGGATTTCGCACCACGTCTTCTCCGCCCATTTTCTTGAACGCTATTTCTGGAACCCCCTTAAGGATTTCCATCGCATCCAAAAGTCCTGACGGTATCTTCCGGGGAAGATCTATTTGTGTTACGTCTCCGGTTATGAAAACCTTTGACCCCTGCCCCATTCGCGTAAGGAACATCTTCATTTGCTCGCGCGTAGTGTTTTGGGCTTCATCCAGAATCACCACCGAGTCATTGAGGGTCCTTCCGCGCATATATGCCAGAGGAGCGATTTCCACCAGACCGGATTCCGTCATCTTGCGGACCGTATCATGCGGCAGAACGGTGTTCATGGCATCGTAAAGGGGACGTATGTATGGATTGATTTTTTCTTCAAGCGCACCCGGAAGG
>JAGCYQ010000053.1 GCA_017960765.1 Treponema sp.
CACATAACTTCAAGAGGATTACCCTTTTCGTCAACCAGTGTGTCGTTCATACCGGCATACCAGCCTTCTGCCCACTGTGATGTGCGTCCGTCGAGTCCTTCATCATAGAATACTTTTGCCATTTCCATGTAGTCGTCCATAGCTGGATCGATGTAGAGCTTGTCATCTACAACCCACGGCTTCTTGCGAGCACCCTTGTATGGCATGAAGAGGTCACCAGATGTTGAAACGATCTTACACTTTCCATCTGAATCCTTGAGAAGCTGGCGTGCTGATGCCATGAATGTATCGAGGTCAGCAACCTTCTTCTGTACTTCTACTGGATCATCTGTTCCCCAGTACTTCTTTGCATAGCTGCGGCGATAGAAGAGAGCTCCAGGAGCTACCTGCCATGACATACCATAAACGTGTCCGTTATAGCTACCGACCTTCATCGGGTAATCAGCCATCTTGTCCTTTACCTGAGCATAGAGGTCATCGAGCTCAAGAAGAAGTCCTGATTCAACATATTTGCGAACGAAAGCATCCTCAAGACCGAATACGTCCGGAGCACCGTTGCCTGAAGCCAGAACTGGGTCCAATTTGCTTGGGAACTGGTCAGTTGGAGTAAATGTGTACTCAACTTCTACATTCGGGTGTGTTGCCTTGTAGCCATAGCCTTCTGCATTGATAAAGCCTTCGATTTCGTCTGTGAATGACCATACAGAGAGCTTTGTCTTTCCAGAAGCATCAGCTCCTCCTTCTTTCTTATTACAACCTGTAACAAATGCAAGAGCTGCACAAGCTGCAATACCCAAAATAATGCTTGACTTTTTCATGTATTCCTCCTTAGTGAAAATGAAAGAGTGCGTTTCTTATTTAGGCATGTTCTGCCTATCGTTTGTTTCAGTATAATAGCAAGCAATAAACCATGTCAAATTATTTTTATGAAAATTTATGCAAAAATTTTTTATTTTTTGGACAAATTTACTGTAAACCTTTACATGTGTTGAGTAAAATTGAAAGTTTTTAAGAAATTTAACGAATTTTTTTTAGAATTTTTTTGTAACTTTCTTGAAAAGCTGATTATTCCGTGTCATGCTGAAGCCCTAAGGAGAATGATTTTGAACGCTACATCAAAAATCATATTTTGCACCGCAGTCGTATTGACAGGCCTTTCCATCTCATCATGCAAGGGGAAGAAAGCCCCCGACACCATAGAAGCGGATCCCGTTGAGACAGAGGGAGAACTCCCGGCAGAAGAGACAGAAGCACCAGCCATTCCTGAAGCCCCGGACAAGATACTGTACACATCCATTTTCGGAAGCACAGAAAGCCCTCTTGCCACAGATTTTGACGGACTTGAGGAACTGGGATTCGGACTGTACGACGCCCAGACCGGAATCTATCACTCATGTATTGAAGAAAACGGCCCCTTCATTCTGGAGCTTGCATCGTTAAATGAGCTTTTCCGCAGCAATCAGCTTTCACCTGCCGCACAGGACCAGAATCCCATGACATTCTCCTACGAAAGCAAAAGCCTGTGTGAGGCCGCCGAGCTGGTTGCCAAGACCTTGCAAACCGACTCATGGGAAGCAATTCAGGCCACAGGCACCGAGGCATTCAAAAAGGCAGTGAAAAAACTCCAGATAAACGCAAAAACATACGGAATAGACGAGCTTGATGCCTGGTACGTAAAGAAAGCAGCCAGGATAAAAGCAGGGAAATAAGATCAGGCTATTGTACCGTGTATGTCACCACGTCCCGAGAATTTCCTGCGATGACTTCTATTGAATGAACTCCACGCTCCAGTGGAATGTCCCATTCAAGTATGCCCTGTACGCTGCCCACAAAATTGCCGTCCAGATACAATGAAGTGACAGAAGAGCCGCCACCAACTGCAAGCACATGAAGCATCTGGGATTCCCTGGGCATCTGGGGATCATAGACGAACAATGCCTTGTTTCTTGGGAACCGTATCTCGACATCAGCCTCTTCCCCTGAGATTGTACCCGCATAATTCCTGCCGTTGGACCAGTGCTGGTATTCACTTGGATAAGCGATGGCAACCCTGCCGTTGGAGACAAAATGCCAGCTGCACGGTGTATTCCATGACAGATCCTCATTTGAATTTTTCAGGACATATTCGTTTATCCTGGAAGGACAGGAGGATGTCGGCTTCATTCCGGAAAGGGCACACACCGGCTTTTTCTCATACAGTTCCGGCTCCTGGAAATCCAGGGCACCATAGCGGTCTGTAAGTTCATCCAGAATCTGACGCACCACAGACGCAGGAATGCTGCTACCAGTCTGACGCACGACAGTCTCTCCCTCGTAATTCCCCATCCATACTCCCGCAGTGAATTCAGAGGTTGAGCCAAGGGCAATTATGTTCTGGAATTGATTTGAGGTTCCCGTCTTGAAAATACATGGGTAATCCGTGTCAAATACCTGGGCGTTTCCAAAACCCAGAGAGCGTGCATTTTTATCGCTTAAAATCGAGCAGATGATTCTTGCAGTGTCAGAGGCATAGACTTTCCTTAAGGGAGCCTTCTGATCTGTCTTGACATAACTCGTATCCTCAAGCAGCTGACCGTCATTGGTGAACACAGAAAAGCCCCGCACCATCTCATAGAGGGTCACTTCTCCGGCACCAAGGGCAAGCGAAAGACCCATGGAGTCACGTTTACCCGCCAGAGATTCAAATCCCAGCATGTCCAGACGCTCAAGATAATTGTCCATGCCAACGTTGTACAGAAGGTAAACCGCAGGCACGTTCAGGCTGGAGGCAAGAGCATTGCGGAACAAGACAGGCCCGTTGAACATGTTGTTGAAGTTAAGGGGAACATAGACGCCCTCCCCACCAAAATCCATCTGAATGTCAGGCAGCACAGAACTTGGAGAAAAACCGCTCTCCAGTGCAAGCGCATACAGGAACGGCTTCATGGAGCTGCCCGGCTGATTCCTTACAAGCACACCGTCAATCTGACCTGAATGCTCTGCATCGTCAAAGGAGGCATTTCCAACCCAGACGATAATCTCTCCTGTGTGATTGTTGATTACAAAAGCGGCTCCGTTGTGGACACGTGCTTCCTTATATTCCGTCAGCTTAGCCTGAATAAGCTTCTCTACCTTGACGTTCAGGTCTGAATCCACGGAAAGAGTTACTTCCGGCGGAATAAGCTGATTTTTTTTCTTATAATCAGAGACGACCTGCAGGATGAAATGCGGACACTGGGTCTTGTACTCATAGGTTTTCTTCGGGGCATACTCAGAGGGCCTACGCGGAATCTTTACTATTGAATCAATCTGCTCATCAGAAAGGTCCTTGGGCTCCACACCGTAAAATGAACGGGATGCCGATCCGACCCCCTCAATCTGAAAGCCAAAGGGCACATTGTTAAGGTAAAGCTCCAGAATCTGCTTCTTGCTCAACTTTGCCTCAAATGAGAACGCACGGAACATCTCGCGGATTTTAGTCTTCATACCGACTTCTTCCTGACGCGGGTGAACCATGCGGACAAGCTGCATAGTGATTGTTGAGGCACCGCTTACGACCTGACCTGCCTTCCTGTTCTGCCACCATGCCCTGATCACCGAAAGAAAATCGACTCCGGGATGATGATAGAAATGAGCATCCTCTTCGCTTATGAAACGCTTTACAAGTTCTTCCGGAAAAGCCTCAAGCGGATAATACTCGCGCCTGAGACCGTCTTCCAAAGGCATGACATGCAGCAGCACCCCCTCCCTGTCATAAAAGCGGGTACTGTACTGATGTTCCCTGAATTCATCCAGCTCCGGATCCGGCCACTTGACCATGACTACATGCCATATCAAGCCAAGTGCCACCAGAATCAGGATGACTATTATGGTAACAGTGAGCTTCCGACCAGGACTTTTTACAGCCGCCTGTCTTTTTCTCATTCTATTGTCCAGACTTTACCGTTACTTCTACCGAATATCTCTTCCTGGTACATACATTCAGCGGTACTGCACGGTGTGTTGAACGTACCCTTTCTTGTAGCACGGAACATGAACTCTACCTTCTGGCTGCCACGCGGGAAGTAATCCCAGAAGTACTGGACCTCGCTGTCGTAGATGCCCTGATAAGAAAGTCCCCAGTTGTAATTGCGCCAGTAGCTTTCCCAGCTGTCATCGTCCTCTTCCTCACCTGCCACTTTCGGTTGGGTTCCAGTCGTGACAAATGCGGCGTTCAGGACCTCTGCACCAGCCGGAATCGGGGCACGGACTGCAACATACTCACGGTTCCTTGTTGAAGAAATATACACACGCTCACGGTAGATGTTGCCTGCCACAAGCTTGTCGCCAGAGACTACCTCACCCGTCTTAACGTCAGTAATTTCGGTAAAGATACAGATACCTTCATCCCTTGCATACTGTCTTTCAGCCGGAATTGCATACTTCATGGAGACCGTGTAATAGAGGGTTCCCTGTCCGTTCTTGTTGAATTCAAGATTCAATTCCTTGTCGCGGGGCAGGTCCTTTATCGGCTCATCTTTGAATGTAATCGTCGTATCCACAGCCTTGGCAGCCACACCCTTAAATGAACCCTCCGTCAACTTCTTGCCAGAAAGCAGAACCTCGGCGGTAAAGTCAAGCTTGGTAAGGTCGTTGGCCCTGATGTATTCATCCATTGAAATCAATACACGGGCTGTAGCGGCGGTTGAATACCAGTATCCCCTGTTGGACTGCTGAATCTTCAAAAGCTCAAACACAAGATGCTGATTAGTCTTGTCAGATGGGGCCAGCCTGCTGTAAAGCTGAAGCAAGAGGGCAAACTTTTCTGACTGATCATAGTAGAATGACCAGTAGTCGTTGAACTGAGGCTCTGCAATCTCCGCACCCTGAGTAGAAAGCTTGATGTAAGCCTTTGCCTTGTTCAAGGCATTCTTTGCCTTGCTTGTCATTCCAAGGTTGTCGTAGATAAGTCCGCAAAGTGCCAGCGTAGAGACATCCAAATCACTTCTTTCCTTTAAGAGATTGTCAATTACAGACTCATCGATATCAGAGGTAAGCAATGACGCTGAATACAGAGAGTGAACTGCATCATAAGAATACCATGAGTAACGTGAACCCTCATTCAAGTAATCATAGGATTCCTTCTTAAGATAATCAGCCAGATCTTCAAGGTCAATCTCGCTGGTGATATTGATTCCCTTCTTCTTTGCGATTCCGAGTATTTCACCGATGCGTGTTGAGACATAGAGACTTGAATACTGTCCACCTGGCCAATACGGGAATGAACCGTCGCTAAGCTGACTGCTGGACCAGTTCTTAAGTTCCTGTTCGACTACAGCCTTTGAATCCACAACCTCAGACTTCAGGCCGAATGCATCAATGTATTCACCGAATGCGACAAGAGGCAGAATTGCGGCTGACCTTTGCTCAAGACAACCGTACGGATAATGGAATACATAACGCACAGCCTCTCCAAGCACACCTATGCGTGTCGGATCAAGCTGAACGTAAAGGCTTCCCATGTTGTCCTCGGCATCACCCGGAAGAACCAGTTTCTCTCCACCGGTAGCCTGTTTTTCGCCACGGCCAACCTCACCAACCGTTGCGACCGTCTCATAAATGTACGGCTTTTCGATTTCAAGCGGCATGAGTATCTTTTCG
>JAGCYQ010000054.1 GCA_017960765.1 Treponema sp.
GCAGGTATCGCATTGATGGCAGTTGCAGCATGGCTCGGTGAAGTTGGAAAGAACAACAAGATGTTCTTCATCCCGACAATCTTCATGCTTGCCGCAACACTTACATTCCTTGTAAAGACAATCATCGCAAAAGTTCAGGCAGTTGCAGCAGGTGCTCCATGGGGCGACTGGTTCCAGCTTGTCTTTGCCGCAGCAATGGTAGTCCTTGCATTCATCCTGATTATTGAAGGCATCAAGACTTTCAGCAAGCAGGGAAAAAAGGCAAAATAAGCATTGACCATTAAGGTTCAGGCCTAAAATGATCCCGTCCGTCCTTGTGATGTGGCGGGATTTTTTTATGTTTTCGGGCTTTCATTATTGAATTTTTTCTGTCAATCTGCTGTAATTTACTGTGGATATGAAGAACTCTAAATTGAATGCCCTAAAGCGCCTTGTCCTCATCCTGCCCGCAGTTTGGCTCATGTCCTGCATGACCACACAAAAATCATCCAAAGCTACTTTGCAAAAAACGGATGCCACAGGGGAATACTACACCGGAATAGGCCGCACGCCCCAGATTGTCGAACTCTTTTTCGCGGAAGAGCTTGGTTCTGCCACAAACCCCGACATAAAATCAATAAAAACAGGGAAACCCGCCGTCCTGAACACAAAAATCAAGGATCAGGATTGGGACATAAAGAGCCTCACCGTCCAGATGGAGATAAACGGCAAAGACCAGGCCCCCGTCACCACAACATTTGAATATCAGTACCAGGAGACCTTTGTATTCAGCACACCGCTTGAACCAAGGGAAAAAGGCAAATGGAAGGCCAAGGTCTGGCTCACCGACTGGCAGGGAAACCGCAGCGAGACAAAAACCGTAAGCATCACGGTAAACTGAATGCCGTAGAGTCAAATCCTTATCAATCCACCTGATTTCAGCAATATTCTTAAAATTTCTTGAAAATACCTTGAATTTCAGTACAAATTGCACTATCATTTATAACATGGAGGCATAATATGAAGAAAATTTTAGTTTCAGCAGTTTCAGTTCTTCTCTTACTTTCAACTTCTCCACTTTTCGCACAGGAAGAATCCCTCTTTCTGGAGGACTCCCTGACACAGGACGAATCCGTCATTGAAGACGTATTTGATGAACCTCTCTTTCAAATTGAGCCTGTCCAGCAAGCCGAAGAACCTGTCGTACAGCCAAGGGCAAAAAATCCGGCAAACACCAGGGTCTTGAACGAGCTCAAGGAACAGACCCGTACCAAGGTAGCCAGCATCACAAGAAATAACAGCCGCAGGAGCACAAGCGCTCAGAACCAGATTATTTCAATAGAAGGCCTCAAGCAGCAGTATCTGCAGCAGACTTCAGGCCTGAATGACTCTGATGACGCTTACATTCAGGAAATGAATGAAAAATGCGAGGCAGAGATCCAGGCAAGGATGCTGGAAGAACAGAGGATGGCCGAACTTGAAGCCGACGGTGTTACACTCAACTCACGCGGACAAAAGCGTCTTGAGAACGACATCGCAGGAATCAAGGAAAAATACGAGAAGCTTATCGAAAAGCACAAGAAATCTTCCGTAAACGCCCAGACTCAGAGCTCATTGCTTGCTCAGATAAACTCCGGAATCAGATCCCTTGAGACAACAACATACGTACAGTCCTCAATTACAGACGAGAACCTGGTTCTTTCTATCGGTGAATATGACGGAACAAGGGACGTATGGCCATATACCGTGACCCTTTATTTTGCAGGAGATGCTGTTGCAACTTATGCAGGCAACCTTAGCTATTCAGACATTTCAGGCAAGAAGATTCCGGCAGTTCCAGAATATACTGGCAACCCGAATGATCCTAAGCTTGTTGAATACAACAAATACCTTGACTCAGTGGAAATCTTTGACGAATCATTCAAGTCTGAACCTCTTTTCATCGAGGCACAGATTTCATACACTGTAAAGGCAAAGAATCCTTCTGAACCATCTTCTTACACCGTTACCGTCAATACAGTCCTGTTGAAGAACATCATTACGGAAAAGACAATCAACACATACAACAGCAGGAAATCTGTTGACTACACATACAATACTGTAAGCCCTGTTGACTGGACGGCAGGAAATGCACAGGTCACCGCACCAAACAGAAATACCACAAATCCTCAGGAAAAGAATGATACACCAAGATTCCCTTCAAACAACAGCACGACATTCAATCTTTTCCCTCCTATTTCAATCGTAATCAATGTACCTGACTCATCAAAGAATGACAGCAATACAAAGGTCAAGGTCGAGAAGCAGGAGAAAAAGGAAGAAAAGAAAGAGGAGAAGAAGGAAACACCTGCACCAAAGAATGACAACAAGGTATCTCAGGCAAACATCAACAACACAAGGGAAACAGCAAAGCTTGCAGAACGCGAGGACGGCAAAAAAACAGTCTCTGCACTTCTCTACTGTCTTCCAGGAACAATCAACTTCTATTCAACACCTGATGGACTGGAAAGTGCAGTAGCTTTGGGCTACAACATGCAGTTCTCTGTCTGTCCTTACCTCTTCATCGGATTCAACCTGGAATTCGGTCTGAGCTCAAGCACACTTTTCTCAGGCAATACATTCTCTGGTGGAACTGGATCAGAAGGCGGTTCAGGCTCATCAGCAAAGTCATACTACTTTGATGACGACTTCTTTTTCGATGATATTGGATTCTACCTTGTAACAGGTCAGATCGGCTCATACTTCAACCTGAACAACAACATCCGCTTTAACTATTTTGGCGAGGCTGGTGTCTGCACAGATAATTTCGTTGCAGGTGCAGGATGCAGCTTTGAGTTCTATTCAAACAACTTGAAATTTGGAGCTACAGCAGGTTACACAGGACTTGTTTATGACGACTTTAACTTCCTGAACAAAGTAAGTTTTGGAGTAGAAGTCCTCTTCTAAAATGAAAACAGTTTTTATAAACTCTGTTAAGGAATGCCTCGAGGGAAACATCAGCAACCCCAAGGCATTCTTTATTTTTTCCACGGACATTGCCTGCAGGACATGGGCAGACTGGTGTGTCATAAGCGGAAAATCAAAGGCAATCGCAACTGAACGCTTCATGGCATGGGACCGATTCAAAAGCAGTTTCCTGCGTGCAAAAGAAGAAGGCAAGAGTGCTGTCCCTTCCCTCCTCCGAAAGATTTTTATTCATGACTTTATCCGGCAGAATGCAGAAAAGAATGATGACGATCCCACAAAACTAAAAAAGATAATCGCTCCTCAATACGCCAATACGGCAGGAATATTTGCAGACTATTTGAGCAAGAACCTTTCTTCACTCAACCTCTGGAACACCCGCATGGAGCAGTACAAGGACGAATACGGCACATGGGATCTGGAGGACAAGGACTACAAGATTCTTTTTGAGGCATACAAAGACTTTCTTGAAAAAAATCAGCTCTTTGAACCGTCATGGGTTCAGGATGTAAAGCTTGAGGAATCAGAGATAGAATTCTTCATCATGTTTCCTGAGCTGCTTGAAGACTTTGAGGATTACACTGATATTTTTGATGTTAAAGACAATGTCACGGCATGCAGGTTAAGCGAAAACATTCCTGATCCTGCGGCATGCGAATATCCGGATTCACGCTCCGAATTGAGGCAGACAATCTTACAGATAATTGAGCTCGTGCATAATCAAAAAAAGTTTGACTGGACCGACATTGCATTAAGTGTACCGGACCTGGACACATACCGTCCCTATCTTGAACGAGAGCTTAAGCTATATGATGTTCCGTTTGTAATAAGGGCAGGCATACCGCTAACAAAAAACAGTTCCGCAAGAATATTTGAATCGATCCAGAACTGCTACCAGAGCGATTTTTCGTATGACAGCGTACGGAACCTTTTGCTTGACGAATCAATTCCTTGGAAAGACAAAACTGTCCTGATGTTGAACTATACAGAGGATGGCAAAAGCATACAGAAAAAAATTGAAGTGGACCTTACAAAAACAAGGGAATCACTCATCCGCCACGGCAATGAACTGCACTGCATGTTCTCGTACGAAGAAAAAGATGAAGAGGACAAGAACAAAAAGATTGACCCATGGATAAAGTCACTTCATGCACAGAGACGCCTGCACAGTTCACAGGACCTTGCAGACGAAGAGCTCAAGGATGAACAGGAGATTGCACTTTACACGGCAATCAAGAACTGTGTGTCAAACTTCTACCGCAAGGAAAACAAATCATCTGGTTTTGACGCAATACTTCAATTCTGGTTTCAGTTCAAGGAGCATTTTATAAACGACAGTGATTTTTCCTCTGACTCCAACAAGATCCTTAGCCGCTGTATCGTTCATCTTCAGGAATTACGCAACCTGGAAAATGACTATTGCATATCCAACGAAATGGAGATTCCTTCTCCCTATGATTTTTTTGTAAAGGAACTGGGACAGAAAAAATACATCCCGCAGACAGACCAAAAGGGCATTTCCATTTTTCCATATAAGATTTCTGCAGAGGCATGTTTTGCATGTCAGTTTGTAATAAATGCAAGCCAGAAGCAGATTGACGTTCAATACAAGAGGCTGGATTTTCTTAATGCAACAAAGCGCTCCAAGCTGAACCTTATCAACACCAAGAACGGAAACCTGACTTCCAGAAACTTTGCATATCTTTATACACAGTCACCTTACGAGGAACTTCCTGATGTAATTCATATTTCAAGTGCTGTCCAGTCTTTTGACGGTTTCTCAATACCTCACAGCTGCCTGTCTATAAGCGGAAAGACAGCAGAAAGGGATGAGGATGATTATTTATTGAACGAAAAGAAATGGATTTATTCAGGATGCAATGGTAAAATTGACACAGATAAACTTCCCCGGAATGAAATTGAGAACCTCATACACTGGAAAAAAACTGCGGCAAAACATTCAGGAAAAACAGACAAATCAATTTTAAATGACAGGGCTGAATTCTCTTTGATGCTGAGCAAGGACTTCTCAATCAAAAGCGGAATTCAGGAATATGAAGAACAGATCAAGATTCTTTCTGAAAACAAAAGGGATAAAGACGTCATAGCATTTATTGAGAACGAAAAGAACAACCTGGAAAAATTCTGCACTCCACCTTATGACTCGCTTCCAAAAGTTTCTGCCAGGGGAGAGCTTGAATACTTCTTCCCATGTCCAAGGCGATGGACTCTTTCACGTCTATTAAGACTCAAGGCCGACTCACTGGACATTGAATTACTGAAAAACTATGAATTAGGTCAGCTTAATCACGACATACTAAAAGAATTCATGAGGCAGTATCTTGGCACGTCCCTTCCTCATTTCAACCAGATGGAGGATACTTTTGTAAAGGATGGAAAGGATGAAACAAATGCGGTAAGGACTCTGATTCAGGATGCAACTGAAAAAGCAATAAACAGATTCTCAAAAAGCCCGCTTGTAAAAAAACTCTTAGCATCCCAGCAAAAGCAGATTTCTGATTCACTCTACGATTTTCTGTGCATCCTTTTGATGCCATACGGAAGCGTGAATTCAAAGAACGAGCGGAAGGATATTGCGGGAATTGGAAACTGCACGGTTTATGGAGTTGAAAACAAATGCATAACACCATCTGAAGACGGCTCATATCTTTACTTTGGAATAATCGACTGTCTTTTAAAGTCACCGAGGATGAGTGATTCCGAGACAGAAGGCTGGATAATTATTGATTACAAATCAACCTCCAATTCAATTCCAAAACAGGAGGAAATAAATCCTGACGAAAACGGCCTGCTGCATGACTTTCAGATGCCTATGTACATCAGCCTTGTGCGTCCTCAATCCGACGAAAAGCAGATCGATGCGGCATATTTTTATTCAATCAAAA
>JAGCYQ010000005.1 GCA_017960765.1 Treponema sp.
AAACCTCGCTCTTTCATCTACAAGAAAATCACCCCTGAGCTGGAAAAGGCATACAAGCTTCTGGACGTACCGTTCAACTCCACCATGGAAGACTTAAAGAAGGCATACAAGGACAAGCTCAAATACTATCACCCTGACCGCCACGCAGACAACGAGACCCTTCAGAAAATCGCAACAGACAAGACACGTCAGGTAGTTGAGTCATATAACCTGATCGTGAAATTCCTTGAGGAATAAAAAACAAAAAACCGGCTAACTGAATGAATCGGTCAACCGGTTTTGTAAGACTTTTTCCTTAAAGACTTTTTAACGGACTTTTTGTCTTTAGAAAATTAAATGACTGTTCCTGCTGGAATAACCGCAAATTTCTTGATAACGATGATTCCGTCTGAGCTGAAGAACAGGCCGTGATCTCCGTCCTCGTAAGTACGTCCGTTTACGTTGATGCAGCAGTTGTCACCGATGTGGGCGTTCTTATCGATAATGGCCTTGTTGATCTTACATCCCTTTCCAATACCGATATTCGGAACACCCTTCTTCTCGTTCTCTTTTTTCTGCTCTGCATTCTCGTAGAAGTCGGCACCCATCATGATTACGCCGTTAAGGTCGCAGTTCTCGTTGATGATTGAGCGTACACCGATTACTGAATGTTCAATCCTTGAGTTAGAGATTACGCATCCTTCGCTTGCAAGTGACTGCTGGAGTGTGGCATTGTTGATTTTGCTTGGAGGAAGGTTGCGCATGTGAGTGTAAATAGGCTTGTCTTCATCATAGAAGTTGAACTGTGGAATCGGATTGGTAAGGTCGAGTGTTGCCTTGTAGAATGAGCTGATTGTTCCGATGTCTTCCCAATAGCCGTTGAAGATAAAGCTGTTGACCTTTTTTGTCTTGATTGCATCCGGAATGATCTCTTTTCCGAAGTCATTCTTCTCATTGTTGAGCATCTCTTCCATTGTCTCTGCATTGAAGATATAGATACCCATTGAGGCAAGATACTCAAGATTTGGTGGAAGCTCCTTGTTCCTTGATTTCTCCGGAATCTTCCAGTCGTCGATGTTAAGTTCTTTAGCCGGTTTTTCCATAAAGGCGGTGATCTTGTTTGAGTCATCAACCTTCATGATTCCAAAGCCTGATGCATCCTTTCTGTCTACTGCTTTTGCGGCAATAGTGATGTCTGCACCGGAGGCGATATGCTCATCCATGAATTTCTTAAGATCCATGCGGTAAAGCTGGTCACCCGACAGAATGATGTAATGTGTTGGATTCTGTACCCTGAAGTGAGAGATATTCTTACGGACAGCATCCGCAGTTCCCTCATACCATCCTGAATGCTCAAGTGTCTGTTCAGCAGCAAGAATTTCTACAAAACCACGACTAAAACGGTCAAAGTTGTATGAATTGATGATGTGAAGATGAAGTGACGCAGAGTTGAACTGTGTTAAAAGATAGATTTTCCTGTATCCGCTGTTTATACAGTTGGAGATCGGAATATCGACTATGCGGTATTTTCCACCAAACGGAACAGCCGGTTTTGAGCGCTCCTTTGTAAGTGGATAAAGCCTGGTACCCTTACCGCCTCCAAGAATTATAGCAAGTACTCTGGGTTCTTCTGTATTTTGTTTTGACATGTATTAGAAACCTCCAATTATTTGATATATTATAAATCCGTTTTGGAGATTTTGCAAGAAAAAAATTCCCTTCCATCCCCATCCCACGCACTTGAAAACCCGCTCATATTGTACTATAATGTCCTTAATCTAAAGGTTTTATGGGCCGAATTTTAAGGAGCGTTACGATAATGAGCAAGTATTCTGGAACACAGACAGAAAAGAACCTGCTGGCTGCTTTTGCAGGAGAATCACAGGCAAGGAATAAATATACTTATTTCTCTGAAGTTGCAAAAAGAGAAGGAAACGACACAATTTCCAGAATATTCGAGAAAACCGCCGGAAATGAAGAGCAGCATGCAAAGATGTGGCTCAAGGAACTTGAAGGCATAGGAGATTCAACCACAAACCTTAAGAATGCCGCAGACGGTGAGAACTATGAATGGACGGACATGTACGTAGGTTTTGCGGAGACTGCAGAAAAAGAAGGATTCCCGGAGCTTGCAAGAAAATTCCGTGCCATCGCAGAGATAGAAAAGCGCCATGAAGAGCGTTACCGTGCACTCCTCAAGGACGAGGACACATCAGCAAAACTCAAGGACAGCACAGTAAAGATCTGGGAATGCCTTAAATGCGGTCATATCGTTACAGGAACCTCAGCTCCTGAATACTGCCCTACTTGCGGTGAATACAACCAGTATTTTGAGGTCCGCGAAGACAATTACGACCTGATCATGACCTGGGGTCGCTAAAAAACATTTAGCCCGGGGAAACAATCTTTTTTTCGGGCTTAAACAGTAATATAAATCGGGTACGTTACCGATACTCTTAATATGGGTGGGTTGGAGCCCGTACAAAAATACCTCAAGCAGGTAATTTAAGGCGGAAAAATTATAATGAAAAAAATTATTACACTTATCGTAGCTTCATTGCTGTTTGTTGTTCCCTCATTTTCTCAGGATGAGGATTATTTCCTTGAAGTAGATGAATACCTTGGTCAGGCTGTAGAAAACGTTGAGGCTGTTCTTGGAGAGCCTTCAGAGGATGACGTGAGCACCATTTACGAGAACTTTACGAATGACTCTGTGATTGATCCTGATTACAGCATGTATTTTCCAAAGGATGAGCTTGAGGCCGGTGTAAAGGTACGTGTTCTTGTCTGGGATGATACGAACATCTGTTCTATCGTATGGGCAAAACAGGACAAAGAGCAGTATGGCGACTGGATTGTATTCACATCGCTTGCTCACGATGACAAAGTTCATTTCTAATGCTTTCATATCAACACGAATATCATGCCGGAAATTTTGCTGACGTCCTAAAGCACTGCTGTCTGCTGGAGATTCTTTCATCTCTGGCACAAAAAGAAAAACCATTTACAATAATAGACACTCACGCAGGTTCGGCTGTATATTCGCTTGATGATGAACGTCTTTTAAAAACAGGCGAAGCTGAAAGCGGAATAAAGAAACTCATTCAACATATCAATAAAAGTGCTATTCCGTCTACAGTCTCACTTTATCTTGAAAAAGAAATGCCCTTCATTCAAAATGATCAGTATGCGGGAAGCCCGGAGCTTGAACGTGAATTCATACGGGAAAATGACACACTCCATCTTATAGAGCTTCATCCAGATGCATACAGGAAGCTTCAGGACAACATGGATTCCAGAAAAGAAAAGTATCAGTCAATCCACATTCACAACTCAGACAGCTTTACGACATTGAATGCACTGACTCCTCCGAAAATCAAACGTGGCCTTATTCTGTGTGACCCAAGCTACGAGGACAAGGATGATTTCAAGAAGACAGCCCTTGCCATGATCAACGCCCACAAAAAATGGAACACTGCGATAATTGCAGTCTGGTATCCCCTTCTGACACGCAGGCAGAATGAAATAAACCAGATGACCGCCGCACTTGAGACTGCTGCCAAGACAGGAAACCATCCGTGCTCCATATACAAATGCGAGCTGACACTCTATGACGCAGACAGAATCCCGGAAACCATGACAGAGGACAAGGCATCGCACATGTACGGAAGCGGCATGTTCATAATAAACCCGCCGTGGCAGCTTGATTCAAAGATGAATGAGACCGTTGAATTCCTCAGGGGAATTCTTAACAAGCAGGCTCTATAGACTTAAAGAATATTCTGTGCTATCATTATTTCTCAAGGAGTTACTTGATGAACAAAAAACTTTTAGGAGCTTTGGGTGCACTTCTTTTGCTAGGCTCAACAGCTGTATTTGCAAATGCCGCTATTGGAGCACAGGCAGGATATTCTATCTCAGATAATATCGGTGGTGGAAACGCTGCGGTCACATTCAAGGTTGCAGGCGTTCCTATGGTTTTTGCGGCAGACATGGCGATTCATCGTGATTTCTTTTCTACTGGTATTACAGCCGACTATTGGATAGTTAATCCCGAGGTTGTCGCCATCCTTCACTGGTATACAGGTCCAGGCCTTGCCGCAAGTGTTGTTCTGACTGAATATGATTTTAGCGGAGTTTATCTGGCAGGAAGATGGGTAATCGGACTTAATGCATTTGTAAGCGGTCCATGGGAAGTATACATTCAGAGTGCTGCCGAGCTTGGTTTAACCCTTGGCAATGAAATAGAATTTCCAAAATGGAGAGTACCTCTAAACCTTGGGTTCAGATACTGGTTCTAGCATGAATAAAAGCATATCTCGTTCTATCAGAAAAACTGTTATCCTTCTTGTTTTATGCCTGTGTCCCGCATTCCTGTTTGCAAATATCGGAATAGGACTTCAAGGCGGCTGGAATTTTACAAACGCAGATCAATGCATAGACGCTGCAGTTACATTAAAGTTCTCAAAGACTCCACTTACTTTCACAGTTGAGACAGGAATAAATGAGGACTTCCTTTCGCTTGGTCTTACTGTTGACTACTGGTCCATGAACCCGACTCTGGCAGGAATGCTTCGTTTTTATATAGGTCCTGGATCTACGATTTATTTTACGAACCTTCGCTCCGGTTTCTCCGAGTTTTACATAGGACTCCGTTTTGTCTCCGGACTTAATGTCTTTGTCTGGACACCTGTTGAAGTCTATCTGCAGACGGCGACGGAATTAGGTTTCAGCACACTCTATAAGTTCACATGGCGGGTACCCGTGTCATTGGGCACCCGTATATGGTTCTAGAATCGAATTATCAGTTCCTTGCAACCTTGAACTCCAGGGTATTGTCCGGCTTTCCCATTACTTTTATTGTTGAGCTGTCAGGTATTTTTCCCGAAAGCAATTCCATGGAAAGAGGATTTTCCAGAAGTGTCTGCACTGCCCTCTTTACAGGCCTTGCTCCAAACGAAGGGTCATAACCTGCGTCCGCTATAAGGTTCATTGCAGAATCCTCAAACACAAGCTTTATCCTTCTGTCCACAAGGCGGCTGTTGAGCTTCTCAAGTTGGATGGAAACAATCTTCTTGATATTCTCCTTGTCCAGACGGTTGAACATGACAATCTCATCAATTCGGTTAAGGAACTCAGGTCGGAAAGTTTTCTTAAGGAGCATGTCAATCTGTGCCTTTACAGCCTCTGACTGATTGTTATTCTCTGCCTCAAGAATCAAATCTGATCCCAGGTTGCTTGTCATGATGATGATTGTATTCTTGAAGTCAACAACCCTTCCCTGTCCGTCCGTCAACCTTCCGTCATCAAGCACTTGAAGAAGAATGTTAAACACATCCGGGTGAGCCTTTTCCACCTCATCAAACAGGACAACTGAATACGGTCTTCGCCTTACTGCCTCGGTAAGCTGACCGCCCTCATCATATCCTACATATCCAGGAGGCGCACCGATCAATCTTGTTACCGCGAATTTCTCCATGTACTCGCTCATGTCTATGCGTACCATTGCCTTCTCGTCATTGAACAGGAAATCTGCAAGTGTTTTTGCAAGCTCTGTCTTTCCGACGCCTGTGGGACCTATGAACATAAAAGAACCCAACGGTCGGTTTGGATCTCTTAAGCCAGCCCTGTTGCGTCTTATTGCATCGGACACTGTCTTTACCGCAACATCCTGACCAACAACTCTCTTGTGAAGGACATCCTCAAGCTGGACATACTTCTGTTTTTCGCTCGTCATCATTTTGGAAACCGGGATTCCTGTCCATGTGCTTACAACACGTGCTATATCTTCCTCGGTGACCTCCTGACGCAAAAGTGACTGTCTCTGCTCCGGAATATCCTCTACATTGTCTTTTTTATTCTGGGCTTCCTCAAGCTTCTTCTCCAGCTCAGGGATTACAGAATATTTTAGCTCTGCGGCCTTGTTCAGGTTTCCTTCTCGTGTGTATTTCTCCTGATCAAACCTTGCCTTCTCAAGCTCTTCCTTGATCTTGCGGTCTCCCTCGATTGCGTTTTTCTCATTCTGCCACTGAAGCTTCATTGCATCACGCTGGGATGTTACCTCTGCTATTTCTTTCTCAAGCTTTTCAAGACGCTCCATGCTTGCCTCATCATCTTCTTTTGAGAGTGACTGTTTTTCAATAGCAAGCTGAACGATCTTTCTTTCCAGCTGATCAAGCTCCACCGGCTGACTTTCTATCTCCATCTTTATGCGGCTGGCGGCCTCATCAACCAGATCTATTGCCTTATCCGGAAGGAATCTTGATGTGATGTATCTTGAGCTTAATGTAACTGCTGCAACCAGTGCCTCGTCATTTATCTTTACACCATGGTGAATCTCATACTTGTCCCTAAGGCCACGGAGAATTGCAATCGTGTCATCGACTGTAGGCTCCGCGCAATACACCTGCTGGAAACGACGTTCAAGTGCGGCATCCTTTTCGATATATTTCCTGTATTCGTTTAATGTTGTGGCACCGATTACACGGAGATCACCACGAGCAAGAGCAGGCTTCAACAGGTTTGACGCATCCATTCCGCCCTCTGCAGCACCCGCACCGACGATTGTATGAAGCTCATCGATAAAGAGGATGATCTTACCGTCTGATTTAGAGACTTCCTGAATGACACCCTTTAACCTTTCCTCAAATTCACCGCGGAATTTCGCACCCGCAACAAGCTGTCCCAAATCCAGAGAAAGAAGCCTTTTATTCTTGAGGCTTTCCGGGACATCTCCTGATGCAATCCTTCTTGCAAGACCTTCAACGATTGCAGTTTTACCGACTCCAGGCTCACCGATCAATACAGGATTGTTTTTTGTGCGTCGGCTTATGACCTGCATTACACGGCGGATCTCCTCGTCACGTCCTATCACCGGATCAATCTTGTCCTGTCTTGCACGGGCCGTCAAATCTATGCAGTATTTCTCCAGGGAACGGATCTTGCTCTCCGGGTCATTTGAGTCAACTGTCTGATTTCCACGTACTGCCTTTAATGCCTCAAGTACTGCATTTCTTGTGCAACCGTATCTGCGTAAAAGTTCACCTGTGGCACCTGTCGTCTGGCTCAATGCTATGAAGACGTGCTCTGTGGAAATATAAAGGTCTTTCAGGGCAGACATCTCTGTCTCGGCTTTGGCAAGTACACTCTGTGCCTCTGAGGATAACACGACCTGGGTGTTACCGCTTACCCTTGGATATGAGTTTAAAAGCGACTCGACTTCATTCAAAAGCACTTCGCTCTGTACACCGACACGTTCAACCAATGGAGGAACCGTTCCGTCCTTTTGGCGCAAAAGAGCATAAAGCAAATGCTCACAGCCTATCTCGCTATGGTCTTTCTGTCTTGCAAGAGATGATGCATCCTGCAGTGCTTCCTGAGTCTTTATCGTCATCTGATCAATATTCATTTTTTTACCTCCTGCTTTTAAAACTGCTTCGGTCTGTTAGTTTAAAAATAGTAATAAAAGAGGTAAATCGTCAAGAGATTTTTGTTTGTAGAGAGAATGTATTTTATTGGATAATTTTTCGACTTCAGATTACTGTGGGGGAAGCTCTATGTTTCCGTACTCGCAGACAATGTTGGCAACATGGACCTGCTCTATAAGTTCGAGATTTTTCCTGATTTTCTTGTAAAGCCTGAGTTCACCGGTTCCAGTTCCACCGCCAGCAAGACGCAGTACCTTACGGTTTCCATCGGGACACTCATAGTCACGCAGGAACATTGCCTTTGTGTCGCAGTATGCATCAATGTCCACCACATAGCTACGGTTTGACACGCTGACTGACCAATGGTACTTTACGCCGTCCTCATCATCAGGCATCTGTGAAAAGCCATAGTTTATCTCATAACCCTTTGCTTTTGAGGCATTAAAGGTAACATCCTTGCCGTTCAAAGAAAGCAGAACGCTCAGGCTTGAGTTGTATTCTCCCTGAACGACAAAGCATGAATTATCCAGTTTCTTTCCGTTGATTATGCTTGTAAGGTTTGAGGAATGCAGGTGAAAGAACGGAGACGGAGGCTCATGGCCCCACATCTTGTCTATGTAGCCGAATGATTTTTCCGGGGTAACGACATACTCATGCATGTTATAGATGATTTTTCCCTCAAACTCAGTGTAGGCACCGTTTACTGCCCATGTGTAGGCGCTTGTCTTTAAGTCAGGGCTGAAAGAAAGTTTCCTTGCGTAATGAAGGTTCCATGATATCTTTCCAGAGTGAGACAAAAGCTCAGGCTGCTCATTGGCTTCCTCAAGGCTTACAGAGACTGTTCCATATGTGGAGCTTGTGGTAAGAGAGCAATAATTGCTTTCGTCAGTTCCAACCTTTACAAGAAGGTCTGTTTTTCCTGTCTGAATCTGATTTGATGGAAAATATCCGTTTATCTGCCTTCCGTTTGTGGTAAGATATCCTGCCCTTACCATTGCAAATGAAGGCTGAACTAATTCTTCTGATTTGATTTTTTTTACTGATGCGGTACCTGCAAGCGCGGCATGAAGATCTTCCTCAGTATTTATGCTTACACGGCTTTTAAATCCAAGCACACATTCTTCTGGAGAAAGAAGAGGATTGACAATATAGAATTCAATAAAGAAAACACGCTCCTCACCGGTCTCTGTTTCCCGACCAACCGTTACAAGTCTCCAACGGTCAAAGCCTTTTTTCCTAAGAGAGCCTTTAAGCATGTAATGTTCACTGGAAGTGTTTTTTTGTGCGACCATATTCCCCACCAAATCATACGGAGATGCAATAGACTCCACCCCCTATATGATATTTCGGCAGGGTAATCGGCTTTATTTAAACATTTTCTGCAGGGTTTTGTTCAGGCCTTCTTTATCAGCCGGGAAGTTTTCATCAAGGAATTCAAAGCACTCCTGTGCATTGCGCTGTACGTGCTCATACCAGATGGAATATAATTCCGGAAACTCCGAGCCAGGGAAAGGGGCTCCCTGTACGTCCGAAACAAGCTGACGAATCATGCCTAAGAATCTTTCTGTATCAATTTTTTCCATATTGCTAATCTCCATATTATTCCATCAAATCCAATTCTCCGAATCAGATAACCACTTTATTAAATTATATACCCAAATCAATAATTTTTCCAGTCTTTTGTATCATTTTTGTTGAAATCATTTCCTCACCGCAAAGTATGACTGTTCTGCACCAATCCGGCCTGTTTTTGGCGTTTTTTGCATATCTTATGGCCGCTTTCTGAAGATCTTTCTTTTTTTGCTGCAAGAGCCATTCTATACGCTTTTCCTTGTCCTTTCCCGTGATTCCGCTAATTTCCCTTAAGAAACCTATTGTTCCCCTTCCTGCTGGTGTTTTTGGGCTTACCTCATCAGAATAGCATCCGATTATTGACTTTTCTGCGGTATCCTCATCACAAGGGCAGTCCTTCAACTCTTCAAGTGTCTTATAGAACTCCTCAAGTGAATCAAAGGGCTTTGGGTCGCGGTATGTCGAGAATCTTGAGAAATGTGCATCCGAAACCTCTGTAAAATGCACTCCATAGGCACCGCCTGTAGTCCTGATTTTCTTCCACAGCTCAGTATTTGACACAGAATGTGTAAAAACCATGTCCTGAATGCATGCTTTTGTCCCGAACGGCATGCTTGGCAAAACCGTGTAGACATACCCCACAGTGCCCGGAATCGGAATAAGCTCGTCGATATACATGTTGTCACCGGGGATTTTCCGTGTGCCCTGCTTTTTACCTGGAAGCTCTACAAGTGAATAAAACTCCTTGTCCTGACACTGCCTTTTTTCCTGGAACGGAACGGCCTTTATTTTCTGCAGGAATGCCGGAAGAAGCTTTTGTGTTCTGGCAATCTCACCCTCATTTCCTGTAACGTGAACAAGAACTCCGCATTTCTTGATTTTTTTGAACAGACTGTTGAATTTTTTAGATAGGACAGCCGGGTCAGTCTGCACCATTTTCTCAGAAATCTTTATTGAAGTAAGGCCCTCCCACAGCTCTGTAACCGCATAATGACGGTCAACATGACAAAGTGCCCTGTTGGAGGCAAAATGCTGGGCATAGGGAGAAACTGCCGCCATGAGCGTATTATACTGAGCCAGAACAAGATCCCTGATTCTTGCGCTGTCTGAAAAATCCGTCTGGTTAAGGCAATCGGCAACTAAATCAAAAGCCTTGTCCAGAAGCTCCTCGATTACCTTAAACTCAACTATGAACAGGTCACGGCCAACGTATCTTTTTTGATTTTTCCTTTCATTCAACCTGCTCACCACATAGCCAGAGCGTACATATGACACTATGCTTCCTGTAATCTGGTCGGTAAGAGAAAGCGCCTTGTCCCACGAAAGCTTGCCCCATCCAACCTGAGTAAGCCATTCGGAAAGCGATGACATGAGCGGATAATCCTTTGGTGAAAGACAGTCAACCGGGAAAGCTATCTTTACATAGACGATGCCGTTTGTATCCTCTTTGTTTGAAAGAAAATCTATTCCTGAAACCAGACGATGCCTTGTCTTAATCGAATCCTTGTACAGATCAAGCTCTGACTTTGAAATCCTTGGAACACAGTCCTTTTCTTCCTGGGTCAGCTCCTTTTCCTGAGCACGATGCATTTTTTCAAGCAGAGATCTTGCCTTTGACTCTCCCAACTCCTTAAGTTTTTTCTCTACATTCTGCTTTTCCTTCTCGTTTCGTTCTCTTGTCCATTTGGCGGAAGGTGTTACTGTTACTGTAGAACATTCCTGGTTCTCAAGGAAATATTCGCTTATCATTTTTGAGATGCATTCCGGGTCAGCCTGAATACGCTTTTTAAGCTTTTCTGTCTCGCTCCTGAACAAAATCAGGTCCCAGGGCTTTCCATCATATCTCCATGCACGAAGCACACGCCTTAGCAATGAAAGAGAATACGGTCCTCCAAAGCGGCCTTTTTCCCTGTTTGCAATCTCAAACCTCATGAAGAT
>JAGCYQ010000055.1 GCA_017960765.1 Treponema sp.
AGATGCATGGGAGCTTTCTGCCATTCAGAAAATCAAGAAAGAAGTAGAGGATGCCGGACTGAAGATTGCCGGTATTGAAAGCGTAAACATTCACGATGACATTAAGATCGGTGGCGGTGACCGCGACAAATACATAGAGAATTACATAAAGACTCTGGAACGCTTGGGTCAGGAAGACATACACATGGTGTGCTACAACTTCATGCCCGTGTTCGACTGGACAAGAAGCGAGCTTGCACGTGTGACGGAGGACGGCTCAACCGTTCTTGCATACAACTCAAAGGCAGTGGACGCAATAAAGCCTGAGGAAATGTTCAAGTCAATCGACAAGGATTCCAACGGTTTCATTCTGCCGGGATGGGAACCTGAGCGCATGGCACGTGTAAAGGAACTCTTTGCCATGTACAAGGATATCACCAACGAGAATCTTTTTGAAAACCTTGTTTACTTCCTTAAGGCCATAATGCCCGTGTGCGACAAATACAACATCGACATGGCGATTCATCCGGATGATCCTGCATGGCCTGTGTTCGGTCTTCCGCGCATTATTACATGCCAGGAAAATGTTGTACGCATGCTCAAGACTGTAGACAATCCACACAACGGACTTACATTCTGTACCGGCTCCTATGGTACCAACCGCAAGAACGACCTCTGCGAGATGATCAAGGCGGCAAAAGGACGGATTCACTTTGCTCATATCAGAAACCTCCGTTTTAACACTGCGATTGATGACCCAGTTCAGGATTTCCAGGAATCGGCACATCTTTCAAGTTGCGGTACATTCGACATGTTCAAGATCGTGCGCACGCTTTACGAGACAGGTTTCGACGGTGTGATACGCCCTGACCACGGACGCATGATTTGGGACGAAAAGGCAATGCCTGGCTACGGCTTGTACGACCGCGCTTTGGGAGCCACTTATCTTCAGGGACTTTGGGAAGCCTGTGAAAAAATGATCGACAGAAGTGGGGTTGCATTGTATCGGTAAAGCAAGGGAAATGAGCCGATAAAATGGCATAGAACACTGTAAAAATGTGGAAAAGAGCCTATAAAATGGTAAAATGAGCCGAAAAATTGCGAAAAATGCTTGCATTTAATTGCAAATGAGCCTATAATCTGTAAATAGAGGCTCAAAATATGGAATATTTGCTTTACAAGAAAAACATTCCCATCCTCCAGTTTGAAGAAGATGATGCGCATGATATCACCGCCATAAAAAAGGTGTTCAATGTGCTTCATCTTCCGCCCCATCTTTTTACCGACGGTAAGCCTTCTGCCGAAAACGAATACGGTCTTTGTCAGAAACTGGAAGATTTCTTTAACAACCGTATAATTCCCTATTACCGCAGAAGTTTCAGGGAAATGCTTTTGGAGCTGGAGATTAATTCTGGAGAGGAGCTTGCACAAAAAAGCTATTACCTGAGTCTGTCGGATCAGTATTGGGTCTGTCCGCTTCCGCAATTTGGAAAAATCTGGTGGGAGGACATCAACTTCTTTACCAACGAATATGACAGTGCAATCGGTCTAAGGCTCATGTCAGCGTCAGGTGCGCTCAACAAAAATTCATCCTCATATTCCCCGGACAACACGACAGGTGGTGAGCTTCCCAAACGATGGATACGCAGGGATGGCATCAACTATCTTGAGAAAGCCGGCACAGGAACTGAGCAGCAGGAACCTTTAAACGAGGTGCTCGCAAGTGAGATATGCCGCCGTTTAAAAATCTCTTATATTCCGTATACTCTGGAAATCCGTGACGAGAACTATTACTGCCTTTGCCCCGACATCGTTGACCAGAACACGGAGATGATTCCGCTTGCTTCAATCTATCAGGACATTCCTCTAAAGGACGGCGTAAAATATGAATTCCCAAAACTTGTGGAACGATGCAATGCTCTTGGAATCCCAAACGCAGAACAGGACCTGCTAAAAATCTTTCTGCTTGATTATATAATCGCAAACGTGGACAGGCATTCCTACAACATCAGTTTCCTCCGCAATTGTGAGACTCTTGAATGGATAGGTGTTGCACCGGTTTATGATTCCGGAAAATCCATGTTCCTGAACAAACTCGATTTTGAGATAGAAGCGGCATCCTCGTTCAGAATTGGAGCCAAACCGTTTGAAGAAACTCAGGCCGTACAGTTTAAAAATCTCCCCATGGAAAAGATTGCACATCTTGTTGATTTTTCCTCATTAAAAGACATATCAGCATGGTACAAAAAATTCCTGTCTCCGTTACGCCGTTTATCTGATGCAAAAAAATCCGCACTTGTCAATGTTCTGGATGAACGCATAGAGGAAGTTCAAATTCTGATAAAACAAAAACTCAAGACCTCTTCCTCTAAAATCAAGCCAGACGGAACTCTCTTTGTTTCTGCAATGGAATCAGATTTTACGGCAGGCCTACAGAAAGGGAATGGTACAAAAAGCTCAAGAACCGAGGAACAGGTTTTTGCGGCACTGGTTCAGGATCCGACCCAAACAAAAGAAATCCTTTCCGAACGTCTGGGCCTCTCGCGTGCAACCATAACCCGTGCCCTTCAAAAACTCCGTGAAGAAGGCAAAATACTCCGCAATGGCTCCAACAAAACCGGACGCTGGGAGATAGTCGGGTAAATCCTCTTATGGTAAAACAAATAGACCTTTTGAAGTGTCTGTGTTATAATTTTAAAATATAAACTTTGGAGGTATTTATGAAAAAAGTTTTGTTTGTGCCGGTACTCATTTTGTGTCTGTTTGTTTCGTGTAAAAAGAATGAGGTTGCGGAAAAGTCGGTGGATGAATCTCCCTCTCAGATTGTGGAGCCTGTTCAGGCAAGTGCTGAATTGACACAGGAAGAAAAAGACGCGCAAAAAGTTGATCAGATATTGAACGACCCCAACCTGACTGTATATCAAAAAATTGAATCCCTAGGTTATCAGGTAATGGACA
>JAGCYQ010000056.1 GCA_017960765.1 Treponema sp.
ATGCGGTTTACACTGTAAGCGATCCCCGTACCACCCTCTTAAAGGCTAAGGCCTCCGAACTTGCAAAGGAAAAGGGCTGCGAGGAAGAGCTCAACCTCTACAACATAATCGAGCGAATCGCCCCCGATGTCATCTACGAAAAGCTTGGAGACAAAAAGCGCATCTGTGCCAACGTTGACTTCTATTCAGGATTTGTATATTCCATGCTGGGTATTCCACGCGAACTCTTTACGCCTTTGTTTGCCATAGCCCGTATTGCAGGTTGGAGCGCCCACCGTATAGAGGAAATTGTTGCGGGAGGACGCATTTACCGCCCGGCATACAAGAATGTTTTGGAAGAGCGCGATTACATACCCATGGAAAAAAGGATCCAGATGCCTCTGGGACCGGACAAGGTTCAGGATGATGACGGAGGGGCTGCGGGACCTTCAGACTAGGCGGTGGAAAACGAGTCTTGCGTATGCATTCAATCGTATGAATTAGCTTGGTAAAGAATAAAAATGGAATAAAAAAGGAGCCGGATAAAAATGGAAGGGGAGATATTACTGTTCATTCAGAACAACATCAGAATGGCCTTTTTGGACCCGATAATGAAGGGCATAACTTTTCTTGCGGATCACGGATGGTTTTGGATCACGCTTTCTCTAGTGCTGCTGCTTTTCAGGAAGACTAGGAAACTGGGCTTCATGTGCTGTTTTGCCATAGGATGCATGTTCCTGATCAACAACGTCTGCATAAAGCACATAGTAAACCGCACTAGGCCTTACGAGGTGATACAGGGGCTGGTTCCGCTGGGTAACCTTCCCGATGACTCTTCCTTCCCGTCTGGACACACGGCCATCTCCTTTGCCGTTTCTGTCGTCATTCTTTTTTCCACAAAAAAGCGCTTTGGAATTCCTGCTGTGATTCTTGCCGTCCTGATAGCCCTTTCACGCATGTATGTGGGAGTCCATTATCCGACGGACGTTTTGGGCGGAATGGCGGTCGGAATAGTCTGCGCATGCATTTCCCTCTGGCTGGGACCCAAACTGTGGAATATAGCCGTAAAGATTCTTCCCTTTTTGGATGATAAGAAAAAGACATCCTGAATCATTTTTCCGGTGGAAAGACAAGCTTAAATTCTCATGTTTTTTTTATCAAAAATGTTGACGATTGGCGTAAATTTTTAGTATTTTTTTCTATTAGAAGAATTACTTATTATTAAGAGGCCGTTCAAGTATGAGCGAAGAAGTTAATGAAAAAGAAGCTGAGTCTGAGGCTCAGACAGAAATTCCTGTAGAATCCGGAGAAATGCAGGCTGAGGCGGAAAATTCCGGAGTTCAGGAGGCGGAAGGAAAGGAGACTGAGGCTGACACCCAGGAATCCGAGCTGGATGCCGCGAAAAAGAGGATTGCAGAGCTTGAGGCTGAGGCTGCGGACTACAAGGACAAGTACCTTAGGGCGGTGGCTGATTTCCAGAACCTCAGGAAGCGTTCTATTCAGGAAAAGCAGGAGGCCTTTGACTATGCCAACACAAACCTGCTCAAGGACCTTTTGGATAGCCTGGACAATTTTGACCGCACTGTGGAGGCCGCTTCCAGTGCAAGTGATCCCAAGGCAATTGCGGACGGAGTGACCATGATAAACAAGAGCATGGTGAGCATGCTGGAAAACAAGTACGATCTGGTGGCTTACGGGGCAGTGGGGGACGCTTTTAATCCCGATATACATGAGGCCATAGGAAAATCTGACGATCCTGTTGCCGAACCGGTTTTAAAAGCAGTATATTTAAAAGGGTACAAGCTTAAGGACAGGGTTATTCGTCATGCAAAGGTAATGGTAAGCATGCCGGATGGCAGTGTCAAGGCTGAAGATACAGGTGACTCCAAAGCTGAAAATGCAGAAGAGTCTAATTAGAGATATTTTTTGAGGAGATAAAGATATGGGAAAGATTATTGGTATTGACTTGGGAACAACAAACTCTTGTGTTTCAGTTATGGAAAATGGAGAGCCTGTAGTAATCCAGAACTCAGAGGGCGGACGCACAACACCGTCAATCGTCGGCTTTACTACAAAGGGTGACCGCATTGTTGGTCTTCCGGCTAAAAACCAGATGGTTACAAACCCAAAGAACACAGTTTATTCAATCAAGCGTTTTATCGGACACCGCTACAGTGAGCTTGCTGGTGAAGCAAAGATGGTGCCTTATTCAGTTATCGACCACGGCGAGGATGTACGCGTTCAGGTTCAGGAAAACGGAGTGGACAAGCAGTACAGCCCGCAGGAAATCAGCGCATTCATCCTGCAGAAGATGAAAAAGACTGCTGAAGACTATCTTGGCGAACAGGTAACCGAGGCCGTAATTACAGTTCCGGCTTACTTTAACGACGCACAGCGCCAGGCAACAAAGGATGCGGGAAAAATCGCAGGCCTTGACGTAAAGAGAATCATCAACGAGCCTACAGCCGCTTCCCTTGCATTCGGATTCAACAAGGATTCAAAGCAGGAAAAGACAATCGCAGTATATGACCTTGGTGGTGGTACATTCGATATTTCTATCCTTGAGCTTGGTGACGGTGTATTTGAGGTACAGTCAACCAACGGTAACACACACCTTGGTGGAGACGACTGGGACCGCCGCATAGTCAACTGGCTGATTGACAGCTTTAAGGCTGACACTGGAATCGACCTTTCAAACGACAGCATGGCACTCCAGCGCTTGCGTGAGGCCGCGGAAAATGCAAAGATTTCACTTTCCAACCAGACAACAGCAGACATCAACCTGCCATTTATCACAGCTGATGCATCAGGTCCAAAGCACCTGCAGAAGTCACTCAGCCGCTCAGAATTCGAGAAGATGACTGACGACCTCTTTGAGGCAACACGTGAGCCATGTGTAAAGGCAATGAAGGATGCCGGCATTTCAGCAGACAAGATTGACGAGGTTCTTTTGGTCGGTGGATCTAGCCGCATGCCTAAGGTTCAGGAAATCGTAAAGAGCATTTTCGGTAAGGAAGGAAGCCGTGCCGTTAACCCAGATGAGGCCGTTGCAATCGGTGCCGCAATTCAGGGTGGTGTTCTTACAGGAGACGTAAAGGATGTTCTCTTGCTGGACGTATCACCTCTTTCACTGGGTATCGAGACAATGGGTGGTGTATTTACCCGCCTCATCAACCGCAACACAACCATTCCTACAAAGAAGAGCCAGATCTTCTCTACAGCTGCCGACGGACAGACTGCTGTAAG
>JAGCYQ010000057.1 GCA_017960765.1 Treponema sp.
ACCTGAGACAGAAGGATCAGTATATCTTCTTGCCTTGTCTTAGGCTGTTACGGTAAAGTAAAAATCTTTTGCACCCTGAGTAAAATCGTTTGTTCCGTAGAGTTTTCTATAGATGTTATCCCTCTGCTGAACAAGTGGATCCGCTGATCCGCTTGTATCAAGCTTTGCAATAATCAAGGGATTGGCGTTTGACATGTCGGTGATGTCGTTGAATGTAGTGTCATTTGCACTAAGGCCAGTTACCTTTGTGCCGTCTTCATTATAGAATGTTACAACAAGCTTGTCGATTCTGTTCTCCGTAGCTTCGGCATAGGTTCCCTCTATTGAAATTGAACGACCGTATGCCTTTGGATTATCAGAACCAAAAGAAGTCGGTTTTGTAAGAATCATTACAGGAGCGGTGTTGTCCACCTCAAATGATTGGGTGTAGGTGCCGGATGTACGTCCCTGTGTATCCTTTGCAACCGCATAGAAGACGTAGGGACCGTCCTTTACATCCTGTTCATTCGGGTTAATCGTAAGGGACCATCTCTTTTCACCTGCCCCTACGTTAACTGTGGCGAGCATAGCTTTTTCCGTGGCATAGGTACCTGTGCGCTCGTAATAGATATCAACTGATGAGACACCCGTATCATCATCACAGTCTCCCGCAAGCACAAAGGCATCACGCACGACAGCACCTGCCGGCGGATAGGTAATGGTTACGGTAGGCGGAACAGTATCAACTGCCTCACCCAGACCTACCTTACAGGAGAATCCAAATAAACAAGCCAGAACTACAGCTAATGAAAAAACTCTACTCTTCCACATAACACACCTCTTAGAACACACTCGTCCTGATACCGACGGACATTGTCGGAACTATAATCTTATCAATGGTCGTGCTGACGTCAGATGAGATGAACCACACCTGAGGCTCCCAGTACAACGACCAAGTCTTAAAGTACTTCATTTCACTAAAGGTAACACGCGGGAATTCAATCTGCATGAGCGCGGCAGAAAGTATCTGTCTTGTTCCTGCACCTGACTCACTGAAGTAAGAGAAGTCAGCTCCCACGGAAATTGTTGCAGACAGCCAGTCAAAGTCATGACCAAAGAAGTAGTTGAACGGTATGTATCCAACCTGTGCAATAATCTTGAATCCTGCAATGTGGCCACCATAACGGAGGTTTGACTGCTTTAATCCGAACAGATTGTTGACTGCATCACGCTGTCCCTGTGTAAACGTACCGTAGTGAAGTTCCAGTTTTACGGCATCATCAAATGCTGTAAGACCTACACCTACACTCCACAAGCTTGCACCCCAAATGCTTGCATCAAAGTAAAGTCCCTGGATGAACTTAGGTACCTCGTAGGCAGATTTATCACCCTTACGCAGATAGAGCGTTACATCCTTGAGCTCTATGTCGTCGCTTGAAAGTCCCTCGAACTTGAGCATCTGGTTGTAATGTCCGCCTGCACCCGGTGATATGAGCTTAACCTCAGGCAATGTGCGGTCAACCTGAACGATTGTGCGTGTTATTGCGTTCTCACCGTTCTCCATCTCGGCACGTACCAGGAGGAAGTGGTATCCTTCCGCTACGTCCTGATTTTCTATCCTGTACTTCCAGTCACCCTTTCCGTCCCTAGAGACTTCCTGGTATGTCTTTCCGTTGTCAAGGCTGAGCCATACTTTCTTTACGGTCTTTGCCTTAAGTGCAAGTTTCTCTTCTGTAGGAGTATTCTTGTCCTTGAGGGTTTCCTTTTCCTCCGGTGTCAGGATGTAGCCTGCCTTACCCCTAAGGAGAGGACGCTTTACTGCAAAGTCACCGTATGTAAAGTTGTCAAGTGTTACCCATGGTCCATAAGGATTGTATATCAATGTCTGCTCACGTGATGTAATCGTGCGGCCCTTTTCGGTGGTTGCCACAATCTGATATGTGTGGTTTCCTGCCTTGAGCTTGAAGATGCCGGACTCATACATGCTTTCGTCTTCGTAAACAGGCTTTTCCTCTACGTCCTTGAATTCAGGTCCGTCATATTCTTTTCCAGCCTCTGCCGCCTCTGCCTTTGCCTTTTCTATCTGTGCTTTAAGGGCTTCGTTGCGTGCATCGACCTGTTCCTTTATCTTAATGTTGGCTGCCTCGCGCTTCTGAGCGTCGTTGATTCCCTTCTGGGTCTCGGCATCGGTAAATGCTTCCTTGTCCAGCTTTACCTCATCCTTAAGACGGAAACTGAAGTAACCTGTCTCAGTAAGTTCTGTCTGGAATCCAGGCAGCTTTTCACCGTCAACTATAATCTCAAGTTTGGCAATCTTATCTTCCTGGCTTGTTGCAAGACCATAGATGTTGAATTCACCCTGGACATGCTCACCGTTAAGCGGATACAGGAGGTCAACCTTTGTAAGCTCAACATCCTTCTTGAGTGTTACGTTGCGGCTTATGTTTGTTGTGTTTCCTGCATAGTCTGCACCGGTAATCTCGATGTTGTAAAGACCGTTCGGAAGCTCGCCGATGTCGATAACCTGAGAGATGATTGAATCAGGCTCAAGGTCGTTGAGTGCAAGATAGTCAGGCACACGCTTACCGTCAAGGCTGCGGATCTTTACGAACAAAGTCTCAAGCGCGATGTTGTCCATAGTCTGTCCGCTTATGAACAGGTTTGAAGAAATCGTTGAGTCGTCAATCGGATATTCAAGCTCCATGATTGGCGGAGTGTTGTCCACGTTGATGAGTGATGTAAAGAGGCCTGTAATGTCATAGCCGTCCCAAATCTTAAGGAAGACTACGTGGCTGCCGTCCTGGATTACCCTTGTGTCAAACTCATAAGACCACTGAGCACGATCCTCACGGTTGCGTCCTGGAACAACCACAGCTTCGTTATAGCTTGCGCCGTTGTCCACAGAAATCTGTACGCGGCTGATTCCGTTCTTGTCCTGTGCCCATCCGGTGAGTTTTATCGTTCCCTTTACAGACTCGTCAAGTTTTGGAGTAAGAACGCCACCCTTAGGTTCTTCCAGAGAAATCTTGAAGTTGCGTGTTACTTCCTTACCCTTTACGCCGTTGATGTCCTCTGCATATACAGTGACTGTATGCTCGTTGTCAGTAAGCTTAGAAAGAGGCTTTACGACAATCTCAAAGCTTGAAAGTCCGTCGGGGTTATCAATCATCTGATATGCGCTGTTGTCGACCTTGTAATATGTCTTACAGATCTTTGTACCGTCAATTGAATGCATACCGTCATCATCGTACATGACACCGGTAATCACAAAGTCTGTTGTAATGACAGAATCTTCAATCGGCATGTGGATCTCTACAACAGGAAGGTCGCTGTCCGGGTCAACGTCAAATTCAAACGTATCCAGAGTTGCTATGTTTCCTGCTCCGTCCTTGGCAACAAACTTCATGTCGTTTGAGATCGGGCGTGAAGGCTGACCAAAGTGTGCTGACGGCAATGCACCCTTCATGACTGTTGAATCAGACGGTGCCATTGTCGTCTTGACTATTGCGGCAGGAGTTTCCTCTCCTTCTGCTGTTTCCTCACCTTCTACCGGCTCAACCTCTACGTCAGAGATACTTGCCTGAGCATTGCTTACTATATCGAAATCCTGCTTGATCTTTCCCTTATTTCCCTGGTACTGGATCTGGCCTACATAGCTGTCATCCTTTACAGAGAATACAAACAGAGTCTCACCGTTTACCTTTGCACCCGGCTCAGGAACAATCACCTTGATTTCCGGCGGAGTTGAATCCTTCTTGAGTGCGGAATTGTAATAGCCCATCTTTCCGGTTGTATCTGTAGCACGCAATGTCAGCGGCAGATATCCGTCTGGAGAATCAGCAAGGCTTATTGTCGTGTTGAATGCTCCGCGAGAATTGAATGGAAGGGCCTTCCATGCGCTTGATGTATTTCCCTCAGCATCGGTTACGGTTTCTCCCTCAACTGTCTTGTATTCAAGAGTCTTTACACCGTTTCCGTCGGCAACTGTTCCGGAGAGTACAAGGCGGTCCTTGATGTAGTCCATTGCCTTGACACCGGTAACATCGATGATTGGAGCTGAAGTATCTGCTACAAGTGAAACACCGTTAGAGTTCCATGAACCGTTTGCATCGTTCTGGATGCGGACTGTAACGTTGCGGAATGAACCGTCGCTTGTAGCCGTGA
The DNA here is from genome assembly GCA_017960765.1 of Treponema sp. GTDB lineage: Bacteria > Spirochaetota > Spirochaetia > Treponematales > Treponemataceae > Treponema_D. The sequence goes on from JAGCYQ010000057.1 coordinate 4,144, forward strand.
GTTTAACCAGCTTGCCGTCTGTAGTTACGCTTACACCGTTGACTGCCCTTGCAAGAGATGCCCTGACAGATCCGTAGACATTTGCGTATCCTACAAGTTCTGCACCATCATCCACGACATAGTTTCCAGTGCCCGGCTCGTAGACTGCTCCACCAGCCATAGTCCAGTAGAGGCCTTCTGTGTTGTCCACGATGCTGTGGCTGCGTACGATGTTGATAGAACCGTTTATTGCAGACTTACCGTTTACATTGGCAGTGATTGTCGTAAATCCGGCTGGAAGACCTGTGATTGAAGCATCTGCCTCATAAGCACCGCCACCAAGATCACGAATCTCACCTGCTGTAATTGACTTTCCGTTTGCAGTCCATTTTACTTCTGTAACAGGAACACCGGAATTGATGCGTACTGTGATTACATGAGGATCTGTTTCCAGAGTGCCTCCTCTTGCCATCAATACCTTCATACCGCTGCGATATGGATTTGAGTCAACAGTTGAATATGTACCTGTAATTGCGGTTGCGTCTTTCTTTACGTTGAGTTTTACACCCTTGAATTCGAGTGTTGAGTTTCCTTCCGGAATGTCATCATAATCTTTATAATAGAAGATTGAAGCTGTATCGCCCTGGAATACACAGACACCGTAGTAGTCCATGCCCTCACCGTCACCGTGCAGCCAGTAGGTTGCAGGATTTGCAGGCTGTTTTGCCGGAGTACCGTCCAGATTCTGGCTTACAGGATTGTTTATCTTGCGGACAAGAACTGCAGTAGAAGACAGTTTGCCAGATGCGTTGCTTGCGATGATTTCTACAATAGAAATACCGTCTACAAAATCCTCGGAAGTAAAGTTCAGAGTGAATGAATTGCGCCTTAACTGAACCGGTGTGGATTCTGCAAGTGACGGAACCGGAAGAGCCTGAGAGCTTACTACAATTCCGTTCTCATCATAGTTGACCTGAGCAGTAAGTACGCGATAACGTATTTCTGCCGCAGATGCACTTTCTACAGAACCGGTAATTGAAAGAGTGTTGCGTGAGTTGAAGTTGTTGAATACCTCAGTTACAAGACTCTGATCGTTGATTGTAATCTTAGGAGCGCCTTCCTTTGACGGGAAGAAAATCTGCCTTGAAGTATAGACGGCACCCGCTGTTGTCGTTACCTGAACGGCAAACTTTGCGGTCTCTGCCGGAGCTGAAACGATAATCGTGTTGTCCTGTGGTGTAACGGTTACGCCGCGGACTGTTGGAACTGTCTTAACGGATGCAATGGTTCCGCCAACAAAATAACCCGTTACTGAATTGTTTGGATCCACGGTAATGCAGCCGTCACTTGAAACTGCGCTGTCTGTAAAGAATACACCCGGCTCCTGTGAATGGATGCCTGTCAGATCAAGTACGTTAAAGATATAGCCTATTGCAGACTGACGGTCGAATTTATCTGTTGCAGTAATGTTCAGGTTTGAGATTCCCCACGGAATATCATCGCCGCCAAATGAAAGTGAAATCGGAACTGATTTTGTGCCTTCTTCTACCGGAACATCAACAACCTTGCGGTCTGTATTCCATACCCATTCATAGTGAACGGTCTTGAGTCCTGTGCTTGATGTAACCTCAACATTGAACTCACCGTCTTCCTCCGGGTTGATCGGCATTCCGTTTGTGAATTCGTGTCCCTTGTATTTTGCATTCTTGAACTCAGGGGCAATTCCCTTGGAAGAGAATGTTGTTGTTGTCTTGTCTCCCATGATTCCGTTGCGGTCAACTGCCCATGCGGAAATCCTATGCTCACCGTTTGAGAGTGCGCCTGGAATTGGAGAATAGAATACACCTGTTGCATCGATCCTGTGCTCTTCTCCTCCGTCAACTTGATAGTAGATTGTGGAAACACCATCGTCGTCAGTAGCAATACCGCGGACGAACACAGCTCCATCCTCTCCGTTGACCTCACCTACAGGATATTTGATTTCCACGACCGGCTTGTCACCGTCCTGATTTACCCAGACAACTCCTGTTTCCTTGTGGGTGCCCTTCTCGTTGTTTACGAATCTATGTGTCACGGTTACGATGTTGCCCATCGTGTCTTCTGCCGTGATGACAAAATCTTTTGTTGAGCTTACTTCGCGTGAATCAAGTTCCAGTGCCCAGTACGGGTTGCCAGGAATAAGCTCGAATTCTCCGCTTGTCTTGCCCCATGAATATTTAAGGCTCTTGATACCGATTGTGTCTTTTGCATAACCTGCAAGAGTGAACATTCCGTTTACAGATTCACCTGGAGCAGGAGAAACGACCTTGACGTCAGGACCGGCGTTGTCAATGAAATACAGGAAGGATGTAATTCCGACAGAACCAGTTGAGTCAATTGCCTTGAACCAGCACAGTGTTGGACCATCAGGCATTTTCTTTGTGTCGAGTGTAAGAGAGAATGTATTGATTTCGGTATTTCCGTTCTCATCAGGAGTAGAAAGCTTGTTTTTCTTGAATTTAATAGGAGTATAGCGAACACCGCCGTCGATGCTGTATTCCAGAGTGTCAACACCGTTTCCATCTGTTACTTCGCCATTGAGGGTAACTTTTCCACTTACAAGGGAACCCATGTCCATGTTTGTGATTTTTGTTTCCGGAGCATGACGGTTAAGCTGCCATGTAACAAACTTTGAGTGGCCTGTCTTTGGCTTTACGCGTGCCTCATCTATAGTTCCGTCCTCATTTACGTAGGCGCTCGGATTTCCGTTGTCCACACCGTATGCTTCAATAGTATGCGGACCTTCCTTGAGGTCATTGGTGTCAAGATAGTATGACCAGAAATCAGTACCCTCTACAAGCACGGGATTGGATTTGTCACCGTCAAAGATAAGGTAGACGGCTTCCACCTTGTCATCGTCAACACAGGTACCAACAATATTAAGGTTGCCTGGAACGCTCATGTTTGGCGCAGGGTTGGTGATTGACACGACAGGCAGGTCTGACTCTTCATCGATGAAGATGTTGTAAGGGCCTGCGATACCCTCGTTTTGTGCCAGGTCCTTTGCGCTTACATACGCATTGTACTTTCCTGAGCGGTTGTTGATGTCAAATGATTCCGTCCAGCTGTTTTCCGGTCCAAGTTCCTTTTCCATAACTTCCTTTGAACCACCGGCAAAAGCTGCTGACATCGCAAGAAATGCTGCGAGTGCTAAAAGTAAAAATCTTCTGTTCATACTCAAGTCCTTCCTAAATAATGAGTAAATGAACCCCCATCAGGGCCTTTCGGCACTAAAAAGCGGCTCACAAACTTCAACATATAGAATTCAGCCAAATAGGCGTAGTTTCCCGCTTTCCTTATCGGCAGAATTCCCTGTTTTCTTTAACCGCGGCACTCCCCATCCCAAATGGCGCAGCAATCCTTCAACTTATTTAATAAACAACTGTAACCAACTATTGGCAACAAAACTTCTATAAATTATACGTTTATTTGACTTAAAACTTTTCCAATGCTGTCGTGAATCACAAGATTTGCGATTCCATCGTTGGCTGTGGCATCCCGGTTGATTAAGACCAGCTTGTCCCCCGTAAATGCCCGGATAAAGCCCGCAGCCGGATAAACAGTCAGCGAAGTTCCTCCGATTATGAGCATGTCCGCGTCCTGAAGAGCCCTTATAGTCCTGTCAATGACGTTATCATCAAGGCTCTCGCCATACAGAACTACGTCCGGCTTGATTATACCGGCACATGAACTGTCAGAACAACGGGCAATTCCATTCTCATCCTTGTGGGCGATTACATAATCCGAATCATAAAAGGCCCCGCATTTCGTGCAATGATTCCTCAGCACACTGCCATGCAGCTCCAGCACATTTTTGCTTCCCGCCGCCTGGTGCAGACCGTCTATGTTTTGGGTGATCACCGCCTTGAGCTTGCCTTTAGCCTCCATTTCCGCAAGCTTTTTGTGTGCGTCATTCGGCTTTATTCCTTCTACAAGTATCTTCTCCCTGTAAAACCTGTAGAACTCCGCAGGATTTGAATAGAAGAAATCCCTGCTCAAGATTTCCTCCGGCGGATAGTCCCACTTCTGGTTGTAGAGTCCGTCCACACTCCTGAAGTCCGGGATACCGCTTTCCGTGGAGACACCGGCCCCACCAAAGAAAACAATGGAACTGCTTTCGCTTACGTATTTCTGAAGTGTCTCTATCTGCTCCTTTGTTGACGCCATAATGCCTCCTTTTACAAAAATATGGTCAATTTCTCCATTTTGTCCAATCTATATGATACAACGGTTTTTAAAATATAGCAAATTTTTTTTAAAATAAAAAATCCGGCAGTTATTGACATGAATCAAAACCACCGGATTCTTAAATTATTCTTAATTCAAATCTTTCTAATAACCCAATGCGTACAGACAGAGAGGACAGTATTCTCCGCCATGAGAACAGTCTGTCTCAAGACAGTGTATGTTGGGGAACTGCTTATTATGGACACTTACCATATTGCTCATCAGTGTGTATCTTAGCAAGGAATGGGTAAAACGCCATGTAGTGTTTGCATTATTGTAATAGACCAGATTACCCGCTTGTGACTGTAGAGTTCCATCGTCAAACCAGTGGACAATGGCAAACTGCCGGCCTTC
>JAGCYQ010000006.1 GCA_017960765.1 Treponema sp.
GGGTGTCGTTGGAACCGGACTCAAGGAATTTGAAGGACAGCAGGGTGCGGGCGACCAGGGCATGATGTTCGGTTTTGCATGCAAGGAAACCCCGGAATTTATGCCTGCTCCAATCATGTTTGCCCACAAGCTCATGATAAAGTCAGCGGAGCTCAGGAAATCCGGTGCAATCAAGTGGTTCAGACCGGACTCAAAAGGTCAGGTTACTGTTGAATACGAGGGCCACAGACCGGTAAGGATTGATACTGTTGTTCTTTCTCAGCAGCATGACCCGGGAATAAAGCATGATGAAATCAAGCAGACTGTAATCGAAAAGGTTATCAAGCCGGTTCTTGAGCCGACAGGTCTTCTGGATTCCAACACCAAGTTCTTTGTTAACCCGACAGGTCAGTTCTGCATAGGTGGCCCGGTCGGTGACTCAGGCCTTACGGGAAGAAAAATCATCGTGGACACTTACGGCGGCATGGGAAGGCATGGTGGCGGATGTTTCAGCGGCAAAGACCCCAGCAAGGTTGACCGTTCAGCGGCATACATGGCGCGCTACATCGCAAAGAACATCATTGCGGCAGATCTGGCAGAGCGTTGTGAGATTCAGCTTGCCTATGCCATCGGTGTTCCGTTCCCGGTCAGCATTATGGCGGAAACATTCGGCACCGCAAAGGTCCCGGAGGAAAAAATCGTCAAGGCGGTAAAGGAAATCTTTGACACAAGCCCTGCAGGAATCATAAAGACTCTGGATCTGAAGCGTCCGATTTACAGTGCAACTGCAACATACGGTCACTTTGGCAGAAACGAGTTCCCATGGGAAAAGACAGACAAGGCAGAGGCTCTTAAGAACGCCATTAAATAGTATTGCTCCCCAGAACCAGCTTTGTTTTTACCTTATATATAGCGGGGAAAAAGCCGATAATTCAACGGGGGTAATGTGATGAAGTTCAAAATAACCGTCTTTATTCTTATTTTTTCTCTTTTGTTCATTTCCTGTAAGACTACCGAGGGAAAAACCATAAACGGAGACGGTACTGTTGTTGTTGATCTTTCCATGCTGTTTGAGGATGCCACAATTGCAGATGCAAACAGGATTCATCATCTTACCCAGGACCTTGACCCGGCAAAATACACTGAGATAGAAAAATACACTGAGGACAAATTCATTCCAAAGGGAACGGCTTTACTTGCCCTTGCACGGAATGATGAGGAATTCATCGGCTTTACCCCGGCCGGTATCATCATGCGCACTGATTCAGACGGAGTGATGGCGGTCTACCTCTATTACACACGCAACACCGTGACATTGACATTCAAGCTGAGCGGAGGAAAGAATTCACACGGCTCATCAACAAGCACGCTCAAGGGATTATACGGCTCATCATTGAATGTATTTGAAAAGCTGGACATCGGCCCATATTACCTGGGCTCAATCACAAGATGGCCTGCAACATTCCCCGCTGTGGACACAAGCTATGACACGGCGATTTTTGCAATAAACGATTTCATAAAGGAAGTTCCATCCGGCGACACATACGAGCGCATAGAGATGGGACCGTCCTACATGATAAACATGGGCGACTACGAGATAGCGGCCACAGAGGTCACACAGGTCCTCTACTACAACATCATGAGGGAAAACCCGAGCCATTTCAGCGGCAGCATAAGGATTCCGGTGGCAAACGAGGTCCAGGACTACAGGCCTGTTGACAACATCAGCTGGTTCGACGCGATAAAATTCTGCAACTTGTTGAGCATGAGGGAAGGTCTTGAACCTGTCTATGTCATCGTGGGCACAAGCAATCCGGATCAGTGGGGAGATGTTCCCGAGGATGACGAGAGCTCTGTTCTTGGACTGTGGCAGAGGGTCACCGCAAAACCGGACGCCAACGGATTCAGGCTTCCTACTCAGGCGGAATGGAAAAAAGCGGCAGGCGACGGAAGTGCCTCATGGAATGCACTCAACAGCAATGCACGCACACACGAGGTTGCAAAGTTCAAGCCCAACGCAAACGGACTATATGATTTGAGCGGAAATGTAAGTGAATGGTGCTGGGACAGCTCGGCAAAGTTCATCTCCGACGCTTCCTCAGAGGAACCTCTTGTAAACGGACTGTACAGGATTCAGCAGGGCGGAACATATTACGCTCGCGAGAACATCAACACAAGCTCGAATAACCCTTACATGAGGACAAGCGGCTACGGCTTCCGTCTGGCAAGAACAATAACGGCAGACTAAGCGTTATCAATCTTTGTTATCATTTTTCTTCTCTTTCATGGAGCATGTTTTATTCCCGCAATAGGACATGCATGTTGAGCAGTTCATTCCGCAGCTATTCTTTCCCTTTCTTGAATTCCGTACCATGACTGCAACTGCCAGAATCACCAGGGCCAGGACAATCAATGCAACAATAAGCGTCCACATACACATACTCCATTATAAAAGCATATACCACATAAACGCCAAAACTACAATAGCCGCCGATATTCAGGTTCTACCTAGATTTTTTTTCCCTGTTGTGATAGATTGAGTTAGGGAGGAAGATAGATGATTACTAAAGTACTTAGTGTGGGTGGATCAATTATTGCACCCGATAAACCCGATGTTTCTTTGTTAAAGAATTTTACCTCAATGGCACTTTCATGGCTCAAGGCTAACGCTGACTCACGCCTTATTCTGGTGGCAGGTGGCGGTGGTCCAGCCCGTACATATCAGAACGCATACAGGGAGGTGGCCTCGCTGTTCGACTCTGAGGAAAAGGCCTCCTGTGGCTTTGCAAGTGAGGAAGAGACCAATTACGCATGTGACTGGCTTGGAATCATGGCAACCCGCATGAACGCACAGATCCTCAAGACATGCTTTGGTCCTCTGTGCCCGCACGATGTCATAACCGACCCGACTGTGGCTCCCGATGAATTCCCTGGACGTGTCCTTGTGGCCGCTGGATGGAAGCCTGGTTTCTCCACAGACAACGATGCCGTTCTTCTTGCACAAAAATACAATGCAGACACCATCGTGAACCTTTCAAACATTGAAAAAGTATTTACCGATGACCCACGTAAAAACCCGGATGCAAAACCTCTTGATACAATTTCCTGGGCAGACTTCAGGAAGATGGTTGGAGACGAATGGGTTCCCGGCAAGAACTGTCCGTTTGACCCGATTGCAAGCAAGACCGCAAGCGAGATTGGGCTTACGGTTATCTGTGCCGCCGGTAAGAACATCCCGAACATCCGTGCCATCCTGGACGGTAAAGACTATATCGGAACCGCGATAAAATGAGCCGGACAAAGAGACACTTAATCCCCGCTCTTTTATTCCTGCTGCCAGTCCTTTTCTTTACGAGCTGTATAAGTCTTGGACACAGGCAGCCGGTTTCACGCAATCTTAGTGACCCCGCAATCAAGAACCAGAATCAGCTTGTAAAATTCTTCATGAGGCAGAATCCTGAGGCAGACAAGAAACAGGTAAAGCGCCTTGCAAAATATTATATAGAAGAAAGCCTTGCGGAAGGAATCAACAGCGACTGTGCCTTTGTCCAGATGTGTCTTGAGACAGGTTTCCTGCGTTTTGGAAATCTTGTTACGCCGGAGATGCACAACTACTGCGGTCTTGGTGCCATAGACGAGGAGCACCGCGGAGAGTCCTTTGAGACAGAGCAGCTTGGAGTAAGGGCACATATCCAGCACCTTCATGCATACGCCACTACAGAGGAACATCAGCTTGTAAATGAATTGATCGACACCCGATACAAATGGGTACAACCGCGTGGAAAAGCACCTACTGTTTTTGAGCTTGCGGGAACCTGGGCCGCCGACAGAGAGTACGGAAACAAACTGGACGCATTGCTTTCAAGGCTGGAACAGTTCTAGGAATGAAGCTGAACCATATCAACAATTTCTTTTGCCATGTTGTCCAGGGAAACCTGCTTCTGCACGGCACCCAGCTCAAAGGCAACCTTTGGCATTCCGTATACAACGCTGGAATTCTCATCCTGGCCCAAAGTCCATGCACCCTGCTTCCTCATCTCGCACAACTGGGCTGAGCCATCGCGACCCATACCGGTCATTATGACGCCAAGGGCACGGTTCTGATACACCTTTGCAACTGACTCAAAAAGAACATCAGCGGAAGGCCTGTGACCGTTTCTCTGCGGTTCCTGATTAAGGCGGATTACATTGCACAGTGATGATTTCTCTACGGCAATATGATAGTCTCCCGGAGCTATGTAAATCTGTCCAGGGTGAATAAGGTCTCCGTCCTCGGCTTCCTTTACATCAAGCGGGCACACACGGTCAAGGCTGGATGCGAATTCCTTTGTGAAACCTGCAGGCATGTGCTGAACAACAAGAATCGGCTTTGGGAATTTTGGCGGAAGTTTCGGGAACATCTCGCGCAGGGCATTCGGGCCTCCTGTTGAGATACCAATGGCAACAATGTCGATGGGACCGCCATCTCTGAGCGGGGTTATTACCTGCGGCTCTTTTTTTGATGACTGGAATAAACGGGGATTAAAGGTCGGGGCAGTTTCCGTTGTTGCGGGCTTGATCTTATCCAAAAGGCCTTCTTTTTCTGCGGCATTCTCGGCTTCCTTGAGCTTCACCTGCTGCATGAAGTATTCCAGCGGATATGTTTCTTTGCCGTGCCTGCGTGCATAACGTCCACCGTAAGATGCTATGTTCTCGATTATCCTGTGGGAAACGGAGGATATATTGCTTGAAATTGAACCGTTCGGCTTAGTGATAAAGTCGCTTGCTCCAAGTTCAAGACAGTTCATCGTAACGGCAGCACCCTTGGTTGCGATAGAGGACAGCACGATTACAGGAATGTCGATTCCCTGCATCTTGCGTTCCTCCAGGAATTGAATGCCGTTCATCTCGGGCATTTCTATATCCAGAAGAATTACATCAGGTTTCAGCATAGGGATTTTCTGAAGACAGAATTTGCCGTTCATTGCAGTTCCGACAGTCTTTAAGCCAACAGTTGAATCAACTATCCTTGAGATAAGATTACGCATCAAAGCAGAGTCATCACAGACTAAAACAGAAATATCATCCATTAAAAAATCCCCCTCTTGTCTTGTGCTTTTAACCTAGAGTTTCTTCTGATAAAGACAAGCCCAGTCGGTTTTTAAGAATTCGAATTTCGTATCCATTCCAAAAAGACTCTCTGAATGGCCTATAAACAAATATGAATTCGGTGACATTGCATTGTAGAATCTGTCTATCGTGGCCTTTTGAGCAGCCTCGTCAAAATAAATCAATACATTGCGGCAGAAAACCACGTCCAGATTACGGGAACCGCTGTCGTGGCGAAGATTGTGGTAGTCAAAGCGGATGGTGCTCATCAGCTCGGGTTTTACCTGATAGCCTTTGTCAACCTTGGTAAAGAACTTGTCCAGATAATCCTGTGGAATACCTGAAATGCGTGACTCGGGATAGAAGCCCTGCTGTCCGACCATAAGGGATTTAAGCGAGATATCAGAAGCAATGATGTCAAATGTGTATGGAGCGGGAAGCTTGTCCTTCAGGATCATGGCGATTGTGTAGGGTTCCTCTCCAGTTGAGCAGCCTGCGCTCCAGATATGAATCTTTGTGCCGCCTGTCCTTTTCTTTTCCTCAATGACGTGCGGGATGACGTAATTAACAAGCGCGTCGAAATGAGGCTGGTTTCTGAAAAAGCGGGTCAGATTTGTGGTGATGCTGTCCAAAAATGCCTTGAATTCCGCCTGGTCACTGGTTACCAGCTTGTAATATTCCATTACATCGGTCAACTGTTTTTCCCGGAGACGTTCTTTTAAACGGCTATCCAGGATGGAGCGGTTTGTATCAGAGAAAGTGATTCCGCTGGCATCATAAATCAAAACGCGGTACTGGTCAAACTGAGAATCTGTTAACAAATCTGACATATAAAGTAATTATATCCCCACTTTGGCAAAATGTCCACTGATATTTTTTCAGTTCAACTCAACTCTTAGCTCCGGATTTATTGCATTACCGTTCTTATATACTGTAAAATGCAGGTGCGGACCTGTACTCTGGCCTGTGCTTCCAACCTTACCGATTTTTGTAGTCGTATAGACATACTGTCCCTTGGTAACGAGGATTGAGCTCATGTGTCCGTAAAGCGTCTTGTAGCCTGAATGGTGGCTGACGATGACATAGTTTCCGTAAACATTGCTCCAGCCGGCTGTGATTACCTCTCCTTCTGAGGCAGCATAAATCGGTGTACCTGTAGGACATGCCATGTCGATACCACCGTGATATGTGCGCTTAGATGAATCGAACGGACTGACACGCCATCCGAAACGGGAAGAAATATAATAGCTTGAATGCAGAGGATTCTTAAAGAGGTCTCCGTTAATCTCAAGCAAGGCAATGCGGTCCATCTTTGCGTCAGTTACAAAAACCGTGCGGCCTGCAGAAAGTGATGAGTTTTCCTGAAGATTGTTTGCCAGGGCGACTTTATTGGCATCGACAGAGTATTTCTGGGCGATAGTGGCCGGTGTCTCTCCGTCGGTCTTTACTGTATAAAGAATGCCTTTCTGGTTCGGAATCTTCAGATACTGACCGATTGGAATAGTTCTTGATGACTTTATGTTGTTGACGCTTATGATTGTATCTGTGGTTATGTCGTAACGGGTTGCAATCTCGCTGATTGTGTCACCTGATTTAACTCTGTATGAAAAATATGAAAGGACATTGTCTTCTGTGGAATCAACATTAACTTCTGCAACAACAGGCTCCGGCTCTTCCTCAATTCCATCAAGGAGGCTTTCTACCGGTACCTCATCCTCTAATCCACGGCCAAGCTCAGAGATATCAACTTCCGCAATCTCCTCTGCCTCTACGGATTCAACAGGCTCAACTGCCGGCACATCAGCAATATCAGTCAGGTCAGCAAGAATAACAGATGATGCAAGGGTCTCCTCCTGAACCGGGAACCTTTCGCTTAAATCCACATAGTAATCCAGATCAGGAATGCCCGGGGTATCCAAACCGCCCATTCCACGGTAGTTGTTATGATGCACTACGGCTACGGTCGTACCGATTACAAGTGTAGCTGCACCAAAAACGCTAAGAGAACATACCAATCCGAATTTAACAAAAGACTTCATTTTAGTTCTCTTACTGTACCACATTTTGTCACTAATTACAATTTTCTTTCCCATAAATTTCCCACTTTTTTCAAAAAAAATTCCCAGGCTTATGGCTGCCCCGGAACTTTTTTCTTTAATCCCACCAAATATGTTTCAAAAGACTCTGATCTACATGCCTCGGGCTTAAATCCCCTTGCCGAAGCAAATATCTCCTTCATTTTAAGCAGCTCTTTCTGCTGGTTTCCGTTCTGGAAGATCTTTACGCAGAAATTACCGTTTGGCTTAAGCATCTGTCCCGCATACCAGATTGCCATCTCCACCAGGGCCTTTGAACGGGCTGTATCCACCGTCCTGTTTCCCGTCGTAAGGGGAGCGGCATCACATACAACAAGGTCGTACGGGCCGTTCTGCTGAATCTTTGTACGGATTTCCTCACTAAGGAGGTCCCCCTGGAAAAACACCAGATTCTCGCCTTTTACAGTTGAATCAAGCGGGTTCAGGTCAACGGACACCACTTTGCCCGTGCCTCCAAGGTTCCGCAAAAGCCATGTCGTCCAGCTTCCGGGTGCCGAGCCTAAATCAAGCACGACATCGCCTTTCTTCAGCATACCGAATTTCTTGTCGATTTCCTGAAGCTTGTACACACTGCGGGCCGGGTAACCTTCCTTGAAGGCTTTTTGAGACCAAAAATCCGGCTTGCTGTAACTGTTCTGTTTGGACGGCATAGTAAAATTATCGGAAAAACGGTGCTAAATTATTAGAAAACAAATAAATAACTCATCAACCAAGGCCAAAATTCCCAGCCCTGAACTCCCCATTTTCAGGATCAGGTGGTTGTTTTGGAATTAATCTTTTTGACAAATATATCCATGTTTGTATAGATCATTACGGTGATGTAAACGATTATGCAGACAGCAAAGGCAAACGAGAAATTGAACGTGAGCACGCTGAACTGTGTGAACAGGGAACAGAAGACCAGAATGGCCGCCAGAAATGCCACGGCATACAGAATCCATGCCACAAGAGAGAGCTTCTTCTGCCTTGGCACATAATCCGGGTCAATTTTGCGAAGGGATTCTGTCAGGGTCTGGGAGTTTACAGGAGAATTGATTGCAAGAGGGCCTGCGGCGATTTTTTCCGCGCGTGATATGGCCTTTATCTCTTCACGGCATTTGGGGCATGTAAGCAGATGCCTTGTGACCGATTTCGGTATTTTCTCACCCTTGTCCAGCGAAAGGTATGTATCCATGCATTCTTCACAGTTTATCTTCATTTCATTCTCCTTGTGTTGCGCACATCCTTAATTCTTATATGAGTATTCCAGGAGCTTTTGCCTGAGTATCTTCTTTGCCCTGAAAATATGGGATTTTATCGTATTCACCGGGAAACCGGTAATGATAGCAATTTCCTCGTAGCTGAAGTCATAGAAAAAGTAAAAGTCCAGGCAGATTGCATAATTCAACGGCAGCTCACCTATTGCCTCACGGACCGCTTCCTTTGTAAGGTTGAATATCTGCTCTTCTTCCGGAGTCTTAAAGCTCGACTTGAGCTCAAAATCATCAGCAAGTGACTCGCAGTCTTTTTTTGCGTTTTTGGCATTGATTGCAGTGGTATAGGCGATTCTGGTGATCCATGTGGCGAATGAGCTTTCTCCCCTGAAAGAGGAAAGATTCTTGTACACCTTGATGAAGACTTCCTGCATGAAATCCTCGGTGTCTGTCTGGTTCCTGAAAAACTGAATGCCTACAGCACGAACCCGGTTTTGATAAAAGGAAATCAGCTTTGCAAAGGACTCATTGTTGCCTTCAAAACATTCTTTAATCAGCTGATTATCACGTTTGAGAATTTGTTTTTTATCTTCTTCACCGGTATTATCGGGTTTCATTTTCCTTCTTGTGCTTAAAGCTGGGGTTCACCTTGTAAAACAGAAGCAGTGACAGCCCAACAACCAACGGAACGGCTCCTCCCAGCAGGGAAAAGGTCAGACCGTCAATCAAAAGAAAAAGAATTGTCAGGACTAGTCCCACCCCAGTAAGGCATAGACCCGTAAGCAGGGAAAAAACCTCCAGATTGGGATGAATGGGCTGATATGACCCTTGTGCAATTCTCTGCTTGTTCTCACGATGCTTCCAGAGAAGGGCAAAGAACAAGATTATAGCACCAAAACAAATACCCACGATGGGGACCAAAGAAACAATAACCTGAGCAGCAGGTGTAACTGAACCATTCATAGCGTAACCTCACTATAATAGACAAGCAAAGGTCTTTTTTGTTGCACAGTCAGCACACCGGCCTATTTGAAAAACTGATATTCGTCAAAATAAAGCTTGGTTATCTTGCCCATCACAAGCTGTTCGTTTATCTGTTCGGTAAGCTCTTCCTTAATCGTTTTCTCACCCGTCTGCAGGAGCTCGCTTTTTGTGTGCGTCGTGAAATATTCAAATATGATGTTTTTAATCAGGCGGTCCTTCTGTGAAATCTCCTCGTAAAGCGGAGTGTCACCATCAGGGAACGAGAACCATGGAGTCACAACCATTACGCTGCCGGTCTCATCATTCGGTTCGGGCTTGGTCATGGGGCGCATCTGTCCCAGCTCGTTATATATGGTTACTTTTGATTTGGAGCCTTTGTTACGGTTAATTACTTTTTGCGGAGTAGGATCATTCCTGCGGTACTGGTTTTCTGCATCCCTGTTGAACGCAATGAAAAGGATTCCGGTTGAGACAAAACCGACGACCAATACCATCAGGACAATGGAGAGAATCTTTGGAAGCCTGGATGTCTTTACAGGCTCTGCATAAACATTATCCATGAAGAATTCCTGTGTCCGGCGTGTATAAGGGTTTTCCTGATATTCCATTTAGAACAATTCCTCCCTGCCTAAACTATACCCCATTCCACCAAAAACCTCAATAGAGCAAAATGGAACGTTATTCTAAGACCGTCATTTTATGTAAGGTGACAAAAGCGACAATGTCCGAGTGGTGGCATTTCCATCCTCGCGCAGAACCCCGGGTATCCTTGCCTTTAGCTCAACCGTGTCAGAAAGCCATTCCTCCTGCTCTATCGTGCCGTTTTTCCTTACCAATTCAACAAGACTGCTTTTTTCCATGGGAACACTGAAATCACGAAGCTTACCCAGAAGTATCTCGGTCATCTGCTCAAGCAGAACGTCAAAGCCCTGCTGTGTATGGGCCGAGACCTTAACCGCATCAGGGAAAGCCGTATCCAGCTCAGCGATTTTAACGTCATCATCCTGAACCGCATCAATTTTATTCAGCACCACAAGCCTTGGAATATCTCCCGCATGAATCTCGTCAAGAACACGCAGAACCTGATTGTACTGCCACACGCACTGTGCATCGCTTGCATCAACAACAAGAAGAAGAAGATTACACGCGGAAGCCTCCTCCAGAGTTGAACGGAATGCATCTATGAGTGTATGAGGAAGATTTGATATAAAGCCTACTGTATCCGTAAGAAGAATTGAGGATGCCTGTGAGATTGAGAATTTCCTTGTGGTCGGATCCAGGGTCGCAAAAAGCTTGTCCTCAACAAAAACATCTGCACCGGTAAGGGCGTTCAGCAAACTTGATTTTCCGGCATTGGTATAGCCTACAAGAGAGCATGTCGCAACTGAAGTCTTTTCCCTGAGTTTCCTCTGGGTCTCACGGTTTGACGCAACCTGCTCAAGTTCCTTCTTTATCTGGATGATTTTATCCTCTATCTGACGGCGGTCAAGCTCCAGCTGGGTTTCTCCGCTTCCTTTTGAACCGTAGTTTCCACCCCTCTGGCGTGCCATGTCTCCGTACATGTGGCTTAATCGCGGCAGTGAATATGTAAGCTTTGCCAGCTCAACCTGAAGCGTTGCTTCCTTTGTCTTGGCCCTCTGCGCAAATATGCGGATGATTATCTCATTGCGGTCACAGACAGGAATGCCTGCAAGTTTTTCCCAGTTGCGCTGCTTGGTCGGCTCCAGCTCCCAGTCAAAGATGATGGTGTCGGCAAACAGTTCCTTTGCTTTCTCCGCGATTCTTTGAGCAGTTCCTGTTCCCATTCCGTATGCGGGTGTCGGCTCACGGCGTGCAAGCACTATGACACCAGCAGTTTCCATGCCAAGAGTATCCACCAGTCCCTTGAGCTCATCCGGCTCCTTGTCCTCTTTATTCGGGTTTCCCACCAAAAGGCACCTTACCTTGCGTTCTTCCTCTTCCTTTACTTCAACCATAGAATTATTCTACCATTTTATAAAGTAACAGACAATGGTACAGACATCCATGATGCAATATTGAGTAAAAACGCTGGAATCGGAGATGGCACCGCACAAACATCTGCACAAGCGTAGCGCGGAAGCCGTTTGGGTGGGGACATCTCCGATGGGAAGCGTTTTTTCCCATGTGACCATATTGGCTGTACCCTTGTGTTTCACTTGCATAATACACCTTTTTTCTTTAGTATTGTTAGAAATTACTAATAAGAGGTGCAAAAATGAAAAAGTTCAAACGTTCAATGGCTTTGTTCCTTGGACTCATCTTCGCTGTATCAGGATTGTTTGCTAAGACAACTCCTGTAGAAAATCTCCATCAGTATACTTTGGATAACGGCCTTACTTTGTTTGTGGCGGAAAATCACTCTGTGCCGCTCACATACATCGAGATTGCCGTTAAAAGCGGTGCTGTGGATCAGACTCCTGAAAACGCAGGTTTGTTTCACCTTTATGAGCACATGATGTTCAAGGGAAACGACCTCTACCCAAATGCAGCTTCCATACAGAATGCCCTTTCTGAGATGGGTGTTGCCAGCTGGAACGGAACCACAGGAAAAGACTATGTAAACTACTTTATCACAGTTCCGTCTTCACAGACAGAAAAAGGTCTTGCTTTCTGGAATGCCGCCATCAGAACACCTTTGATGGACCCGAAGGAATTCGAGAATGAAAAGAAAGTCGTCATCTCCGAGATCTCTGGCTATGCAGTAAATCCTGGAAACATCTATCAGGACTATATCTCAAAGACCCTGTTCCCAGAGACTGCTTACCGCAATGACCCGGCAGGTGCTGTATCAACAGTACAGAACGCAACAGTAGCACAGCTCAGGGACATTCAGAGGAAATACTATATTCCTTCTAATGCGGCGCTTTTTGTTGGCGGTGACGTAGACCCGGAAAAGATATATCAGCTTGTAAAGGCCATCTACGGAACATGGAGCAACAACGGAAACTCTCCGTCCAAGCCACATGACGAGCCTACAAAAGCTCCGTTCAACAAGGTAAAGCTTGCCGTCATGCCATTTGATGCAATGTCTCCATATATGGCTCAGGTATCCGTAGCATTCAGGGGACCGGACACAGACTTTGACATCGAGGACACTTATGCCGCTGACTATCTCTGTTCACTTCTTGCAGAACCGGACGGAACATTCAAGACTAAGCTTTCTCAAGATCCAGAGCTTGGCATACCTCAGTCTGACTATGTCAGTGCAGGATACCCGACCGTACGTGTAAGCGGAACATTCAACTTCAATGCCTTATTGCTTCAGCCTGAGAACAATCTTCCGGAACGTGCCCTCAAATTCCTGAGCAAGGTTCAGAACGATGTTTTACCGCAGGTTGCCGCAGACAAGGCCCTCTATCAGAAGAACAAGGTAAAGCAGATTGTATCGATAATGGAAAGCGACAGGATATCCTCTACCGATAACGCTACAAATCTTTTGTCTTCCCTCAGGTTCTGGTGGGCAGCAACTTCAAGCGACTATTATTTCTCTTACTACAAGAAGCTGGGTGCAATGACACAGAAAACAATGCAGGGCTTCATTGACAAGTACTTTACAGGAAAGAATCCTCTTGTCACCATCGTTGTTAACCCGCAGGTCTATCAGCAGACTGTTGCACAGTACAAGGCGCTTGGATTTGAAGTGATTGACGCAGACAACGCCCACTGGTGGAACGACCCGAAATTCGCTCCGGATACAAAAAAGATCGCTGCATTGACAGACTCCTCATCTCCAGAGAAAACTCCTGCCTACAAGCCGGCCCAGACTGCAAGCCAGAATGGTTCAACTCTCAAGGCAGACAACATCACTCAGCTTAAGCTCAAGAACGGAATTTCTGTTTACGTGCTCTCTGACAAGGCAAAAAAAATCGATACTGTCTCTGTATGTCTTAAGGGCGGACTTTCCCACCTGACTTATGAGACATCAGGTCTTGAAGGTGCATTGTTCCAGATGATGTCACAGTCCTCAGAGAAATACAGCTTTGAGACAAGGCAGAAAATCAACTTTGAGACAGGAGCCTCTATAAATCATTATACAGATCCTGAATACACAACGCTCTCCCTCACTGTTTTGGACAGCAACCTTTACAAGACACTTCCGATGATGATTGACGGCTTTGTTAATCCTAAGTTTGACGAGAATGTCTTTGCCACCAACATGACCTCTTACCGTCAGGAAATCCAGCAGACATTGAACGATCCTGCTTCCCTCATGATGTACACAGGAAGGAAAGCAATCTATAAGGGACATCCGTACGAGACTTCTACATCTGTTACAGAGGACTCAATCGGAAACATCAGCATCGACGCAATGAAAAAGCTGCATTCAGATATAGTACGCCCTGAGGATATGTTCATTGTGGCAGTCGGCAACATCAACGCTAAGAAACTTGTGGCCGAGCTCAACAAATCAATCGGAACTATTAAGTCACAGGGATCAGAGCAGAAAGCAAGTGTCGATGTTCCAAAACTCAGCATAAGCGGAACACCTGTTGTTCTTGGAAACAAAAACGTGGCAGGAAACGGATATGCGGCAAGGATATTCCCGGCTCCGTCAGTTACAAGCGATGACTTTATTCCTGCAACTATAGCAAACAACATCTACTCAGAGATAATGTTCAACGTGGTAAGGGAAAGACGCGGTATCTGCTACACTCCACTCTCTACGACAAACCGCTCAAAGGCTCCGTTTGGAATGGAGGTTCTTGTTAATCTTACTGACTACAACAATTTTGCCAGCGCTCTGTCAGAAGCCCGCAACCTGATGTCTCAGGGAAAGGTGATAAAGAGCCTTGATGAAAAAGGAAACTACGTATTTGACACACTTGCAAACACACTTGACAGCTACAAGAACAAGTACATCAACTCAAGCTTCAGTTCCCTTGCCAACAGCTCAGGAAAGGCAGCCAAGTTGATTGACAACCTGGTATACTTTGAGGACATCTCACACGACACCAAGGAAATGGAAGCTCTCAAGAACCTTAGCGCAAACGATATCCTCCGTGTATTTAAGACCTACTGGGTGGACGAAGGCTCAAGATGGTTTGCCATTGTCGGACCGGGTGACGAGAACCGCCTGAAATTCAATTAAAAAAAATCTGAAGAATTAAATCCTCATTTATAAGACATACCTCGTTGACTGCAGCGGGGTATGTTGATTTTTTACCTCATGTGACATATTATTGTAATAGAAGTTTTCCCGTAAATGCGGGACATTATTTACAGAGGTGAAAAATGAACGAGGCAATGGAGACTGCAAAAGAAGTCACTGCAGAGGTAGCTGAGACAACCAAAAGTTTTTTGCACATTGACGATTTACAGAAATATCTGACCTGGCCAAACCTGATGAAGGTTATCATAAGCCTTGTGACCATCTTCCTTTTCTTTCTGGTCTATAAGCTTATACGTCACCTGGTGAACAAGACGGCCTCAAAGAAATTCCAGCCGCATACAATGATACTCCTGAACAAGTTTATCCGTTACCTGTTCTTTGTCCTTATCGCAATGTATGTACTGAGCCTTTTTGGAATCGATCTGTCGGCAGTCTGGGGTGCTGCGGGTATTGCCGGAATCGCAATCGGTTTTGCGGCACAGACTTCGGTAAGCAACCTTATAAGCGGTTTCTTCATCATGGTGGAGCGCTCCATGAAAATCGGTGACTACATCGAAGTGTCTGGTGTAAGCGGAATCGTGGACAACATCGGACTTTTGAGCGTTTCAATCCACACGCTTGACAACCAGCTGATACGAATTCCAAACAGCACAATCATCGGAACCAATCTTATCAACTACAGCCACTTTGAGAAACGACGTTTTGTCTTTGACCTGCCCATAAGCTACGACTCTGACATGGAAGTGGCTCTGCAGGCGGCAAATGAGGTTGCGGACATCTGCATGAAGGAAGGCATCGTTCTATCCGACCCGGCCCCAAAGGCATACTACGACGGCTTTGGATCAGCTGTTAACCTTAAGCTTGCAATCTGGTTTGACAGGACAAAGCTTCTGGACACAAAGAACGCTGTTTACACCACGACTGTAAAAATATTCAAGAAATATGGAATCGTCATTCCGTTTACAAGATACGACATATCTATTCTGGAAAGTCCGTCAGAAAAGACAGAGCCTAAAAAGCGCGTGTCAAAAGCAAAATAGGAGAGAATTAAAGATGGAGCTTTGGCAAATACTTTTGATCGTTGGACTTGGCATAATCCTCATAACCGCCATTATCATCACCATAATAGCGAATAAATTTATCACCGCATTCTTCATGCCCAATACAAAAGCATGGAAATCTGTCCCGTGGAAGAAAAAGTCCCCGCCCAAAACAGACAGGGGAAGAGAAATACAGGAAATCAAGGAATCAATGAGGAAAAAAGCCCAGGATTGGAGGGATTCAAGCGCAGTTCAGGACCTGTGGGTAAACTCAAAGGAAGGCTACAGGCTCCACGGATTTTTCTATCCCGCAAAAAAAGAAAGCCACAAATATGTCCTATGCATTCACGGCTACAGGGGAAATACGGCAAACATAGCTCCATACGGCTTGCACTACTCAGAAAAGGGTTTTAACGTCATTCTTGCAGAAAACCGCTGCATAGGTCATAGCGAGGGAAAATTCCTAAGCATGGGCTGGAACGAGAAATACGATGCGCTTGCATGGCTCAATCACATAAAAGAGATGGACAATGAGGCAGAGATCATCCTCCACGGAGAAAGCATGGGGGCCGCCATAGTCCTGATGACACTGGGAGAAGCTGTCCCTGAGAACCTGAAGTGCGCCATATCCGACAGTGCATTTGACACGGCATGGAACGAATTCAAGTATCTTAGGAAACACAAGATGCGAAAGAATACAAATCTTGGACTTTACATAGGCAAGTTCTTTATACGTCTCAGACTAGGATTCAACTTAAAGAAAGTGTCCTGCATCAAGCAGGTCAAAAAATCCAGGACACCGGTTCTTTTGATTCACGGGGGAGCAGACAGGCTTGTTCCGCCAAAAATGTTAATACCGATTTACAATGCAGTGGCATCTCCAAAGGACTGGTTTATTTTTCCTGAGGCAGAGCACTGCAAGTCAATTTTCGCACACCCCGAGACATACTGGGAAAAAATCCACGAGTTCATCAGCAGAAATGCCCCGGAGCTGTTATGATAAAAAAAAATCACACGGATTCGAAAAATCGTTAGATTTTTCGAATCCGTGTGACAAAAAATAGAGGTGCAAGTTTTTTTACAGTTTCTACAAAATTCCCTTGCACACCTAAAATATTAATTACTCCTCTTCAGCATCATCATCTTCTTCAAGGCCCCAGTCAAGTTCTCCCAGGGCTTTGAACATATCCTTCAAACCTTTTGCGGTTTCCTGTTGAATTCCTTTTGCAGTATCAGTCAATCCATCAGCCAAGGCCTGTGCGGCATCATTCAGCCCCTGCTCAAGACCTTCCACATCAATTGAATCCACGATTTCATCTGAGGCATCATCTGAGGAATCCTTTGTCTTAGAATCCTTTTTTTCCTCAGACCAGTCTTTTAATGAATCTATGGCATCATTCCATTCCTTTGAATTAACGATTTTCTGACCGGCCTTGTTCACGTTGTAGGCACATACTGCACATGAAATAAATACTATTGCACAGATTGCAGTACCGACTATGCCCATTACAAGACCTGCGGTTGCCTTTCCGTCTTTTCCTGCTTTATTGGCCACAACACCAAAAATAATTGCCATAATACCGAATATTAAACCTATCCATGCAAAAACACTGAATACAATTGATACAAGCGAAAGTATACCCATCACCAGAGAAGCTATCGCCATACCGTTTGTTTTTTTCTGTTCATCTGCCATTTTCTATGACCTCCTATATTCCGCTTTATTTTAGTGATTCAGTTGATAAAAGTCAAACACCGCATTTGGGGATTCTACTTGACTGCTGATTCCGTCCTCAAGAGTTCTTCTTTAATTTTCAGGACCTGCTCAATTGGTATCCCTTGTACCTGAGCAATTTGTTCTACAGAAAGCAAATTCAATCTAAGTAGGTTCTCAGCGGCCTCTATGGCTTTCTGTATTTTACCATCAACAATGCCATCCTCATAGCCTTCCTCACGCATGTTTTTCTTGAAACGTTCCTCGTCAAACTCGTCCAGAATCATTCCGATTACCTCCAGTCGCAAGCTGCCGCTTGCTCTCAGAGTTTTTACTTGCTCGCGAAGGCTCGCATTTTTTGCAAGCAAAAAAACGTAAAAACTCTTCATAAATTAGACA
>JAGCYQ010000058.1 GCA_017960765.1 Treponema sp.
CCCGGATGACGCTCAGGTCTCCGAAATTCTTGGATAAGTTTTCAACTTGAATAATTGAATCATTTGTAGTAGTCAAGTTTTTTCTCCGCTAAATCAAAGGCTTTGGTAACACCCCAGTTCATCACGCAGTAAAAGAGGCCTGCAATGAAAAGTGGAAGCACGCTTACAAGACGTCCGCTCTGAGTCTTTGCAACATGGAACAGCTCTGCCACACCAAGAACCTGAACAAGAGCCGTATCCTTTACAAGGGTAATAACCTCATTTCCCATGGCAGGTATTATTTTCTTTATTACCTGAGGCAGAACGATCCTGAAAAATGTCTGTGCCTTTGTAAATCCAAGAACTGAGGAAGCCTCGTACTGACCGACCGGAATAGCCTGGATTCCGCCACGATAAATCTCCGCAAAATAACATGCATAGTTTATGACCATGGCAACAATGGCCGCGGTAAAACGCTGCATGCCTGCGCCAAAAATATAGGGTGGGGCAAAGTATACGAAAATCAACTGCAGCATCAAAGGCGTTCCACGGATTATCAGAAGGAAAACCGATGTTATCTTTGATATTATCTTGATTTTTGACATGCGCCCGGAGCAAATCAACAGGGCAAGTGGAATAGAAAAAAGAAGTGTAAGAAAAAATACCTCAAGGCTGACACCGGAACTCTTTAACATTACGAGAAAAAGATTTCCGATGTCCATTTTGGAAAAATATTCCTGCATTATTCTGTCAGCGTCCTATTACAGAAATGTTTCTTCCGAACCACTGCTGGCAGATTGTGTCAACAGTTCCGTCTTTCTGCATTTCCTCAAGAATCTTCTGAACTTCATCGCGAAGCTTTACGTCGTTCTTTCTGAATGCAACACCGTATTCCTCGTTTGCAAGTCCCTCAGAAAGAATTGTGTATGGATATTCTGCCTGCTTGATTGTATATTCTGCGACAACAAGGTCCATGACAACTGCGTCGATGTTTCCGATTCCCAAATCATTGAGTGCTGTAAGGTTTTCTTCAAATTCAACAACACCCTTTATTGAATTCAGGAAGTTGGTGTCTGCACTTACTGCTTCCCATGCAGAAGAACCAGCCTGAACACCGATGAGCTTGCCGCTTAAATCGCTGAGGTTTTTGATGCCGCTGTCATTCCTGACTATTGCAACCTGGGCATTGTCAAGATATGCGCCTGTAAATGCCATTGCTTCCGTGCGTTCCTTGGTCATTGTAAAGCCGCTCCAGATGCAGTCAATCTTTTTTGTATTAAGCTCCTGTTCCTTTGTGGACCAGTCTATCGGCTGCAGCTTGAGTGTGACACCGAGTCTCTTTGCAACTTCCTTTGCAAGGTCAACGTCATAACCGACTATCTCGTTGTTCTTGTCCCTGAATCCCATCGGAGGAAAAGAATCGTCAAGACCCATCACCATTGTTCCTGTCCTCTTGAGGTCCTGCAGTGAATTGTCTACAGTGCTTTTTTTCGCACAGGATGTTAATGCCATTATTGCAGCAAGTAATGCCGCTGTAATTATTCTGGTTGCTTTCATTTTGTTTTTCTCCTTTCCTTATCTGTTTTTTTTGAATTCTCCCTGCACTTGTTCTGTGATGCAAGATAGCATGACTGTTTCTCACTGCCGTTGCAGCCTGTACAGTCTGTATTCTGAATCATCCATTTGACTATTCCGTTTTTCACGTCATCGTCAATATCATGCTCAATCTTACATGCGTTTTTTTCAGCCTGTTCATATCCGACTCCTGTGATTGTCATCAAAAAATCGGTGAGCAGAATGTGTCTTCCAAAAACTTCATGCGCTGTTTCCTGACCCTTTTCCGTAAGCTCAAGATTACCTGTCTGAGAGATGGTGAGGTACCCGTGTGATACCAGAATTCCCATTGCCCTGCTGACACTTGGTTTTGAGACTCCAAGTCTGCGTGCCACATCAATTGAACGGACTTTTCCGTTTTCTTTTTGCAGCATCAGAATTGCCTCAAGATAATCCTCTCCTGATTCATGAATGTCTTTCATATTAAACTGATACCCTATAAATCAACGCCCTTACAGGTCCATGATCTGATCATATATGGCCCTTCCACCCGGAACCATAGGAAGAACTGGAACATCAATGTCAACCTTTGCATCGATAACGGCAGGTTTTCCGCTCTTGAATGCCTCAGCGAACACCTTCTCGAATTCAGCTGCATTGTTTGCCTTGTAACCGTCGATTCCGTATGCAGCGGCAAGCTTTACCCAGTCAGGTCCGAAATCAAGTGTTGTTGCACTGTATCTCTCGCCGTAGAAGGCTCTTTGCCAAAGACGTACGTTTCCAAGAGTTCCGTTGTTCACCACTACAATCACCAATGGCAGGTTATAGTGGGAGATTGTTGCCAGTTCGTTGCAGTTCATGCGGAATGAACCGTCTCCTGCGATATGAACGACACGTGCCTTTGGATTTGCAAACTGAATACCCATTGCGGCTCCAGTTCCAAAGCCCATTGTTCCAAGTCCGCCTGATGTGACGAATGTACGCGGCTTTTCAAACGGATAGTGCTGGGCTGTCCAAAGCTGGTGCTCTCCAACCTCTGTCGTGATGAATGTATCGTCTCCCGCAATCTTGTGGATGCACTCGCACAGGAATTTCGGGTTGATTGAGTCTGCCGGATTCTCGTCGTAAATCTTTGGATAATCCTTTTTCCATTCTGCAATCTTGTTTTTCCATTCTGAATGGTCGGCCTTCTTGATTAACGGAAGAAGACGCTTGAGTATGTCCTTTACGTTTCCGATGAGCTTTCCTGATACAGGGATGTTCTTGTTGATCTCCGCTGCGTCAATGTCGATGTGGAATACCTGGCTGTTCTCTGCGAAATGCTGCGGATTTGAGATTACACGGTCAGAGAAACGTGAGCCCAGTGCAAGGACAAGATCGCTTTCGGTAACTGCCATGTTGCTTGCCTTTGTTCCGTGCATACCCACCATGCCAAGGTTCAGGCTGTTGCTTGACGGGAATGCTGAGCGTGCCATCATGCTTTCTGATACCGGAATGTCTGCGGTCTGTGCAAGGGCAAGAAGCTCTTCGCTTGCGTTACCGATGATGATTCCGCCACCTGCATAGATTACAGGTCTTTTTGCGTTGTTGATTATCTCGGCCGCTTTCTTGATCTCCTCGTCGCTTGGGGAAGGAGGATTAAGAGACCTCTTGAGATGAATGTTCTTATCCTGAATCCTCTTTGCAATCTCATCTGCATTTTTGAGAGGCTCGAATTCAACTTCGTTTGCGGTGACTTCTTTTGGAATGTCAATCAGGACAGGACCCGGTCTTCCGCTTTTTGCAATGATGAATGCCTCACGGATGACATCTGCAAGCTCCTCTACGTTGCGGACGATATAGTTGTGCTTTGTGATAGGCATTGTTACGCCTGTTATGTCAATCTCCTGGAAAGAGTCCTTTCCCAGAAGTGTAGTGGGAACATTGCATGTAATCGCTACAATCGGGGAAGAGTCCATGTAGGCTGTTGCAATTCCTGTTACAAGGTTTGTGGCACCAGGACCGCTTGTTGCAAATACTACACCAACTTTGCCGGTTGAACGTGCATAACCGTCTGCGGCATGGGAAGCACCCTGCTCATGGGCAGTCAGGATATGGCGGATTCTGTCGCTGTTCTTATATAATTCATCATAAACATTTAAAATAGCACCACCGGGGTAACCAAAAACTGTGTCTACGCCCTGCTCAACAAGGCATTCAATAACCACACGAGAGCCTGTAATCTTCAATTTTGAACTCCTAGAAAAAAATAATACGGTGTCTTTTTCCATTAAATAATATGGAAGAAAACACCGTAGCAATAGTACCTTATTTTATAAATAAAAACAAGTGTTAGGCAATGTTAATCAAGAATAGCACCCTTGTCTGCGCTTGATACCAGCTTGGCATAACGGGCAAGATATCCGTGCTTAACTTTTGGCTCCGGGCATTTCCAGGCGGCCTTTCGTTTTGCAAGTTCCTCGTCGCTTACATCAAGGTGAATCTTGTAGTTGTTGATGTCCAGGGTGATTGTGTCTCCTTCCTGGACGAGTGCAATCGGTCCTCCGTCTGCTGCTTCCGGTGAACAGTGTCCCAATGATGCACCTCTTGTTGCACCGCTGAAACGTCCGTCGGTAATCAATGCAACTTCCTTGTCCAGACCCTGACCTGCAAGAGCCGCTGTAACTGCAAGCATCTCACGCATTCCAGGTCCTCCCTTTGGTCCCTCATAACGGATTACAACAACGTCACCCGGATGAATCTGTTTTTTCTGAACGGCATCCATAGCCTCGCTCTCGTCATTGAATACGCGTGCAGGTCCTGAGTGGTTCATGAGTTCCTTTGCACAGGCGGATCTCTTTACTACAGTACCATTTGGTCCAAGGTTTCAGAACAGGATTGCGATACCACCGTTGTCGCTGAACGGATTTTCTATTGGACGCAGGATCTCAGGGTTGCGGTTTCTTACACCCTTGATGTTCTCTGCTATTGTTTTTCCTGTGGCAGTAATCAAATCGGTCTTGATAAGGTTCTTTTTTGCAAGCTCTGCAAGAACGGCCTGAACTCCACCGGCGTCATTCAGCTCGCAGATAAATGTGTGGCCTGCAGGTGCTAGGTGGCAGAGGTTAGGTGTGCGCTCAGAGATTTCGTTTACCTCGTGAAGGTCGATTGTAAGTCCGGCCTCATGTGCGATTGCCGGAACGTGGAGCATTGTATTTGAGGAGCATCCAAGTGCCATGTCTGCTGTAAGTGCGTTGCGGAAAGAATCTGCTGTCATCATCTGGCGTGCAGTGATTCCCTTGTTGTAGAGGTTCATTACAGCCATTCCTGCGTGCTTTGCAAGTGCAATGCGGTCGCCTGTAGTGGCAGGGATTGTTCCATTTCCTGGAAGACCAAGACCCAAAACCTCTGTAAGGCAGTTCATTGAGTTTGCAGTGAACATACCTGAGCATGAACCGCATCCAGGACATGCGCAATGCTCCATTTCCTTAAGCTGGGCCTCAGTGATTTTTCCAGAGGCAACGGCTCCGACACCCTCGAACATGTCGGTAAGTGAAAGGTTCTTGTCTGAATATGGATTTCCTTCCTCTCGGCTTGGAAGATGACCCGGCATCATGGCTCCACCGGAAACAACAACTGTGGGTAAATCAAGGCGTGCTGCTGCCATAAGCATACCCGGAACGATTTTGTCGCAGTTTGGAATCAAAACAAGAGCGTCAAACTGATGTGCTGTTACGACACATTCAACACTGTCTGCAATAAGCTCGCGTGTTACAAGAGAGTACTTCATTCCCTCGTGACCCATGGCAATTCCGTCGCATACACCGATGGCAGGAAATTCAATTGGGGTACCGCCTGCCATGCGAACTCCGTCCTTTACAGCCTGTGCAATACGGTCCAGCTCAATGTGACCGGGGATGATCTCGTTCTTTGCACAACAGACTCCAACCAACGGGCGCTCAAGCTCCTCGTCAGTATATCCCATAGCATAAAAAAGCGAGCGGTGTGGTGCCCGTGCCATTCCCTGTGTAGCATTATTGCTTCTCTTTTCCATAAACAAACCTCGAATATGATTCAAATAATAAGAAACATTCTACAGTCAGTCTCTAGAAAATTCAATAGGAGAACGGGACATCTCTGAAAACTTCAATATTTCAGTAACGCCTTGGCAACAGTTTTTTGATGTAATCTTCTATTTTCTCATCGCCGTTAACGTACAGTGCTTTTTGAATGCAGTTTCCATGACTGTCGATATAGACTTCTATGCGGGGTTCAAGCTGATAGAATATTGGACCAAGGGAATCAACCTCGCGGGCATAGTTCTCCTGCATGTAATACTCTGTAAACGGAAATTCAAGTGAAACCCTGTCTCCCCAGCGCTCCATTCTTGCACGGACAAAAAGATACGAATCATCCGGCTCTTCTGACCTCAGGCCTGTAATCCTGAATGATCCGTCTGAATTCCTTTTTAGAAGACAGAAAACAATCGGAGTATTCCTCTGGATGTTTCTCACCTCATTGCTCTGTATGTCCAGGTCATCGAAGCCTTTTGACGATTCACTCAGATTAAGCTGAACATAACGTCCTTTGAACGGATTGTACGGATCCCTCATCTCGCATTTGAACGAAGCGATACGGTTTGTTTTCTCGGCATCATTCTTGATGGAGCTTGAGCGGCACAGTATGAATGTGATGACCCCAAGCTGAACGATTACAGCGATTATGAAAAAAGGAAATATTTTCTTCAATAAATTATTTTTCATTTCTGTTCCTCCTGGAAAGGAAAATGTTGATCAGGAATACTGCAATGCCCAGTCCGATAAAGACAAGACCCTTGGCAATCAGGCTGTAGTCCTCTACAAAGAATTTGACAAGAACTGCAATGCCCAGGAAAACCGTGGCACAGTTTGCCATTGCAAGTGAAGAAGTGAATGATGCCCTGACCAGATAGTAGATGCAGAAAAGTGCCAGAAGTACAAAACAGACTGATGAAAGGACATGACGTACATCACTTTGACTTGTGTTTGGAATGCAAAAGATGATGAATAATAAAAGCGGATGAATGAACAGAATCGGATTGACCCACTTCTTGTTCTTTGTGGCTTCCCTTAATGCAAG
This sequence comes from Treponema sp., assembly GCA_017960765.1. Taxonomy (GTDB): domain Bacteria; phylum Spirochaetota; class Spirochaetia; order Treponematales; family Treponemataceae; genus Treponema_D. The sequence continues at coordinate 6,631 of JAGCYQ010000058.1, forward strand.
AAGTCCTGATGCGGCAAACAAAGTCAGGGATGCAAAGAAAGAAACTATATCCATTGTGGAGAGCTTGAGCCTTAGCCTGAACAGGTTTCCAAATTCAGGGAAGGAATATGCGGTGAACAAAAGTGCTGTTGCTCCAAAAATTACGGAAAGAATCCCCATGACCCTGTTTCCTTGAATTGAATAAAGGTTCATGCACCAGGCGGCAACGGCAATTATCAGAATAATTATCCCCGAAACGGACATTGAGGCTGGTATGAGCATGAAAGCGATGAAAAAGACATAGAGGGACATCCTGCCTTTTTTCCTTATCATCAGCGAATGGAGCCCAAGTAATGAAAGTGCCATCAGAGAAATTTCTGTTGTACCTGCAAGTATGTTTTTTGAGCAATGATTGATCAGTATGGAAATGACGAATCCCAAAGTCGGAAACACAATCAGGTCAAGGATGCTTTTGAGTTTCTGCCTGTTGAGCGAGATAAAGAATAAGACAAATGAACCAAGGGTGCCAAGAGAATAAAGAATGATGTTTGAAATGTCTCGTGATTCAAGAGCTTGATATATGGTGTATTTAAGTTCCAGTACCCAAAAGGTAAGTGATAGGAAGATGATTACAAGTGAAATTCGGCAAATCAGGAACACCACGGGCTTGCATCGGATTTTAAGGTATTTTGAACGCAGTGCAATGAGTGCAAGTATAAACAGCAGACAGAAGAATGAACGTACAAGAGGATTGTAGAATGGTGATAGACTGAATTGGAACATGAGTCCAAAATAAGGAATCAGGAACCATGCCCTGCTAAACCTCAGTGCCAGGACGATGGTAATGACAGCTCCCATGAAAATCAGAACGCATGAAGCCAAAGCCGATTCTTCCAGTGCATCCGGGAAAAATGAATACAGTGCATAGAGTACAAAAATCACGAACGGAATGAGTGCAATAGAACAGCGCCCATCCTTTTCCTTTTTGATGAAAAACTTGAATATGGCAAGACCAATGCAGAAAACAAAAAGGCCACAGCTCAGAATCAGGTCAAGGATGTAACCGTCCAGATGGTGTGACGGACTTGTGCGGATAAACTGCCATCCAATATCCGTCCAGAAATAATTGAGGCACAGAAGTATGAGCATGAATCCCAATGCAGAAGAAAATGCAAGGCTGATGTATTTGTTTTTAGACATGGCATAGATTGCAAGCAGTGAAGTGTATGCCACAATCCACAGTCCCGGTACGGTTTTGTCAAGGCAGAATCCCATCATCGAAACCGCATAAACAAGCAGTGACCATTTGAAAATCTGATTTTTCCGGATTAACGCGTATGGAATAAGGGCGGCAAACAGGATGTAAATCAGCGATGAACTGTCTCCGTAGGATTTTGTTGCACATACATAAGAGAAACCAAGAATCAGGGTAAAGAAGAACACGATGTCCGACTTAGTTGCGTATAAAACCAGGAGCGAAGAAAATGACCACACAGCAATAAAGGCGCTTGTGTTGGATGGTAGCCTCAGGATTTGCGAGATAAATGCAATCACTCCGCCAAAGAGCAGGGCCCATGCGATTCCCATGCTTTCGCGGACGGAAGTTTTTTCCATCTTCCCCTTTAGCTTGCAGATTAAAACAGCGGCCTGCATTCCGACCAGGGCGGCAACAGCCACTATGGTTTTAGTCGTCCTGCTGATGAAAGCCCAGTTGTATGCGATGAGTGAAATCAATCCACCTACAACAAGAACGAAAGATACAATCATCAGAATCACGGGAACCCAGTTGATGTTTTTCTTTGGCCTGGGCTGTTCAATTTTTTGTGTGTTTTCCGGAACAGCCTGTAGAGGAACGGTTTGAGCCGGAATTGTTTCAACAGCTGGTCCTGCAGTCGGGGCAGAAATCATTCGCTCGCAATAGGAACGGAGGTTGTCCGCAGACTGAGGGTCGATTATTTTTTTTGCGGCAAACTCAGGAAGCTGAGCCTTAAGCCATCGGTAATTTTCTATGTTCATAGAATAAAGTTTACTAGATGTATTGATTTAATACAAGGTGTCAGAGTATATTGTAGCTTATGAGGGCAATTACCTCTTGCAATAAGGAGATGTAGAAAATGGCTGGATTTGATCAGGACAAAATGACTCGATATCTGGATTCCCTGCTTGATTTGGGAGTTCCTTCGGTTGACTGCATAGTGTATCAGAATCATAAGCAGATTTACCGCCACATGAACGGAACTGTTGATGTTGAAAAAACGAAAAAGGTTTCAGCGGACCAGAGATACCTGATGTTTTCCATGACAAAGGTTCAGACAATGACGGCCGTCATGCAGCTTGTTGAAGAAGGAAAGCTTTCACTTGAAGATGACATTGCAGATTATCTTCCAGCATACAGGAACATAAAGGTAAAGACTGAGAATGGGGAAGAAAACCTCAAGTGGCCAATCAGGCTCAGGCATCTTGTTTCCATGCAGTCCGGTCTGGATTATGATCTTGCTCGTCCCGGAATAGTCCGTGTCCTAAAGGAAAAGGGAGAAAAGGCATCCACTCTTGAACTCGTAAATTCATTTGCGGAATCACCGTTGAATTTTCAGCCCGGAACACATTTCTGCTACAGTTTGAGTCACGACGTTGCGGCGGCTGTTGTGGAAAAAGTTTCCGGAATGAGTTTTGGAGAATATCTAAGAAAAAATATTTGGGAACCACTGGGCTTTAAGGATACCTTTTTTGCAAAACCGGTGAACGACGGATTGGAAAGGCTTGCACAGCAGTATGTAGCAGGAGACAAGGGAATTGTTCCGATGGAGCAGACATGCAACTATCAGTTGTCGGAAAGCTATCAGAGTGGAGGTGCGGGTCTTGTAAGCTGCACGGAAGATTACGCCATTCTTGCTGATACTCTTGCATGCGGAGGAATTACCGCTGGCGGAACACGCATACTTAAACCGGAGACAGTCGAAAGGATTAAGCAGAATCTTCTGGGTGTTGATTCGATGAATGAGATTGAACGCAATATGGGAAGAAAGGGATACGGATATGGCTGCGGAATGCAGGTCCTGATTAACCCAGAGAAATGCGGCTCAACATCTCCTGCGGGCGTCTTTGGCTGGGACGGTGCGGCGGGCAGCTGCATTCAGATGGACACTGTGAGCAAAACAAGCTTCGTGTTTACCATGCATGTAAGGAATTACGGCTTTTCTTACGATGTGATTCATCCTACCCTTAGGGATATTGTTTTCGGACGGATTCAAGAAAAATATTGATTCTATACATAAAAACAACTTGACTAAAGTCATTTGATGTATTATTATGCAGGCATGATTTTTGGAATTACATTTTTTACATTTGCTTTTTTCTCATTTTTTGACTTTTACTTTTGGGGCAGAGGATGTAGGTTACGAAAAGCATAGAATGTAAAAGTAACGCTGAATAAATGCGGTTCTATCTTTTCGGGTAGAGCCGCTTTTTTTTTTGCGATATTTATTCCTAAGGAGATTGTATGAAAATAGCGTATAGCGGAGTTGAAGGTGCATTTGCCCACATTGCGTCGCGAAGGATTTTCCCGGAACAAGAGCTTGTTTCATTCGGGGATTTTCGCATGGCTTATGAGGCGGTGGAAAAAGGTGACTGTGATTATGCAGTTTTACCGATTGAAAATTCCTATGCGGGAGAAGTCGGTCAGGTTACAGACCTTATGTTTCAAGGATCGCTTTTTGTCAACGGTGTGTATACCCTGAATGTCATGCAGAATCTTCTGGGTATCAAGGGAGCCGGTATTGAATCGATTCGCAAGGTTATTAGTCATCCGCAGGCCCTTATGCAGAGTGCAGATTTTATTCAGGCACATGGTTATGAGGTAGAGGAGGCCGTGAACACTGCACTGGCGGCAAAACAGGTACAGAATCTTGGAGATGTCTCTGTGGCGGCAATTGCAAGTTCAGAAACTGCGGAACTGTATAATCTTGAGGTTCTTGAATCAGGTATAAACGGTCATCAGGATAATTCAACACGATTTGCAATCCTTTCAAAGAACCAGGGGATGCGTATTGATACAGGCTCAGACAGCAATACTTTTATACTGATGTTTGCGGTGAAGAATGAAGCTGGTGCGCTTGTAAAGGTCTTAAATAAACTCGGTGAGTTCGGATACAACATGAGTGTGATTCACAGCCGTCCGATAAAGGGGCATGCCTGGAGCTATTATTTCTATATCGAGGCAGAGGGAGAATTCGAGACACCAGCATATAAGCAGATGATTTTGGAAATGAATTATCGATGTGATAAATTGAAAGTTCTAGGAAGATTTTAGAGAGGTAAGAATATGAACATGGAATTTGAAAAGAGGCTTGCAATTCCGGCAGAGGTAAAAGAGCAGTATCCGCTGTCTGGAAAGATTGGTAAGATTGTAGAGGAAAAGAGGGCAGAGCTTAAGGCTGTTTTTGAGGGAAGGTTGAACAGGCTTCTTCTGATACTCGGGCCATGCTCTGCGGATAACGAGGATGCGGTTCTTGATTATATGAGCAGGCTTGTTCCGGTGCAGGAGAAAGTAAAGGACAAGATTCTAATGGTTCCGCGCATTTACACGAATAAGCCACGCACTACAGGAGAAGGATACAAGGGAATGCTCCATCAGCCGGACCCAAATGCAAAGCCGGACCTGTACAAGGGAATTGTTGCATGCCGCCACATGCACATGCGCGCTGTAGAGGAAACAGGATTCATCTTTGCTGACGAAATGCTTTATCCGGAAAACTATCAGTACCTTGATGATGTATTGGGTTATGTTGCCGTAGGTGCACGTTCTGTTGAAGACCAGCAGCACCGTCTTACTGCAAGCGGCATTGAGGTTCCGGTGGGAATGAAAAATCCAACAAGCGGTGATTATGCCGTAATGATGAATGCAATTCTTGCGGCACAGCATCCTCACACTTTTATCTATCGCGGATGGGAAGTTCATTCTGAGGGCAACGAACATTGTCATGCAATTCTTAGGGGATCAACGGACAAGCACGGTGTCAATCAGCAGAATTATCATTATGAGGATCTGATACGTCTTTGTGATGCATACGATGCACGTGAGCTAAAGAACCCGGCTGTAATCGTGGACACCAATCATTCAAACTCAAATAAGAATCCGTTTGAGCAGAGGCGCATAGTCATGGATGTGCTTAATTCCTGCCGTCATAATGAACGCATCTCTAAAATAGTAAAGGGCTTTATGATAGAAAGCTACATAGAGGACGGAAATCAGAAAGTCAGCGAGGGCATTTACGGAAAGTCAATTACAGATCCATGTCTTGGCTGGGAAAAAACCGAGCGGTTGATTTTTGATGTCGCGGAGAAAATATAGAATTTTTTCTTGAGCACCTATTGACTTTTTTTTTCTGAAATTGTATAACAAAATTAAATACGACAATGAGGTCGCAGGAATAGTATTCTTGCGGCCATTTTTATTTTAAACGAATTATGGCAAAGGCGCTACATTCTTTCCAGACTTGCGCGAGTTTGCAAAGCAAACTCGGTAGTGAGCGGAGCGAACGTAGTGCTTTTTGTTTTTAAGAGGAGATTACCATGGACGAAGTAACACCGATTTTTGGAGAGAACGTTTTTAACGAAACGGTTATGAAGGCTCGGCTGCCTAAGGAAACTTATAAACAGCTGATGAAAACAATTGAGGGCGGAGAAAAACTTGATGCTTCAGTTGCAACTGTTGTTGCCAATGCAATGAAAGACTGGGCAATCGAAAAAGGCGCCACTCATTTTACACACTGGTTCCAGCCACTCACAGGCATTACCGCGGAAAAACATGACAGCTTCATTACACCGACCAGCGACGGAAAAGTAATCATGGAGTTCAGCGGCAAGGAGCTTGTTCAGGGTGAGCCAGATGCTTCTTCTTTCCCAAGCGGAGGAATCCGTGCTACATTCGAGGCCCGCGGTTACACTGCATGGGATCCTACATCATATGCATTCATCAAGGACGGAACACTCTGCATTCCAACAGCCTTCTGCTCATATACTGGAGAGGCTCTTGATAAAAAGACTCCGCTTCTTCGTTCAATGCAGGCAATCAGCAAGCAGGCCGTACGTGTGTTAAAGCTTTTTGAAGGAAACGAGGCCGTTACATCAGTAAAGACAACAGTAGGTCCAGAGCAGGAATACTTCCTTGTGGACAAGAGCGTCTATGACAAGCGCGAGGACCTTATTTATACAGGACGCACATTGTTCGGTGCAAAGGCTCCAAAAGGACAGGAACTTGAGGATCATTACTTCGGTATGATTAAACCGCGTGTCCAGGAATTCATGAAGGATCTGAACAAGGAACTCTGGAAACTCGGAATCCTTGCAAAGACAGAGCATAACGAGGTTGCCCCTGCTCAGCACGAGCTTGCCCCGATCTTCAGCACGACAAACCTTGCCTGTGACCACAACCAGCTTACAATGGAAATGATGAGGAAAGTTGCATCACGCCACGGCATGGTATGTCTTCTTCACGAGAAACCATTTGCAGGAGTAAACGGAAGCGGTAAGCACAACAACTGGTCAATCAGCACAAATACAGGAAAGAACCTTCTTGACCCGGGTGCAACACCAGACCAGAACGCACAGTTCCTTTTGTTCCTCTGTGCAATCATCAAGGCAGTTGATGAGTATCAGGATCTTCTTCGTATCTCTGTTGCATCTGCCGGAAACGATCACCGTCTTGGAGCAAACGAGGCACCGCCAGCAATCATCTCTATCTTCCTTGGTGATGAGCTTTCTGCAATCCTTGACAGCATCGAGAAAGGTGTGCCATACGGCAAGCACGAGAAAGAAAAGATGCAGATTGGAGTTACTGTTCTGCCTGACTTCAACAAAGACGCTACAGACCGCAACCGTACATCACCGTTCGCCTTTACAGGAAATAAATTCGAATTCCGCATGCTCGGATCAAATGAATCAATCGCATGTGCAAACGTATTCCTTAACACAGTAGTTGCCGAGGAGCTTTCACAGTTCGCTGATATTCTTGAGAAGTCAAAGGATTTCAAGAATGATCTTCATGATTTGATTCTTAAGACAATCAAGGAGCACAAGAGAATCATATTCAACGGAAACGGTTATGACGATTCATGGGTTAAGGAAGCTGAAAAACGCGGACTGTTTAACCTCAAGTCAACACCGGAAGCACTTCCTCACATCCTCGACGAAAAGAACGTAAAGGTATTTGAGAAGTTCGGAGTTTACAGCAAGGTCGAGCTTACAAGCCGCTTTGAGATTCATAACGAGAACTATTCAAAGATAATCAACATCGAGGCAGAGACAATGCTTGAGATGGCAAAGAAAGATATTCTTCCGGCCGCAAGCAAATATGCAAACAAGCTGGCAGAAACGATCGGCCTGAAAAAAGCCGCATGTGCAGAGTGCGATACAACATACGAAAGTTCAATGCTCAAGAAAGTCTCAACACTTACAAGCTGCATCTACAGCAAGACAGAAAAACTTGGGCAGGAAGTAATGGAAGCAAAGAAAATTGCTGACTCCGGAGAATCAAGCAAGACAGCATTCTTCTACCGCGAGCATGTATTTGCCGCAATGAACGAGCTGCGCCTGTGTGCCGACGAGCTTGAGACAATCACACCAAAAGAGTTGTGGCCATTCCCAAGCTACGGAGATCTGTTGTTCAGCGTAAGGTAATAAAGAAAATATTTTCTCCTCCATCTTTGCCCCGTAGATATCCTGAATGTCTGCGGGGTATTTTTTTTGATGCTGTTGATAAATCAATAAATTATCTTTCCCTTGTTTATTTCTCCTTCATAATCCTCTTGTAAAAGAATTTGTTTAATCTGCATAAAAAAATAAATAAATAATTTCCTGTTTGCACAAACGATTAAAAAAAATGGTTTAAAAAAACAAATTTAATTTAAAATCCAGTTGGAAACATATTCAATCAGGTGTACAAACAAAGTGTAAGAAAAGCGGTGAGAGATTTGCCGCTGTAAACTGGAGGTAAATATGACTGGAAAGGAAATTAGTGAGATGCAGACAAAATATATTCTGCAGAGTTGGAGCAAGCAGCGTGGACTTAACCCTACACCTGTTTCGCATTGTGATGGAATTTACATTTATGATACCGACGGAAAACGTTACGCCGATATGTCCTCTGAGCAGGTCAACATGAATGCCGGCTATGCAAATAAAGAAATGACAGAAGCTATAAAGACTCAGCTGGATTCCTATGCCTACATACAGGGATCTTTCGGTTCAGAACCAAGAGCCCTGCTTGCAAAATCCATTGTAGAAAGACTTCCTGACTGTTTCGGGAAAGTTTTCTTTACGAACGGTGGTGCGGATGCAAATGAGAACGCAATAAAAATTGCCCGTATGTATACAGGACGGTTTAAGGTAATGAGCCGTTACCGTTCATATCACGGTTCAACATTTGGTGCCGGAAACCTTACCGGTGAGCCTAGGCATTTTGCTCTTGAGCCTGCGATACCTGGTTTCATTCATTTCTTTGATCCCTATCTGTATCAGGAGAAACTTAAATTTTCTACCGAGGAAGAGGCAAGCGAATATTACATCCGACAGCTTCGGGATCAGGTTATTTACGAAGGTGGTGACAGGGTAGCCGCAATTGTCTGCGAGACGATTACAGGGTCAAACGGCGTAATCATTCCTCCAAAGGGGTATCTTAAAGGTGTACGCCGTATATGTGATGAGTTTGGAATCATGATGATTTGCGATGAGGTAATGGCAGGCTGGTATAGAACAGGAAAAATGTTCGCCTTCATGAATTTTGATGTTGTTCCGGATATCATTACTTTTGCAAAGGGCGTGAATTCTGGTTACATTCCGTTGGGTGGCTGTATTGTAAAAAAAGATATTGCCGCTTTCTTTGACGACAATTACCTTTCCTGTGGACTCACATATTCTGGGCATCCGCTTGCTTGTGCCGCAGGAGTTGCATGTCAGGAATTCTATCTTAAGAATGACATAGAAGGTCATGTCCAAAAGGTCGGTAAGCATCTTGGAGCTATTCTTGAGGGTTTGAAGAAAAAGCATCCAAGTGTCGGTGATGTCCGTTATATCGGATTGTTCAGCGCAGTTGAGCTGGTTAAGGACAAGCAAAGCCGTGAGCCTCTTGTGCCATGGGGCCAGGATCCGCAGAATCTTATGGGATTTGTTACAAAAGAACTCAAGAGCCGTGGTTTTGTAACTTATACCCATGAAAACTGCATAATGGTTGCACCTCCTCTTATCATCACGGAAGAACAGCTGGATGAGGAAATGACAAAGCTTGATGAAGTGATTTCGTTGCTGGAGGAAAAAATTGGCCTTTAATTTTACAATGCCGGCTCGTACGATAATCGGCGAGGGTGCCTTTGATACTTCTCTCCCTTTTATAAAAGAGATGGGAGTTAAGGCACTTATCGTAACCGGGAAAATAATAACAAAAACAGGGCTTCCCTCAGTAATTCAAAAAAAACTATCTGATATTGGAATCGGATCAGTTGTTTTTAATGATTTGCCTGGTGAGCCTGATGACAGAATGATCATGAGTGCGGTAGATGCCTATCGTAATGAATCATGTGATTTTGTAATCGGTTTGGGAGGTGGAACCCCTCTTGATACGGCAAAGGCTGTCGCGGCAATGTCAGTACTTGATGGTAACTTGATTGATTATGCAGGAAAAGAAATGAAAGGAAAATTTCCACCTCTTGTTTTGATTCCTACAACAGCAGGGACTGGCTCAGAAGCTACCAAGTTCTTTGTCTACACGGACACAAAAACAGATGCAAAGCTGTTGATGAGGGGTGATGGTCTTCTTCCTGATCTTGCTGTAGTGGATTATAACTACACAGTGTCTGCTCCACAGGGAATAACTGTGGCAACCGGAATGGATGCTTTGACTCATGCCGTCGAGGCATACACTTCCAGAAAGGCTAATGCCGTTACTGATTTTTACTGTCTTGATGCGATAGAAAGAATTTTCAAGATGCTTCCTGTTGCGGCAAAAGACGGTTCAAACAAAGAAGCAAGAGAATCACTTGCAGTTGCTGCTTATGAGGCAGGTGTAGCCATCAATAATTCAAGCGTAACAATTGTACATGGAATGAGCCGTCCGATTGGAGCGCTGTTTCATGTTCCTCATGGAATATCAAATGCAATGCTTATCACTGAATGTCTTAGATTTGCACTTGATGGAGCAAAGTCCAGGTTTGCAGAGATTGCACGCAGGATAGGATATGCTTCTTCTTCTGACAGCGGTGACGATGCCGGAGAGAAATTCATTATTGCACTTGAAGAATTCACCAGGAAACTGGAGATTCCAAGCCTTAGGGAATATGGAATTGATCTTGCAAAGTTTGAAATGATGGAGTCCAAGATGGCAAAAGATGCCATTGCATCCGGTAGTCCTTCAAATACAAGAAAGAAAGTCACGGAAGCGGATATATTGAGTATTTATGATAAACTTAGGCAAAAGTAAGCATGACTTTGTGCAGAACGCACAAAAAAAATTTTAAAATTTGTTGTAAAAGAAATATGAATTATTCAAAATTGTGCGTATATTTAAGCCATACTTGAATAGGGGGCCTGAATACTTGGAAAAAAGATTCAGGTACATAGACAAAACTGCAAAGACGCAGAATCAGAGGAAACTTTGGTTCTGCGTTTTTTTTTGGAGGTACAAAAATGACAGCAGCTGTTAATGAGGAAGTTTTATTTGATCCAAAGACTGCACCGGTAAAAATCAATGTGCAGAATCTTAGCGTAGTTTACAAAGCTGATGATGAGAGGAAGACAACCGTTGCATTGCAGGATGTGAATCTTGATATCAAGAATGGTGAGTTTATTTCACTTGTCGGACCTTCCGGTTGTGGAAAAACGACACTGCTCAGAGTCATTTCAGGACTTATACCATCAACATCGGGAAGTGTTTTTATAGATGGACTGACTCCTCAGAAGGCACGTGTCTCAAAGGAGTTTGGTATTGTCTTCCAAAGCCCAGTTTTAATGGACTGGCGGACTATCAGGAGAAACATCTGTCTTCCGCTTGAACTGATGAAGATGCCTAAGCCGGAAAGGACAAAGAAGGTCGATGAGATGCTGGAAATCGTTGGTCTAAAGGATTTTGGTTATCACTATCCAAGAGAGCTTTCTGGAGGCATGCAGCAAAGAGTTGGAATTGCACGTGCACTTGCGTTAAACCCGAATGTGCTTTTCATGGATGAACCGTTCAGTGCGCTTGATGAGTTTACAAAGGAAAAGCTGCATGAAGACTTGCTTAGAATCTGGCGTAAGACTCACAAGACAATCATCTTTGTTACGCACAGTATTCAGGAGGCAGTTTTCCTGAGCGACAGGGTTGTGGTGTTTTCTCCTCATCCGGGAAGAATTACTTCGGTTGTTGATATTGATATACCAAGACCTAGAAGTCTTGAATGCAAGAACAGCCAGCATTTTACGGATCTGGTTGCAAAGGTAAGAAGCGGTTTTGAGGGGGTGTAGCAGATGAAGAGTAGAATTCTAAAAAGCCAGAAGCTCGTTACTTTTGTGTGGGTCCTGGGGCTGGTGATTGTATGGGAGCTTGGTGCATTTGTGATTGCTGGAACTAAGCGTACGCCAGAGAATGTTCTTCCTCACTTGTGGCAGATAGTTCAATCGGTGTTCAGCTCAAAAAAGGTTACTGCGGACCAAACAGCCGTTCAGGTCGTGCTTGTGAATGCAGGAATAACTCTGGGACGTGCGGTTATAGGTTTTGTTATCGGTGCTATGACAGGCTATGTTCTTGCCTTGCTTATGAGGAGGTTCAGCGGAATAGAAAAGATTGCGTTTCCGTATCTGATGCTGATTCAGTTGATTCCGATTCTGGGTATGGCACCGGTTGTCCTGGCAATAACTCAGGACATAAACAAGAGCCGTATAGTGATTGCGGCTATCCTGACGTTTTATCCTGTTGCGGTAAACACGCTTGCAGGTCTTAAGGCGATAGAAAAGGAAAAGCTTGAGCTGTTTTATTCGTATGCAGCCAAGAGCTATGAGGTCTATCAGAAACTGATCATTCCGGCGAGCATTCCATCGCTTTTTACCGGACTTAAGATTGCGGCTCCACTGGCGGTAACGGCATCAATTCTTGTTGATACCCTGCAGGGTGGAGGTGGTCTTGGATGCATGCTAAGTCAGTCGTTAAAACATGCAATGAGCATATATGTTTTCTGGCAGATTGTGTTCTTTAGTGCGATTGTCGGAATCTTGAGTTTCTATCTTATGGTAATGCTGGAAAAGGTTTTTGTTCCTGGTGCCAGGGCTGCTAGGAGACCAAAGTCAAAAGAAGGAGGCAGATGATGAGAATGTTAAGACGGGTAAAAATGGATTCAGTTAAATCTGTTCTGTATCCTGTACTGTTTGGAGCGGTAATCTTTGTTCTATGGCAGTTTCAGATAATACACTCATGGTTTGGAGCTGACACCTTCACATTGCCGCTTCCTTCAAGAATCATGCAGATTCTAGCTGACAATTTTGGAAAGATGACTGCAGACATCAAGTCTACTGTTATTGTTGCCCTTGGAGGCCTGGTTATGGGATCTGTGCTGGGTTTCATTCTTGCTATGGTGGCAACCATGATTCCTCATTGGGGTAAAGGAGGTCTTTCGCTTGCGACGGCTTTCAATGCAATACCGATTATTGCAATTGCACCGATCTTCAACAACCTTACAAAGGATTTCAGTCCAGATCCAAATACAAGATCAATGTTTGCAAAGATTCTTGTAGTAATGATCACCTGTACGGTCAGCATGGCGATAAATGCATACCGTGGATTTACTGAGCTTAAACCGTTCAGCCTGGATCTTTTCAAATCCTATGCGGCAAAACCTGCAACGGTGTTCTTTAAGCTTCGGCTTCCAAACTGTGTTCCGTATATTTTTACGGCGCTCAGAATAAGCGTTCCTGGTTGTGTAATCAGTGCAATGGTAAGTGAATATTTTGCTGAGTACATAATCGGTGTCGGTCGTCAGATACGAGAGAATATAGTTCTTGCACAGTACGCGACGGCCTGGTCATACATTGTAGTTGCCTGTCTTATCGGCATCGTAATGTATGTGATTCTTCTGGTAACAGAAAACCTTGTTCTTAGGAACAGGAATTCTAAATAAAACAAATTTCTGGAGGTAAGGAAATGAAAAAGCATGTGGTAACAATCACTATTTCAGCAGCACTTCTTGTGCTCACAACAATGGCATTTGGTTGTAAGGGTAAGACAGTCCAAAGTACAGGATGGAAAAAAGGAACACCTTCGGCAACAATCATAAAAGAAGCAGCCGAAGCTGGTAAGGTCGGAAACTGGGGCTTGGGAAATGAATATGAAATTCTTGCTCTTCTTTCAAAATATAATTTACCAACAAGTTATTTGAGCCAGGCTTTCGACATGGATGGTTTTGATGATGATACAATAGCCCTTGCATCTGCTATGACTTACAATGAACTTGGTCTTGTTCAGAACAGTTATGATGGAGGCTACAAATACGGTGATTCAGTAGGAACCATCGATATGAACGATGAGGGTGTCGCAATGATGGAGGACAACATCTTTACGACAAAAAGATTTGCAGAGGAAAACCCGAATACTGTAAAGGCCTTCCTTGCAGCAAGTGTAAAGGGATGGGAAGCAGCCTGTGCAAATCCTGAGGAAGCGGCAGAAATCTGTTACAAGTATGGATCTTCTGTTTCCCCAGATCACCAGCTTCACATGGCAAAGGAAGTAAAGAAGCTCTGTGAGACTGATACAAAGGGGGCAAGAGTTACAGATTATGGTGCATTTGACATCAGTGCTATGCAGCAGACACTGGATATTGCAAAAAAATATGTAAAGCTCAGTGATGCGGCAGCAGATGAGAAGTTTGCATCATTCACGCTGGATGACATCATGGATGCTAGTTATCTTGCTGAGGCAAAGAGCGGAAGTTTTGGAGAGCCGGAGAAGAGTTCTGTAAAGATTCAGCTCAAGTGGCTTCCGGATGCACAGTTCATGGGCTACTATGTTGCACTCGACAAGGGTTACTACAAGGATGTTGGACTTGATGTAACGATTGTACCAGGTGGCGGAGACATTGCAGAGACAACAGCGGTATACACAGGTCAGGTTGATTTCGGTGTAACATGGGTAACAAACCTTGCTGTTGCAGATGCTGGTGGAATGGATTTGCTTGAGATTGCTCAGGTTTTCCAGAAGTCAGGTCTTGTACTGGTTTACAAGTATAGTGATTAGAATATTGGTGATCGTCTGCAGTTGTGCAGGCGGTCATTAATCATGAACTGAAATTTAAACGGAAGTGCTTTATGGATTTGATTATAAAGAATGGAACAATTGTAACATCAACAGAAATGTATAAGGCAGATCTGGGTGTTTCTGGCGGAAAGATAGTTGCAATTGGTTCTGAGTTAAACGATGCCGGTGCAAAAATAGTTGATGCTTCGGGTAAGCTTGTTCTTCCTGGTGCAATTGATGCTCATACTCATCTTGCAATGCCTTTTGGAGGAACTGTTTCGGCAGACGGCTATGAATCAGGTACACGTGCCGCGGCTTGTGGAGGGGTAACGACTGTATTTGACTATCCGATGCAGCGTAAGGGCCATGGCATAATTGAGACTGTTGACTCAAAGAGAAAGATAGCAGAGAAAGAAGCATGCTGTGATTTTGCATTTCACTGTTGCATTACAGATTTGAATGACGGGGCCATTCTTGATGAATTCAAGGATGCTGTTGATTATGGTGTCTCAAGCTTCAAGTGTTTCTTTGTTTACAAGAAGGAAGGGATGATGGTTGATGATGCAACCTTCGTAAAGATTCTTCTTAAGGCAAAGGAAGTCGGGGCAATAACAAATCTTCATGCAGAAAATCCTGACATGATTGATCTTCGTGTGGCACAGTATCTTGCAGAAGGAAAAACCGATGCATGGTATCACTACATGAGCCGTCCTGAATTTGTAGCGGCAGAAGCTGATAAGAGGGCTGTTCACTGGGCACAGAATGCAGACGCACCGCTTTATATTGTACACATGTCAGATAAGGAGGGGCTTGAGGCTGCAGTAAAGGCAAAGCTGGAAGGCGCAAAGATATTCATTGAAACCTGTCCTCAGTATCTTGAGTTCACATGTGACGTATACAAGAGGCCTGATGGAAGAAACTTTGTATGTTCACCGCCGATGAAGGGAGAGGAAAGCCGTGATGCTTTGTGGAATGCAATCAGAAATGGCAGCATAGATACGGTTGCTACAGATCATTGTCCATTCCAGCAGAGTGAGAAGGACTGGGGCCTGAACGATTTTACAAAGATTCCTAACGGTTGCGCTGGAGTGGAGAATCTGTATCCATACATGCTCGGAGCTGCTACCGATGGAAAGATTTCATATTCCCGTGCAGTAGAGCTATGTGCCGAAAACCCAGCAAGGATTTTTGGATGTACGCAGAAAGGTTCTCTTGCAGTCGGAAAGGATGCGGATATCGTTCTGTATGATCCCAAGAAGAATTTCACAATCAGCGTAAAGAATATGCATTCTGATTATGACCATACAATCTGGGAAGGTACAACAGTTCACGGTTATCCTGTTCAGACCTATGTTCGTGGTTCACTTGTTTATGATAACGGTAATTACGTTGGAAAACCTGGTGAAGGAAAGTTTGTAAAGTGTTCTGCAGTTAAGTTCTAAAGGAGCCGTTATGGATTTTCAATATGCTTCACAGATACTTAAAGAATCAGCATCATCATGTATTCTTTGCAACAGCAAGAACTGTACCGCGGCATGTAAAAACGGAGTGGATGCGGCAAAGATATTGTATTCACTTCGCTTTGAGAATTATTGCGGCGCCTATTCTTTTGCCAAGAAAAACACGGCATGTCTTAATTGTGCTTCAAGAGAATGTGAGGAGGCATGCCTGAAGGGAAAAATCACACGTCCTGTCACGGTTCAGAAGACAGTTTCCGCTCTTCTATCTTTACCGGAGGATTCAGCTGAATTAAAGGATGGTGTTGTCAGCGAAAACTATGATGAAGTCTTTCTTGATACGCTTTTCTGCGGAGTACGGTGTGAAAATCCGTTCTTCCTTTCATCCTCTGTAGTTGCAAGCAATTATGAGATGATAGCAAAGGCTTTTGATGAAGGATGGGCAGGAGTTGCGTTCAAGACAATCGGAGCTTTTGTTCCTGAAGAAGTCTCACCGCGCTTTACGACACTTCATAAAGAGAATGACAGTTTTGTGGGATTTAAGAATATTGAGCAGATAAGTGATCATACGCTGGAAGAAAACCTGGGTTTCATAAAACGGCTCAAGTCAGAGTATCCTACAAAGGTAATCATCGCAAGCATAATGGGCAGAAATGAACGGGAGTGGGAAAGCCTTGCAAGTCAGGTCCAGCAGGCAGGAGCAGACATCATTGAATGTAATTTCTCTTGTCCGCACATGGCAACTCATGGACTTGGAAGCGATGTGGGGCAGAATCCTGAGCTTGTTGCATCTTATGTAAAGGCTGTACGACGCGGAACAACAATTCCGATTCTAGCAAAGATGACACCGAATATCGGAAACATGGAGTTACCTGCTATAGCGGCAGTCAATGCAGGAGCAGACGGACTTGCGGCAATCAATACGATTAAGTCGATTATGAATGTCGATCTTGATTCGTTTGTGTCTGAGCCACAGGTCGGAAGCTATACAAGCATCGGAGGTTATTCCGGAAAAGCAGTAAAGCCTATAGCATTGCGATTTATACACGATATGCGGAAATGCATTGAGACAAGGGCAATTCCAGTAAGCGGCATGGGAGGAATTGAATCCTGGCGTGATGCGGCGGAGTTTATATCTCTTGGCTGCGGTACTGTTCAGGTAACAACCTCTGTCATGCAGTATGGCTACGGAATAATTAACGACATGATAGACGGAATCAAGCGTTATCTGGCAAAGTATGGATACAATTCGGTTCAGCAGATTGTGGGACAGGCATTGCCAAAAATAGTTCCTACAGACATTCTGGACAGAAAGACAAGGCAGTATCCAAAATTTGTCCGTGAGAAATGCGTTGCTTGCGGAAGATGCATAACTTCATGCTATGACGGCGGACATCAGGCATTGGATTTAGGCAAGAACGGAAAACCTGTTCTGAATAAAAACTGTGTCGGTTGTCAGCTTTGTATTCTGGTGTGTCCTTCTCAGGCAATTGTGCCGGGGTCAAGGACTTCAATTTCAAACAATAGATAGGAGCAATATATGTACACATGTGATATTAAAAGAATGGAAGACAAGATAAAGACTTTCTCAAAGTTCGGTGATACAGGTCATGGTGGAATAACACGTTTCTCGCTTTCACCAGAGGCTATTCAGGCACGTAACGAGATAAAGGCACGTATGACAAAGCTTGGCCTTGACTTTAAGACCGATGACATGGGTGACATTTACTGTACTCTTCCAGGCTCTGATCCTGAGGCTGGTGTCATCATGAGCGGAAGTCACTGTGACTCAGTCCGGCAGGGCGGTAATTATGACGGAATCCTTGGCGTAATGACAGCTATGGAAGCGATAGAGACGATTGTGACACAAAAAATACCCCACAAGCATCCGATTCAGCTTGTTGTATGGACAAACGAGGAAGGAGCACGCTTTGAGCCTGCAATGATGTGCTCAGGTGTCGTGACGGGAAAATTTGACAAGACTGCAATGCTTGCATCAGAGGCAAAGGATATTCCCGGTTATACATTCGGACAGGCACTTGATGAGTCTGGATTTAAGGGTAGTGAGGCAAATAGAATTAATCCAAAGAAGACTACAGGTTTGATTGAGCTTCATATCGAGCAGGGACCTGTTCTTGAGGATGGAAAATATGACATCGGTGTTGTTGAAGGTGTATGCGGAATGATCAACTATGAGTTTACATTCAGGGGACAGGCAGATCATGCAGGAACATTCCCGATGCCTTACAGAAAGGATGCACTGTATGCCGCCGCTCAGGCCTTGCTTTATCTGCACACTGAGTTTGACAAGCTTGATAAAAAACTCGTCTATACAACAGGAAAAATCAGCTGTCATCCAAACATTCATACTATCATTCCTGATGAAATCAAGTTTACTCTTGATGCACGTCATCAGGAACCAAAGGTAATTGAACAGTGCCTCAGTATCATTAAGAACATGCCAAAGGAATGGGCACGCTGTACTATGACTTATGAGGAAGCATGGAGCCGCAAGACTGTACAGTATAATCCAGAGTTTATCGATGATGTTGAGAAAGCATCAAAGGAATTGGGATACTCATCTCTCAGGATGTATTCTGGACCAGGACATGATGCTCAGTATCTTTGCGACATCGTTCCTACGACAATGATTTTTGTTCCGAGTGATGGCGGTCATTCTCATTGTGAGCTTGAACATACTCCTGTGGAAAACTGCTGGAAGGGTGCAAATGTTCTGCTTAACACAATTCTTGAGATTGACAAGAAATAACCGGAGCCCTTTATTGACGGAGAGAGCTAATTACTCCGAACGTATAAAAATCTTAGGGATTTAAAGATGTACCTCCTTTTGCCCGAAAGATTTTTGGCGGTGGATTTTTGATCCCGAGTTTTCAAGAGTCCACCGTCTTTTTTTTATTCACCAAGCTCATCAAGAAGATTCTTTATATGGAGTGCTGTCTGTATCCTGTACATTGTCTCTGAATCCTGAAGATCAACACCCAGTATCTCCGAGATTCTGTGTATGCGGTAATTGACTGTGTTTCTGTGAGCGGCATTTTCCTCTGCTGTTTTTTGTATCCTTCCGCCGAAATCAGCATAAAGCTTTAATGTTGCTAGATAATCATCTCGCTTTGCCTTGCCCAGTGAATCTAGCTTACCTAAGACTTCATTGTAAAAGTTCTTAAGAACCGAAAGGTCCTTTACCTCCGCAAAGATTTTATAAACTCCAAGAGTAGAATAGTCACATAATGTTGTCTGTCTGCTGCAGAACCTGAGTGCAAAATCTGCATGATCAAATACTGCTCCAAGTTCTCTGTAGGAATTGCATAAGTCAGAAACCGAGATTCTTGCACCTGTAAAATGCCTGTCTTTCTTTATTATCTTGTTCATCAAGGCCGCAGTGTCACGTCCGTCAGTATGAAGAATGTAAATCACTTTTCCGTTGTATAAGAACCAGCAGAAATCCAAAGGACTCAAGCCGATTTTTGGATTAAATGAATAATCAACATAACGCTTGAGCTGGTCATTGTCGTTTTCAAAAAGATTCTCGGGCAGTTCCATCAGAATGACGGAAAACTCATTTGTATTTGCAAAGGGAGTGTTCTCCAGACTTGATACCTCAAAGCTGCGTGGCCTGAAAATTGCCTCATAAAAATTCTGTTCAAGGGTCTTGTGTTTTTGATTATCGTTGACAATTTTATTACAGACTTCCTGCATTAAATCAATTGTGTGTATTTCCCATGGCATCGTAAAAAGCGGAAACTGCAATCTGTCGCACAAGGCAATAATCTCAACAGGAATTGTGTTTATGTATTTTCCGACATTAACGATAAGCCCTGATGCATTGCGGTTCACAAGCTCGGAGATTGTACGAGAAAGAAATTCTGTAATGTACTCATTCGATTTATCATCAGTATTCTGTGAGTGGCGGAACACATTCAAGCCTGTTGTGATGGCAAGTTCATTTCCACGGATAAACTCAATGGTATCGGGGTCTTCGGTATAACACATCCAGCTGACATATTTGTTTAGACCGTCTTTTCCTGCAACAAGTTTAAGCTTGAATAAACTGATAGTATAGTTATAAAGATATTGAACACTCAACGCCATAATGATTCTCCGTCGCAAGTCTAGCATATTAAGAATTTTTTTTATAGGGTAAAATTATTTTTTCAAAATGATTGACAAAAAAAATTGAATGTGGTATAAGTAAAACATCGAAAGACAAGGGCGTCGTAGATTTGGTTCTGCGACGCTTTTTTATTTTAGCAAAGGTGCTGCGTTTTATGTTTATGAGACGTGGCATTTTTTTATTTAGGCAAAGACGCCATAGGTTGGTCCTTGAACAAAGGATTTTATCTATGGCGTTTTTTTATATTAAATTGATAAGTGTTATTTCCGGGCTGGCTTGTGGCTATGCCGCATATATTCCCGGAGTTCACTGAATATGGAGGTACTCTTATGAGTGAAGTTTGGAGCGTTTGGTTTTTGATTGGCGCTGCATTGGTATTTTTTATGCAGTGTGGATTTGCAATGGTGGAAACCGGTTTTACACGAGCAAAAAATGCCGGAAATATCATCATGAAAAACCTGATGGATTTCTGTATTGGAACACCGATGTTCATGTTGCTTGGTTTCGGCCTGATGATGAGCGAGAATTATTTCTTTGGATTCATCGGTAAACCTAATCTTCAGCTGTTTACAAATTTTGCAGACCTTGACTGGTCAAGCTTTGTGTTCAACCTTGTGTTCTGTGCAACAGCAGCGACAATTGTTTCCGGTTCAATGGCAGAACGCACAAAGTTCAGCGCATACTGTATTTATTCAGCAATCATTTCTGCTGTCGTTTATCCGATTGAGGCAGGATGGGTATGGAATCCTCAGGGCTGGCTTGCTCAGATGGGATTCGTTGACTTTGCAGGAGGTGCCGCAATTCACTCCGTAGGTGGAACTGCCGCATTGATCGGTGCAATCTTCCTTGGTCCGCGTATCGGAAAGTATGACCGCGACAAGAATGGAAAGGTAACAAAGGTTCATGCAATTCCAGGTCACTCACTGACTCTTGGTGCATTGGGAACTTTCATCCTGTGGTTCGGCTGGTATGGTTTCAACGGTGCCGCCTGTGTTCAGCTTGAGGGTGTTGGTGGTCTTGCCGCTGTATTTACCACAACGACAATTGCTCCTGCAGTTGCATGCTGTACGACAATGATTTTCACATGGATCAAGAACGGTAAGCCCGATGTCTCAATGACACTCAACGCATCTTTGGCCGGTCTTGTTGCAATCACGCCGACTTGTGCCACAGTTGATGCCCTTGGTGCAAGCATAATCGGTATCGTCGCCGGTATCATAGTAGTTCTTGTTGTAGAGTTCCTTGACCTGAAGCTCCACATCGATGACCCGGTTGGTGCAGTAGCTGTTCACCTTGCAAACGGTATCTGGGGTACATTGTCTGACGGTTTGTTCAACGTAGAGTCTGGTCTTTTCTACGGTGGCGGAGCAAAGCATCTTGGTGTTCAGGCTCTCGGTGAATTCTCAATCGTCGGTTGGACAGTAATCTGCATGGTAATCACCTTTGCCCTGATAAAGAAGATTCATGGTCTTCGTGCAAGCCGCGAGGAGGAAATCATAGGTCTTGATAAGCTTGAACACGGAATTGATTCAAGCTATGCAGGATTCATCATGGCTCCACAGGTTCTTGGCGGAGAGACATCTGCTGCAGGTACTGTTCCGGTTGAAAAGGCAATTCCTGTAACAAAGGCAACCACACGTCCGGATGCAAAGTTCCACATGGTTACAATCATTACACGCCAGAGCAAGTTCGATGAGCTCAAGGCCGCAATGAACGCAATCAGCGTAACAGGTATGACTGTAACAAACGTACTTGGTTGCGGTCAGCAGCACGGCAACGTCCAGAAGTATCGTGGTGTCGAGATGGATATGACTTTGCTGCCTAAGATCAAGGTAGACATCGTTGTAAGCGAGGTTCCTGTTGACCTGGTAATCACGGCCGCCAAGGAAGTTCTTTACACCGGTAACATCGGCGACGGAAAGATCTTTGTCTACGATGTTCAGAATGTTGTAAAGGTCCGCACTGGTGAAGAAGGCTATGAGGCCTTGCAGGACTAATCGAATAACATGACAATCCCGGGGGTCAGCAATGGCCCCCTTTTTTTATTTGTAAAAGATTTCTGGATATGCAAAAAGAACATAAACAATATAGAAAACAATTTCAAAGTACTTGACTATTTCCATAAGAATTCATTATTATATGTAGAAACAACGGCAAAGAGGTCGTAGATGTTATTCTTGGAATTTCCGGGGGTGATTTCTACGGCCTTTTTTGTTTTACTATCTCAAAACCGGCAATGGGGCTGTATATACAGGTTTACTGTTCCTGTGTATGCGGCCCTTTTGCATTTTTGGAGCAAGAAAGATGAAGACATTATATGAACCAAGTTTTGAACATGACGCTTGTGGAATCGGAGCAGTAGTAAACATTGATGGAAGTAAGTCGCACAAGATTGTTGACAATGCGCTTAGTATTGTTGAAAAGCTTGAGCATCGTGCCGGTAAGGATGCCAGCGGTGAAACGGGGGATGGTGTCGGAATCCTCGTGCAGATCAGCCATGATTTTTTTAAGAAGGCGGCGGAAAAACTCGTAGGCTCACGTGGAGAACGTGAATACGGTATCGCTCAGATATTTTTTCCAGCTGATGATGTGAAATCAGAGAAAGCACGTTTTGAAAAATGTTGTGCCGGACAGAGCCTTGAGTTCCTTGGCTGGCGTGAGGTTCCTGTCAATGCTGATGTGCTCGGTAAAAAAGCGCGTGACTGCATGCCTTCTATCTGGCAGGCCTTTATTGCAAAACCACAAGGATGTGACAAGGGACTTGAATTTGATAAAAAACTTTATGCCCTGAGGCTTTCTTTTGAAAAGGATTGTTCAGTAAAAACAGGATCCTCCAAAACTTATGTATGTTCACTTTCTTCACGAACCATTGTCTATAAGGGAATGTTCCTTGTTCATGAGTTGAGGACTTTCTACAGTGACCTTCAATCTGAGGAATATGCTTCTGCACTGGCTCTGGTTCATTCAAGATTCAGCACCAACACAAATCCAAGCTGGCAGCGCGCACATCCGAACCGTTTTATCGCACATAACGGAGAGATTAACACAATCCGCGGAAATGTTGACAGAATGCTTGCACGCGAGGGAGAAGTTGATGTAACAGGTTCAGATTCCGCCATGCTGGACAACACCCTTGAATATCTTGTGATGAACGGAATGCCATTGCCTCTTGCCGTAATGGTTTGTATTCCTGAGCCATGGAAACATGATGACTCGCTTACAGAGCAGAAACGTGATTTCTATCATTACTGGGCAACGATGATGGAGCCGTGGGACGGACCTGCCGCGGTGATCTTCACCGACGGCGAGAGACTCGGCGCATGCCTGGACAGGAACGGGCTCAGACCGGCCAGATACTATGTCAC